>JAWOEG010000021.1:0-30879 GCA_046482875.1 Eubacteriales bacterium | reverse complement strand
TTTCTTTGCTGCTTCTGCAATTTCTAATCCTTTTTCTTCAAGTACTTTGCTGAGTTCTTCTTTTGCTTCATCTGAAACTCTTTGTGCACCAATTTTTTTCATAAGTTTTTCCATTGCAGCAAGTGGTATTATTTTTCTGTTTGTCATTATAAAATTTTATTTGATTACTTGTTTATATAATTTGTTGTCTTCACTGGACACACTAGACATCCTCCCAAAATATATTTAAACTATTTTCTTAATTATTTTATCTATGGCAATTTCACATGGCAGGAGAAAATCTAAAGGCAGTACTTTTGAGCGTGCTTTAATGCATAAATTTTGGGCTTGTGGATGGGCTGCTGTAAGAGCTGCTGGTTCTGGTTCAAGTCAGTTTCCGTAATGGATAAGGAAATACCTTTAAAGGCCCACGCTCATAGAGCAGATGATATATTTACAGCCTTGAGAATAGCAAAAGAATTTAATCTTGATATTACATTGGACCATTGCACGGAAGGGCACTTAATTGCAGATGATTTAAGCAAAGAAAACAAAGCTGCTTTAGTGGGACCTAGCTTGTCAGAAAAGAGTAAATATGAACTTAAAAACTTAACTTTTGATACTCCAAGGATACTACAAGAAGCGGGTGTTTTAATTGCTATAATAACTGATTCACCAGTTATTCCTCTGCAGTATCTTCCTTTAGTAGCTGGACTGGCCGTAAAATCGGGACTTAAAGAAGAAGAGGCTTGGAAGGCTATTACGATTAATCCTGCAAAAATAACAGGTATAAATGATAGAGTAGGAAGTATAAAAGAAGGAAAGGATGCAGATATAGTAATATTCGAAGGAAATCCTTTAAGAAATATAGATAGTAAACCTAAAAAAGTAATAGTAAATGGAAAAGTAGTTTAAAAATAAAAAATGCATTTCTATAATCTCTATAGAAATGCATTTTGATTAGCTATTTTTATTCTTTTACCAAAGGTTTGAAAATTACTAGAGGTCATTATTAGCTCTGTATGTTCTATATATATACTTTGGTTTGGCTTTATTTCTTTCCAAGAAGTGCCATCAAAATAAGTTTCTTTAGTTATTTGTACAAAATAAACATTGTTACTAGATTTAATTAATAAAAAATTATCATTTATTTCTTGCACGATTCCTATTATGATATTTTGTGAGGACTTTTCAGTAAAGGATAAACGAAAATAAATAATAATTAAGGATAAAAAAATAAATATTAAATAAAGCATAAATACCACCTTTGTTTTATATATTATATAAGACGGAAAATACTATAAAAAGTTCCCATTGTTTAATTTATAGAATATATTCTTATAATATGTTATTGTATTATAAAAGGGTGGGGAGGTCCTATTTGATAAAAAAGAATGTATTCACTATAAAAGAAATATTTATATTATATATTGTTACGGTGATATTATTTGTCATTTCCAGCAATATTCTAATTGGAGCCATGGGAATTAAGGGTATTCCTGTTACCCATATTTTATCTATTTTTTCTCCAAGTTTTTTTCTTATGGTGATTATGAAAAAAAATATTAAAAAAATTTATTTCTTTAATACACCAAAAAATATCCGCTTTTTTTTCTGGGGTATACTTCTATGGGTTGTTGCTATAATATTAAGCGGCATATATACATATTATGCAATAAAAATAATGCCTTCGGAAGAACTTATTGAATCCTTTGATTATATTTTCTCTCAAACTAGTTTAGCACAGCAGATTGTAATTATGGCAGTTATTCCTGCAGTAGTAGAGGAATTGTTTTTTAGAGGAGTAATATTATATTCTATGATTAAGAGAACCAATGTTGTATTCGCAATTATAATTTCATCCCTTTTATTTTCTTTTATGCACTTTAGTCTAATAAAAGTTTTTCCTACATTTCTTTTAGGTGGTATATTTGCTTATGTAGTATATAAAACCAACTCAATAATTCCGGCTATGGTTCTTCATTTTATTAATAACTCTATGAGTATTGTGGCACAAAATGCTTTACCTAAAATTGATTTAGAGCCATTATGGATAATTAGTGGAAATTTAGAAAATGTATTCATAGTCATTTTAATTATTATAATTTTAACTTATAAAGGGAAGTATCTAAATGAAAGAATTAAAATATGAACCTTTAAAAAATTATTTTACAACATTAAAAGAAGGTAAGATTAAATTGACATATGAAGAAATAGAAAAGATTATAGATGACAATTTACCATCATATGCATATAAATATTCAACTTTTTGGTCAAATGGAGGCCAGTACCATGACTATGCATGGTTGGATGCTGGCTGGAAGGTTAAAAAAGTTGTTCTTTTAAAGTATATAATATTTGTAAAAATAAAGGACGAAAAGTATAATAAACAATTATCTTTTTTAGATGATATGGAAAAAGTTAAAAATACCAAGTATAGACTCTTTGAAAAATATTTATTAGAATCAGAAGAAAAAAATATTAAATTAACATACCTAGAAATCGAAAAAATAATAAAAGAAAAGCTACCGGAGTCATCTTATAAATACAAAGAATGGTGGTCTAATTCTAGACATAATCATGGAGCAATATGGCTGGATAATAACTATAAGGTTGTTGATCTTGACCTTGGGAAAAGTGTGAAATTTCAAAAAAAAGATGATAAAAAATCCTTTTTTGAAAAATTAATAGATAAATTCAAGAGTGTTTGGAGCTCAAAAAAATAAATTTTAAGAAAATTCGAATATTTCTGTATAAAATTCATATTTTTTTACATGTAGGTCCTGTTTTATGTTAGAATATATATATGGTTAAAAATAATTCATTAATAGAAGGCGATAGAAAAATGATAAAAAAAATACTTATACTAGGTGGAAGTGGATTTGTAGGTAGAAGCTTAATGAAAGAACTCGATGAAGATTTTGAAATATTAGGTACATACCATAATAATCCTAATCCTGAATTCAAAGAAAAAATGTTTAAATTTGATGTAAATGATATTACTTCTGTAAAGTATATCATAAAGAAATCTGATGCGGATTTAGTTATCTCCTGTCTCCGAGGAGATTATGATAAACAACTAAAATTCCATATTGAAGCCGCTAAATATTTAAAGAAAACATCAAAAAAAATGATGTTTTGTTCTTCAGCTAATGTTTTTGATAAAAACCCTACTAAAGCATATTATGAAGATGATCCAACAATTTCAGGTTCTGAATATGGAATATACAAGGAAACTTGTGAAAAAGAAATGAAACAGATATTAGAAGAAGATTTGATTATTGTTAGATTACCTATGATTTTTGGAAAAGAATCTCCAAGAATAAAGGCATTAAAAAAAGCTTTGGAAAACAATAAAGGGGTTTATCTTTACGAAAACTTGTATTCAAGTGTAAATACAGATGAAAGGATAGCTAAGCAAATAAGATACATCATTGAAGAAGAAAAAGATGGAGTATTTCATTTAGCATCGGAAGATATAATAAATCATTTAGAATTTTATAAAGACATAGTAAGAAAGATGGGATACAATAAATTTAAATTTGGGAGAAAGAAGTTTAAAATCGATAAATATTACTTGGCTATACTATCGAATAGAACAGACCTATCTAAAGATTTTGAATTTAGTAGTAGGGAAGTAATAAAAGATATTGTTTAGGAACTGTGTAAAAGCAGTTTCTTTTTTTATAAGGTTTTAAGAATAAAATATATGAATCAGGGTAAAATATAATATAAGGAAATGGAGGTATGTATAATGTTAAAAAAGGAATTAGATGTTATAAAGCAAGGAATTATTAATGAAGTAGAAGGTTACGAATTTTATATGATGGCTAGCAAAGAGGCAAAAGATTCAGAAGCAAAGAGTTCTTTGGAAACTTTGGCTAAAGAAGAAAGAAAACACTCTGAATATCTTAGAGAACTTTTTGATAAAATGAAGGATGAAGAAAAAGATAGTTTTAGACTAGCTTTTTTAGCAGATCCTCCTTCACCTAAAATATTCAAGTGGGAAAATAAGCAGTTCAATAAAAACTCAATTTCAGTTTCCATATTTGGTACAGCTATAAATTTAGAAAAAGCTTCTGTTGAATTTTATGAAGAAGCGAAGAAAAAGACAGAAATAGAAGAAGCTAAAAAACTTTTTGACCTTTTAATTAAATGGGAAAAAGTTCATTTGGAACAATTTCAAAAAGCCTATGACCAGAGCATGAAGGATTGGTGGAATGAACAAAGCTTTGCTCCATTTTAGAATTTAAAAAATATAAAGCTTAGAAGAGGGGAATTTTTTCCTCTCTTTTTTTCTTCACAAAAAGAAGATTAAATGATATAATTAACCAAACAAACGTTCGGTGGTGATTATTTGAAATATAGGAATACAGTAATGCATATAGATGTTAATTCTGCATTTTTATCCTGGCACACAGCATATTATAAACAAATGGGTATAGAAAATGATTTCTTGGATACTCCTACTGTTATAGGAGGAAATGAAAAAAAAAGGCATGGAATAGTTCTTGCTAAATCGATACCTGCAAAGAAGTCTGGTGTAAAAACAGGACAGTCTTTAATGGAAGCAAGAAATACATGTCCAAAATTAAAGGTTATAAGTCCTCGATATGATGTATATATAAAAGCAAGTAAAAGTTTGAGAGATTTCTTAAAGACTTATAGTCCAGAGGTGGATGTATTTAGTATTGATGAATGTTTTTTGAATTTTACAGGTAAAAATATAAATTATGAAAAATTAGCTTGTGAGATGAAAAATAAAATTAAAGAAAATTTTGGATATACTGTAAACATAGGTATATCAAACAATAAACTTCTTGCAAAACAAGCCAGCGAATTTGAAAAACCTGATAAGGTTCATACATTGTACAAAGAAGAAATTAAGAAAAAACTATGGCCTCTTGATGTTTCTGAATTATTTATGATAGGAAGAAGAACTGGTCCAAAACTTAAAAAATTAGGCATATATACAATAGGGGATTTGGCTAATTGCGATTATAATCTTTTGGTAGCATCTTTAAAATCCCATGGTAAATTAATATATGATTATGCATGGGGGATTGATGATTCGATTTTTAGCGAAGAAAAAGATATAAAAGGAATTGGTAATGGAACCACCATATCCTTTGATGTAGAAGAAAGGGAAGTAGCATATAAAATTATCATGAGTCTTTGTGAAAACGTGGGAACAAGGTTAAGAAAAGAAAATAAATTGTGCAGAGTTGTATCTATAGGAATAAAAAATAAAAATTTCAAATATAAAATAAAGCAAAAAAAAATAAATTATTATACAAATAGTACGGACAAGATTATAAATACGGGGAAATATCTACTTGATCAATTGTGGGACCAAAGTCCAATAAGACATATGAATGTGAGAGTAAGCGATTTTATAGATAAAGAGAATAAGCAGATAGATTTTTTTGAAAATAAAAATAGTTTGGAAAAAGAAAAATTAGACCAAACAATAGATAAAATAAGGGAAAAATACGGAAGTTATTCAATTATTAGAGCCTCTTATATAGATAGTGGAATAGAGCCGATAATGGGAGGTTATCCTTCGGAAGAATATCCAGATATGAAAAGTATTTTGTGAGAGGAGAATTTTAAGTGAAATTATTAAACCATCCTATAGATATGATAGCTGTTTTTAATATTAATGGAGATATAAAACCCTTTAAATTCAAATATAAAGATAAAAAGATAAAAGTAGAAAAAATAATAGATATAAAAGAAGAAAAACTTGCAGGAAATAGGAGATTAGTATTTGTATGTATGACAGATAGAAAAGATATATATGAATTAAAATATGAAATTGATAGTCATAAATGGTTTTTATTTAAAAGATAAACTATTATATAAGACAAAAATCATTTAGAATATAAATGAATACTGAAATAGGAGGTAGTAATGGCTAAGAAAGGAATACTTTATGTTATAGTAGGAATCTTAATTGTTATGGGATTTTGGACATTAGTAGTTAGATATTTTTCAGAATTAGACTTAGTCCCTTTAGAAAATGAAAATATTTATAAAAATCATACCCTATATGTAACGACAATAGGATATAAAACTAAGTAAATATTTATATGTATAAATATTTAGCATCAAACAAAAGATATGTTGATATGTCATATTTCTTTTGGTATAATTTTATTAAGATAAATTTAAGGAGGATATGTATGTATAAGATATTATCTATTAATCCTGGCTCAACATCGACGAAGATAGCCTTATATGAAAATGAAAAAGAAGTTTTAACAGAAACTTTAAGACATAAAGAACAAGATTTAGCAGAATTTGAAAAAATACAAGATCAATTTGGATTTAGAGAAAAAATTGTTCTGGATTTTTTAAAAAAGAATAACTACGATATTAAAAACTTAGATGCAGTTGTAGGAAGGGGCGGGCTTCTTCCACCAGTAAAGGCAGGAGCATATATTGTAAATGATGTAATGGTTGATTATTTGAAAAACAGACCTAGAGTAGAGCATGCTTCAAATCTAGCAGCTTTAATAGCCTACGAGATATCAAAATTAGTTAATATACCTGCATATATTTACGATTCAATAGCAGTAGACGAATTAGAACCTGTAGCTAAGATAACTGGAATACCGGAAATAGAAAGAGAAAGTTTAGCCCATACATTAAATATGAGAGGATCAGCCATAAGATCAGCCCAAAGGCTAGGTAAAAAATATAAAGATTGCAGATTTATAGTTGCTCATTTAGGTAGTGGTATAACATTATCAGCCCATAAAAATGGAAAAATGATAGATATCTTATCGGATGATGAAGGTCCTTTGTCTCCTGAAAGGTCAGGAGGCTTACCGGGAAGAGGCATAGTAAAGCTATGTTTTTTTGATAATTACACTAAAAAAGATATAACAAAAAAAATGAGAGGTAACAGTGGATTAAAAGCTCATTTGGGTACATCAGATTTACGCCAAGTTGAAAAAATGATAGAAGAAGGTAATGAAAAAGCGAAACTCGTTTATGAAGCTATGGCTTATCAAATATCAAAGGGTATTGGTTTGTTGTCTACTGTTTTAAAAGGAGAAATTGATTCCATTATAATTACTGGAGGAATGGCGTATTCAGAAAAACTAGTTGCTCTTATAAAAGAAAGAGTTGATTTTTTAGGTAATATAATAATCATGCCTGGAGAAAACGAAATGGAATCCTTGACTCTAGGGGCTTTAAGAGTATTAAGAGGAGAAGAAAAAGCTGAAGAGTTTTCATTGTAAATAAAAAATAACTAGGAGAAGGCGGGAGCCTTCTTTTTTTACTAATCTCAAATTAAAAAATTGATAAAAAAATAACAAAATAACGGAATTTAGATAAAAACCTCTTGATTTTAATAAAATAAGCATGTATAATTAAAATGTAAACGATTACAACTGTGGCAAGTCGTCAAACAGTTGTAAAAATAAAAAATTGGAGGTTATCATGTTTAAAAAATTTACTAACGGTTGTGTTGCAATAGTTAATAAGTATTTGCCTGATCCATTTTTATTCGCAGTAATTCTTACTTTTATTGTTTTAGTTTTAGGTATAATATTTACTGGACAGGGTCCATTAGCTATGGTACTACATTGGTCTGGAGGATTTTGGAATCTGCTAGCATTTTCTATGCAGATGGTACTTATACTTGTAACTGGTAGCGCAATGGCACAAGCACCTGTATTTAAAAAGCTTCTTAAATCAATAGCTATAGCTGCAAAAACACCAGGAAGAGCTATAATAATTACAACATTCGTAGCTACTGCAGCATCATTTTTGAATTGGGGTTTTGGACTTGTAATAGGAGCTTTGCTAGCGAAAGAAATGGCTAGACAAGTTAAAGGTGTTGATTACAGATTACTTATAGCATCAGCCTATTCTGGATTTGTTGTATGGCATGGTGGATTAGCAGGATCTATTCCGTTAAAAGTAGCTACATTAGAAGGCTTATCTGAAGCTACTGCAGGAGCTTTAACAGAGGCTATTCCTACGAGTGAAACTATCTTCTCACCAATGAACTTATTTATATTTTTAGTGATACTAGTTATAATGCCTTTTATTAATAAGGCTATGCATCCTGAAAAAGAAGAAAGGGTACTTGTTGATCCGAAGCTTTTAGAAGAAGAAATAGAAACCGAAGCTTCTTATGCTACACCAGCTGACAAAATGGAAAATAGTAAAATTCTTTGGGGTCTATTAGTAGTTATGGGATTCTCTTTTATAGTATATTATTTTGCTATAAATGGTTTTTCATTAGGACTTAACATTGTAAACTTTACCTTTATGTTTGTAGGGATATTACTTCACGGAACGTTAAGAAGATATATTGATGCAGTAATTGAAGCAGCTAAGGGTGCATCAGGAATTATACTTCAATTTCCTTTTTATGCAGGTATTATGGGTATGATGGTTGGAACTAACGCGGCTGGCGTATCTTTAGCAGGAGTTATTTCCAACGGATTTGTTAATATGGCAAATGTTACTACCTTCCCACTCTTTACTTTCTTAAGTGCAGGTATTGTAAACTTCTTTGTTCCTTCTGGAGGAGGACAGTGGGCTGTTCAAGCTCCTATAATGATGCCAGCAGGAAAGGCTTTGGGAGTACCAGCAGCTAAAACTGCAATGGCTATTGCTTGGGGAGATGCTTGGACGAATATGATTCAACCATTCTGGGCTCTACCAGTATTAGGTATAGCAGGACTAGGAGCAAAAGATATAATGGGTTATTGTCTAGTTATACTAATATTTAGTGGTATAGTAGCAACGGCAGGTTTCCTAATCTTTTAAAGAAACCTATATCTTTTAAAGAAACATATCAAACCTCCTCTTTTAAGGGGAGGTTTTTTGTAAAAAAACAAGTTATATGATAATATTTATCATATTATTTGTTTTGAGGTGGTTATTATGAAAGCAACAATTAAGGACGTAGCAAGAGAAGCAGGAGTATCAACTGGCACAGTAGATAGAGTAATAAACAATAAGGGAAACGTAGCTTCTAAAACTGAAAAAAAAGTTATTGAGGCAATAAAAAACTTAAATTATAAAAAAAGTCCAATTGCTAAAGCTTTAGTTAATAGAAAAAATAAAATAAAAATTGGAGTAGCATTTCCTTATCTAGAGCATTATTTTTGGAAGGATGTATTTAAGGGAATTGAAGAAGTCCAAGAAGAATTGGAGCCATTTGGAGTTGAAATAATTGTTGAAACAACAAAATCTTATGACTTAGATGAGCATTTAAAAGCTCTAGATAATTTGGTAGAAAAGAATGTAAATGCTATTGCTATGATATCTTACGATGATAAAAGATGTGGAGATGCTATCGATAAACTTGTAGATAAAGGGATACAAGTGGCAACTTTTATAAGTGATTCTCCAAAATCAAAAAGATTAGTTTTTAATGGAGAAGATAGTATTAGAGCAGGAAGCATAGCGGGAAAATTAATGGGTTTGTACTTAAAAGGAAAAGGAAATATAATTATTATAGGAGTTCATAAAATCCTATCCTGCATGCAGGATAGGATAGATGGATTTAAAAATTTAATAGAAGATGAATTCAAAGATATTAAAATTATTGAAACAATTGAAAACAAAGAGCTTGTAAATGGGGAAGAAGAAGAGTATAGAAGCATAATTGAGAAAATAATAAAAGAAGCAATAGAAAACAAAGATATAATTGATGGTATATATGTAACTAATAGTTTTACTGGGAGTGTAGGAAAGCTGTTAAATAAATTCAAATGCCATGATGAAATAGTTCTAATAGGTCACGAAGATACAGATGAAATAAGGGATTTAATTAGAAAAAATATAGTCAAAGCTACAGTGTGTCAAAATCAAAAAGAGGAAATAATTAGGAGTATTGAAATACTTTATGAGAAAATTACAGAAGATAAAAAAGAATATCCTAATTTTCAATATATAGATTTAGATATTTTAATAAAGGAAAAATTAATAAATTATAAATAAAAATCTCTAATTTTAGAGATTTTTATTTATATAAAAGGTTTTTATGTTATAATTTTAGAAGGTGATAAAATGAATTTTTTACCAATAAATAAAAAAGATATGAAAAATAGAAATTGGGATATTCTAGACTTTATTATAGTGTCCGGTGATGCTTATGTAGATCATCCTTCTTTTGGTACAGCTATAATAAGTAGATTATTAGAAAGATATGGATATAGAGTTGGAATAATATCTCAACCGGACTGGAATAATTTAGATGAATTTAAAAAATTAGGTAAACCTAAACTAGCTTTTTTAGTTACTTCAGGAAATATCGATTCTATGGTTAACCATTATACAGTTTTTAAAAAAAGAAGGAAAAAAGATAGCTACTCTCCTAATGATATGTCTGGATTGAGACCGGATAGAGCTGTAATAGTATACGGAAATAAAATTAGGCAAGCATATAAAAATATTCCTATTATTATTGGCGGAATAGAAAGTAGCTTGAGAAGGTTTGCTCACTATGACTACTGGTCTAACAGCATTAGAAGGTCTATACTTTTGGATTCAGCAGCAGATTTACTAGTATATGGCATGGGTGAAAAATCTATAATATCTATAGCTGAATCATTAGAAGCAGAAATTCCTATAGAAGAAATAACTTACGTTGATGGAACGGTTTTTAAAACAAAAAAATTGGATAGGCTTCATAAATATAAAACTCTACCAACATTTCAAGAAATTAAAGAGTCAAAAGCGAGATATTCAGAAAGCTTTATGGTTCAACATAAAAACACCGACAGTATATCAGGAAAAATATTAGTAGAAGATTACGGTGACCAATATATTGTAGCTAACAAACCATCAGCACCCTTAAGTGAAATGGAGATGGATGATATATATAACTTAGATTATAATAGAACCTACCACCCTATATATGAAAAAGGTGGAGGCATATCTGCATTAGAAGAGGTTCAGTTTAGTATAACTGCAAATAGAGGTTGTTACGGTAACTGTTCTTTCTGTGCTTTAGCATTTCATCAAGGAAGAGTTATGCAAAAAAGAAGCAAAGAATCAATACTTAAAGAAGCAGAAATTCTAACTAAACTAGATGAATTTAAAGGCTATATAACAGACGTAGGAGGACCTACTGCGAATTTCAGAGAAACAGCCTGCGATAAACAGAAAAAATATGGAGTTTGTGTAGATAAAGAATGTATAAATCCTAAATGCAGCAACTTAAAGGTAACTCATAAAGAATACCTAGAAATTCTTAAAAAAATAAGAAAGTTAAAAGGTGTTAAAAAAGTTTTTGTCAGGTCTGGAATAAGATATGACTACTTAATGTATGATGATAATGATGAATTTTTTAGGGAATTATGTCAGCATCATGTAAGTGGACAACTTAGAACAGCTCCGGAGCATGCCTCGGAAAGAGTACTTCAACTTATGAATAAACCTAGTATTGAACTCTATAAAGAATTTGAAGATAAATTTTATAAAATTAATAAAGAAATAAAAAAAGATCAGTATGCAGTTCCTTACTTTATTTCAAGTCATCCTGGTTCAACAGTTAAAGATGCTATAAAGTTAGCTGAATTTATAAGAGATTTAGGCTATATACCTGAGCAGGTGCAGGATTTTTATCCAACTCCAGGAACTTTATCAACTTGTATGTATTATACTGGTTTGGATCCAAGAACAATGGAAAAAATACATATACCAAATTCTTTTCACGAAAAAAGATTGCAAAGAGCACTTTTGCAGTATAATAAACCTTATAATTACAAATATGTAAAAGAAGCTCTACTTTCAGAGGGAAGATATGATCTAATAGGTAAATCTAAGAAGGCATTAATTAATTAAAATTTAATCATTTTAAATTGCAATATTTTGCATATTAAGATAATATTAAAGTAAGAAATAATTAGGAGAAATTAAATGGCAAGAAAAAAGAAAAAAAATAAATTTCTAAATGTTATTTTTATTGTACTAGGAATAATAATATTAGCCTGGGGTGTAAATTTTTTTATAGGAAACAATAAGGAAGCTGAAGGACAAGAAGATCCTTATGAGGAAAATATAGAAGAAGAAATTTCTGCTGAAAAACCAGAAGAAGAAAAAGAAGAGACTGAGGAAAAAGTTGAAGTAAAAACAAAATCCATAAAAATTTCAGCGGTGGGAGATATAATGTTTCATATGAGCCAAATAAAGGGTGGTTATAATGAACTTACTGATACATACGATTTCAATCCTTTCTTTGAAGATATAAAACCTCTTGTAGAAAAAGCAGATATAGCATTTGCAAACTTTGAAGGAACTACAGCTGGTTTAGATAATGGAAATGTATATAAGGCATGGCCTGTTTTCAATGTTCCGGATGAAACATTAGATGCAATAAAAAATGCAGGTTTTGATGTCTTATCAACGATAAATAATCACAGTATAGACATGGGTAAACAGGGTATAATAAGAACAATTCAGCAGATTAATGAAAGAGGTATGCTTCACATAGGAACTAGAACTAGTCCAGAAGAAAAAAGAGTATTAATATTAGAAGAAAATGACATAAAAGTTGCTGTAATAGCCTACACTTATGGATGTAACGGTCTTGAACAGTATTTAACAGAAGATGAACTTGAATATATGGTTAATATTATAGACGAAAATGAAATAAAACAGGATATAGAATATTCAAAGAAAAAAAATGCAGATGTAATTATAGCATTTATGCACTGGGGAGGAGAGTATCAAAGAGATCCTTCAGTTGCTCAAAGAAATTTAGCTGATATAATGCTAAATAAAGGTGTAGACATTATATTAGGCAGTCATCCTCATGTAATTCAGGATTCTAAAACCTTGGAAATTGATAATGAGAAAAAATTTGTTGCTTACTCTATGGGAAATTTCATATCAAATCAAAGATACGAAACTTTAGCCCATGAATATCCAAATATAAATACTTATTTTACTGAAGATGGAGTTTTAATAAACTTAGAAATAGAAAAAGATATGGAGACTAATAAAACTAAATTAAAAGAAATTGAATTCATTCCAACTTGGGTTAATAGAACAAAACTAAATGGTAAATATGATTATGATGTTCTACCAATAAAACACTATTTGGAAAATAACTCTGTATCGGAAAAATTAAAAATAAGAATGAATAATTCATACCAAAATACAATGGACAAAATGAACATAAATTTAAATTAATCTGGATGTGATACTATTGGAATATTTAAAAACAACACTTTCAAACATTAGAATTGTAGATTTTATAGAAATAGCAATCGTTGCTTTTGCCTACTACAAAGGATATATGCTTATAAGAGAAACTAGAGCTAAACAGCTTCTTAAAGGTATTATTATGATAGTTATTATAACTAGGTTATCAAGTGCTCTAAAATTCTATACTATAAGCTGGATTTTGACAAATACTCTCCAAGTAGGATTGATTGCTATAGTTATAGTATTTCAACCTGAATTAAGAAAGGCATTGGAATATATAGGCAGAACAACTTTCTTTTCATTTAATTTTTTAGAAAGCTCTGTTAAAAAAACTGAAAGAATAATGGAAGAAATAATAAAAGCTTGTGCAGCATTGTCGAATCAGAGTATCGGTGCACTTATTGTATTTGAATTAAAAACTGGTCTTAATGAATATATTGAATCCGGTGTAAAAATAGATGGAGATATTTCTAATAGTCTTCTTATAAATATATTCATTCCAAATACACCTCTACATGATGGTGCCGTAATCATAAAAGATCATAAAATAAAAGCAGCCAGTTGTTTTTTGCCCTTGACAGATAATAGCAGGTTAAGCCAAGATGTTGGTACAAGGCATAGAGCGGCTATAGGAATAACTGAAAAATCAGATAGTATTGCAGTAGTAATTTCTGAAGAAAAAGGCTTTATATCTTATTCTTCGGATGGGAGATTATATAGGGACATAAATATAGAAGAATTAAGAGAACTACTCAAAGATATATATAAAACTGAAGAAAAAGTTAGATTAATAGAGAAATGGAGGCATAAAGATGAAGAACAGTAAAGATAAGGCTATTATTATTGTGATTTGTTTTTTTGCCGCTCTAATTTCCTGGTTTTACGTAGTAACAGAAATGAATCCAGAAACAACTAAGGATGTAGCTAATGTAGAAATAGAAGTTAGAAATGAAGCAGATTTAAACGACAGTGGATTAGTAGTAGCAAATATAGATACAAGCTCTATAGAAGTTAGGGTGAGAGGATTAAGAAATGAAGTAATAAATATAGAAAATACAGACATTAATGCCTTTGTTGATGTAGTTGGGTATAATGAAGGAAGCAATAAAGTACCTGTAGAGATAAATGTACCTGAAAACGTTGAGATAGTTGACTATAATCCAAAGCAATTATTATGCGAATTTGAAGCTGTTATAAATAAATCCATAGATTTAGAGATCGATATTAATGGGAATGAAGCTTCTGGTTATTATGCATTATCACCAGATAGCAGCGTTAATACAGTTGTAGTTAAAGGACCAAGAAGTGTTTTGAATTCTATAGAAAAAGCTATTGTTTACCTTGATATATCAGGAGAATCTAAGACTCTTAATAAGAAAATTCCTATAAATGTATACAATGATAAAGGAATAGAACTAAATCTTGAAATTAATCCTTCGATAGCAGAAGTTACCCTTCCTATTTATCCTATAAAAGAAGTAGAGATTGATATACCTATTACTGGAGAAGTTATGGAAGGTTATGAAGTTAAAAGTATTACTTTAGAACCAAAGACAATACGAATAGCCGGAAGAGAAGATATACTAAATCAGGTTGAAAAAGTTAGGTGTGAAACTATAAATATAGAAGGTGCAGATGATAACATATACTCACCAGCCAAATTTATAGATGGAAACTATTATATAATTGAGAATGTAAACCCAAGAATAGAAATAGAAATAGAAAAAATAATTACAAAAGACTTAATATATGACTTAGATGATATTCAAATTACGAATATACCTGAAGATTTATCATTAGACAATATTGAAATATCAAAAGAAATATTATCAGTAACAATTGAAGGTATAAGCAGTGTTATTAACCAAGTATCTAAAGAAGACATTAAACTAATTGTAAATATGACTGAGGGTATTGAGGGTAATAATAATGTTATTATTGATTTGGAAACAGATGAAGAAATAAATAGTTATGAGATTAATCCAGCAGAAGCGACAGTATATTTAGTTGTAGAAGAAAATACAGATAACAATTTTGACCAAGAAGAAGTTAATGAAGAAGAATCAGAAAACCAGTAAATGTAGGAGTTGTAATGAAAAAAGAACTTGAAACCTTTTTAGCCTCTACACAAGATGGAGTAATTTCTATTGATAAAAGTTGTAAGATTAAGCTGATTAATAAAAAAGCAGCGGAACTTATTGGTATAGATAGAAAAGAAGCTATAAATAAAAATATTAGACAAATAGTTAAAGATACAAGACTTCCCCATGTTTTAAAATCAGGAAAACATGAGCTGGATTGGCAGCAAAAACTTGGTAATTACCAAATTATTACAAGTAGAATCCCTCTGAAGGATAGCAAAGGAAATATAATAGGAGCTATTGCTGTTTTTAGAAATATAACGGATACTGTAAATTTGGATAAGCAAATTAGTAATCTAAATGAATACAAAAGTTTGCTTCAGGCTGTATTTTCAGCTGTTCAGGATGCAATAAGTGTAGTTAATACAAAAGGCTATCATATAATGGTAAACCCTGCTTATACAAAGGTAACAGGTATTTCAGCTGAAGAGATAATGGGAAAATATGCTAACTATGATATAAAAAAAGGAGATAGTTTACATCTGAAAGTATTAAAGACTAAAAAAAATGTTAAAAATACTAAAATTGTTGCAAAACCAAGTAACAAGGTAGTAATAGCTCAAGCTTCTCCAATATTGGTAGAAGATGAGTTAAAGGGAAGTGTCGCAGTACTCCATGATATAACAGAAATAAGAAATCTTACTGAAGAACTTTCAGAAGCTCAAAAAAGAATAAGAGAACTTTCTGCAAAATATACTTTTAACGATATAGTAGGAAATTGTAATAATATAGTGGAATCAAAGGAACAGTTGATTAAAGCGGCAAATGTCCCAGCTACTGTTTTGTTAAAAGGTGAAAGTGGAACTGGGAAAGAGCTTTTTGCCCATGCAATTCACAATGAAGGATCTAGAAAAGAAAATCAATTTGTCAGAGTTAATTGTGCTGCGTTAACAGAAAGTTTACTCGAAAGTGAACTTTTTGGATATGAAGAAGGTGCTTTTACCGGAGCAAAAAAGGGAGGAAAAAGAGGACTTTTCGAGGAGGCAAATAACGGAACTATTTTTTTAGATGAAATTTCCGAAATAAGTATGAATACACAAGTAAGATTGTTAAGAGTTTTGCAGGAAAAAGAGATTACAAGAGTAGGTGGGGTTAAACCTATACATGTTAATGTTAGAGTAATTGCAGCTACAAATGTAGACTTGCATGAATTAATTAATAATGGTAACTTTAGAGAAGATTTATATTACAGATTAAATGTTTTTCCTATTAATATACCTCCGCTAAGAGAGCGAAAAAAAGACATAGAATTTTTAGTTAAAAAATTTATAAATAAGTTTAATATGGAATACGGAAGGAATGTAAATACAATTCATAGAGAAGCTATTTCTATATTGAGAGAATATGATTGGCCTGGCAACGTAAGAGAATTAGAAAATATAATAGGTAGAGCTATGATAAACATGAATTTAAATGAAACTGCAATAAATTATAAACATATTCCTGAACTAAATATTGAAAAAAACAACAAAATTAATGATAGTAAAATAATAATAGGTAAAAAAACAGAATATAAAAATCTGAGTAATGCTTTAGAAAATTATGAAAAAAAATATATAAAAAAAATATACCATGAAGAAAAGGAAAATAAAACTGAAACAGCTAAGAAATTAAATATTTCTATAAGAAGCCTGTACTATAAATTAAAAAAATACGAAATTACTTAATGCAATTATTTGCAAACAAACCACATATTGCAAATAATTGCGTGCAAATAAATTCAAAACAAAATTATTTGTTTTATGAAACCTTTAGAACCCGCTTATAGTCTTAATAGACTGAAAGCGGGTTTTGGCATATATATTGCAACTTAATAGTGTATAGATAATTGAGAGGAGTGAGTAAATGAAGCAATTAGTGATAAATCCAGGTTCAACATCAACAAAGATAGGAATTTTTGAGAATTTAGAATTAATTTACGAAAAAACCTTGAGACATTCTCAAAAAGACTTGGGTAATTTTAAGAATATTATAGAGCAGCTAGAATTCAGAAAAAAGATAATAGAAGAAGCAATAAAAGAAAATGGGTTAGAGAAAAAAGATTTAGACGCCGTAGTAGGTAGAGGCGGAGTATTAAAACCTATGGAGGGTGGCACGTACAAAATTAATAATATAATGTTGGAAGACCTTCGAGAAGCTAAAATGGGGGAACATGCTTCTAATTTAGGGGCACTTCTAGCTTATCAAATAAGTGATGAAATAGGTATTCCAGGATTTATAGTAGACCCTGTAGTTGTTGATGAAATGGAAGATATATCTAGAATATCAGGTCATCCCAGGTTTGAAAGATTAAGTATATTTCATGCCCTAAACCAAAAGACCGTAGCAAGAAAAGCTGCTGCTGAAATGAATAAAAATTATGAAGATGTTAATTTCATTATAGTTCACTTAGGTGGAGGTATATCTGTAGGAGTACATAAAAAAGGAAAAGTAATAGATGTTAATAATGCCCTAAATGGTGAAGGACCTTTTTCTCCAGAAAGATCAGGAACACTTCCTACAGCCGCATTAGTGAAACTTTGTTTTTCTAATCAATTAACAGAAAAAGAAGTTAATAAAATGCTTAAAGGTAATGGAGGATTAATAGCTTACTTAGGTACAAATAATGCTCAAAAAGTTAGCGAAATGTGTGATGAGGGAGATAAGAACGCAAAAATAATATATGAAGCAATGGCTTATCAGGTTTCGAAAGAGATAGGAGCAGGGGCAGCTGTTTTGGAAGGTAAAGTAGATGGAATAGTATTGACTGGTGGAGTAGCCTATGATAATAAGTTTATAAACTGGATAAAAACTAGAGTTGGATTTATTTCTCGAATATTTGTATACCCTGGAGAGGATGAACTTAAAGCGTTAGCTGAAGGTGGGTTAAGAGTATTAAAAGAGGAAGAATTAGCTAAGGAATATGAGTAGGTGTGATAATGGATAAAAACTTAACTATAATAGTAGGACATTATGGAAGCGGCAAAACGGAATTTGCTGTAAATTATGCAATGAAATCAAAAAATGATTATGAAAGAGTTAACCTTATTGATTTAGACGTAATCAATCCATATTTTAGGAGCAGAGAAAGAAAACAGGAATTAGAAGAATCAAATATTAAAGTAATAGGAAGTTCAATAAAGAATAATAATCTAGATTTACCAGCTCTATCTCCAGGTATAAATGGAGCAATTAACGAAAGTACAGCAAAGACAATTATTGATGCTGGAGGAGATCCGATTGGAGCTAAGGCCTTATCTAGATATTATAAACAAATCAGGAAAAAAGATTATGATATGTTTCTGGTAGTAAATGCTAATAGGTCTGAAACTCAAACTGTAGAAAAAGTAATTGAATACTATAATAAAATACAGGGAGCATCAAGACTTATGATTACAGGATTAATTAATAATACTCATTTATTGAAATCAACTACAGAAGAAGATGTTTATAAAGGCAGGAAATTAGTAGAAGAAGTATCTAAAAAAATAAACATACCAATTAAGTATCACTCTGCAATAAAAAAAATAGCAGATGAAATAAATAGCCAAACTAATGAACTGAAAGTTTTTCCTCTTCATTTGTATATGAGGGAAAATTGGATGTACTAAATTAATGGAGGTGCAATATGGCAAAAGGTAAAGTAACTTTTAACACAGATATTTGTAAGGGGTGTGAACTATGTGTAGAAGCATGTCCTGTAGGGATAGTAGCCCTAAACACAGAAAAAATAAATGCAAAAGGGTTTAACCCAGCTCACGTTGTAGATATGGACAAATGTATAGGTTGTGGAAATTGTGCAATCATGTGTCCGGATTCAGTAATTCAAGTAGAAAGATTATAAGGAGGTATATAGATGACTAAAGTATTGATGAAAGGAAACGAAGCTGTAGGAGCAGCTGCTATTAAAGCAGGATGCAAGTATTTCTTCGGATATCCTATAACACCACAGAATGAAGTTCCAGAATATATGTCTAGAGAATTGCCTAAGGTGGGAGGAGTATTTCTCCAAGCGGAAAGTGAAGTAGCAGCTATAAATATGGTATACGGAGCTGCAGGAGCTGGAGGTAGAGTCATGACTTCATCTTCGAGTCCTGGTATTTCATTAAAGCAAGAAGGAATTTCTTATATAGCAGGAGCTGAATTACCTTGTGTTATTGTAAATATGATGAGAGGTGGCCCTGGATTAGGAAGCATACAACCTGGACAAGCTGATTATTTTCAAGCTACGCGAGGTGGCGGGAATGGAGATTATAGACATGTAGTCTATGCACCTGCAAGCATACAGGAAACAGTTGATTTAGTAATGGAAGCTTTTGATGTGGCTGATCTGTATAGAATACCTGTAATGGTTCTTGGAGATGGTATGATAGGTCAGATGATGGAAGCAGTAGAATTAAAAGAGCCTAAGAAAAGAGATTTACCTAAAAAAGATTGGATAACAACAGGCACTAAAGAAGAAAAGAAACCTAATATTATAAATTCTTTATATTTAGAACCAGATGAACTTGAACAGCATAATATTAAATTAGAAAAAAAACACGACCTTATTACTAAAAATGAAAAGAAATATGAAGTATTAAATATAGAAGATGCAGACGTTGTATGTGTAGCATACGGAACAACTTCAAGGATTGTAAAAAATGCAATAGAAGATTGTGAAAAAGAAGGCTTAAAAGTTGGGTTAATAAGACCAATTACTTTATGGCCATTCCCTGAAGAAGTATTTGATAAAATAAATAAAGACTGTAAAGGATTACTGACTGTAGAAATGAGTATGGGTCAAATGATAGATGATGTAAAAATTGCATCAAAAGGAAGATGGCCGGTAGATTTTACAGGCAGCTCTGGTGGAATGGTACCTACTCCAGCACAGGTTGTTAATAAGATTAAAGAAATATCAGGAGGTGCAAAATAATGTCTACAATAGTAGCTGAGAAAAGTAAAGGATTAACTGATACACAACTTCACTACTGTCCAGGATGTACACACGGTATTATTCAAAAATTAGTAGCAGAAGTTTTAGTCGAACTAGAGGTTCTTGGAGATGCAATAGGAGTTATTCCCGTTGGATGTTCAGCCTTAGCATACAAATATTATAACTGTGATATTCATCAAGCATCTCATGGTAGAGCTCCAGCTGTAGCAACTGGAGTAAAAAGAGTAAGACCAGAAAATGTTGTTTTTGCTTATCAAGGTGATGGAGACTTAGCTTCCATTGGTACAGCCGAAATAATTCATGCGGCACATAGAGGAGAAAAAATAACAACTATTTTTGTCAATAATGCTATTTACGGGATGACTGGTGGACAGATGGCACCTACTACCCTAATAGGCCAAAAATCAACAACTTCACCAGAAGGAAGAACAGAAGAACACAGCGGAAAACCATTAAAAGTAGCAGAAATGCTTGCTACAATAGACGGAGCTAAATTTGTAGAAAGAGTATCTGTTGACACTCCGGCTAATGTTAGAAAAGCTAAAAAAGCTATTAAAAAAGCATTTATATGTCAATTAAAAGGAAAAGGATTTAGTATTGTTGAAGTTCTTTCCACATGTCCTACAAACTGGGGGATGGCGCCTAATGAAGCCTTAGAATGGTTGAGAGATAATATGGTTCCTTATTATCCTTTAGGTAATTTTAGAGATTTTGAGGAGGGTAAATAAATGGAAGAAAAAGTTATTGTAGCTGGATTTGGTGGACAAGGAGTAATGGCTATAGGTAAATTGTTAGCATACGCAGGAATGCTTGAAAACAAACAAGTATCCTGGTTGCCGTCATATGGTCCTGAAATGAGAGGAGGAACTGCTAATTGCGACGTAATAGTTTCAGATAGATTAATTGGATCTCCCGTTGTTACTAATGATGCAAATACTGCTATAGTTATGAACTTACCTTCGCTAGAAAAATTCGAAAGTCATGTAATAAGAGATGGTAATTTATTTATAAATAAATCTCTTATAGAAAAAGAAGGTAAAAGGGACGATATTAATGCATATTATGTGCCGGCTAATGAAATAGCACAAGATTTAGGAAACCCGAAAGTCGCAAATATGGTTATGTTAGGTGCTTATTTAGAGGTTACTAAAATTATAAAGCCTACAACTATAATTGATGCTTTTACGAAAGTTTTTGGAGAAGATAAGGCAACCCTTATACCGCTAAATGAACAAGCATTAAAAAAGGGAGCAGAATTCGTTAAATAAAAACAATTATAAATTTCAAAGAATTAATATTCTTGAAATGGTAAAAATTTATGTTATAATTAATATCGACAATGAAAGTTGTCAATGCTTCTTAAATTTTTGCCAGGACCGTAAACTTTTAGTTTGCGGTCTATTTTAATTAAAAAAATAAAAAAATTATAATCTTTAATGAGTTGTATAAAAAAATATTTAATAAGGAATCTCAATTATATTGATTATTATAATTTTATTTGATATAATAAGAAAAAAGTGAATGGTGATTTAAATGCCTCAAGTACTAAAAGAAGAAGTTAAAAACAGAATAATTAGTTCAGCTATTAGAGTATTTAAGAAGGACAACTACAGAAAAGCTTCCATGAATGAGATAGCTAAATATGCAGATGTTTCGGTAGGAAATATTTATAGATATTTTGACAATAAAAAGAAATTGTACGACTACATAGTAAAGGATATTTATACTAAACTTACTGAAATACTTGAGTTTTGTCAAAACAAAAATGATGATATCGATATAATGATTGAAGACTGCATAAATGATTTTGTAAGCATGTATAGTAAAGACAAAGATGTTTTCATAATATTGATTAATTCAGATGAAGATTTAGACGAGAATCAGACTATAATTAATAGTATAAGAAGTATATTAAGTAATAATCTTATGAATGTAATGAAAAAAAACAAAGGATCATTAACTAAAGATGATCAAGTTTTTTGTAAAACCTTGGCAATCTCAATTGCATATGGAGTAAGGTACATTGTAACTGAAAATGGAAGTGGGAAAATACTAGAAAAAAGATTGAGAAACTATCTTGAATTTATGAAACGAAGTTTTATAAAAGAAATAAGTTAGAAGATAGGCTTAATTCAACATTAAAAAAGGGGTATTTTTGATATGTCAAAAATACCCCTTTTTTAATGTTGATAATATATTTACAAAAAAACATTAAAAAAACAGGTGATTTATAGTATAATAATATAGATTGAGTTAAGGAGGTGAAAAATAAAAACTTAACAAAAGCGCCAGAACTCTAAATATATTGAGTTGACGAGGTTAGGAAGAATCGAATTATCGGCGGATGTCCTACGTAACAGACAAGCGTTAGATGTTTTTAAAACTTTAGAGCGATTTAGAGGACAAAAAAAACATCTGTCTAAAAATATTTTGAGGTGATAAAATGTGCGGTATAGTAGGATATATAGGTACTAAAGACGTAAAAGAAATTATTTTAAAAGGATTAGAAAGATTAGAATATAGAGGATATGATTCATCAGGTATAGCACTGTTTGATGGTGATGGAGTAAAGGTTTTTAAAGATGAAGGTAGAATAGCTCACCTTAGAGAAATTATAGATTACGATGTTAAAAGCACTCTTGGTATGGGACATACTAGATGGGCAACTCATGGCAAGCCAAATAAAATTAACTCTCATCCACATCAATGCACAGAAAAAAGGTTTACCATAGTACACAACGGTATTATTGAAAACGAAGAATACTTAAAAGAAAAATATTTGGAAAGTATACATTTAGAAAGTGAAACAGATACAGAAGTATTAGCACAACTACTAAACAAATTCACAGCAGAAGGAGAAGATATAAATCTAGCTATAAGACATCTTATGAGTGAAGTAGAAGGCTCTTATGCCCTAGCTATAATAGATAAACAAAACAAAGAAAAAATGTATGCAGCAAAGAATAAATCCCCTCTTCTAATTGGAAAAGGTAATGGATTTAATATGATAGGTAGTGATGCTATGGCCATGGTTAGTCATACCAATGAATTTTATGAATTAAATGATGGTGAATACGTAGAAATCACGAAAGATAAAGTTGATATTTATAATATTTATGGAGTTAAGTTAAGTAGAAATACCTACAAAGCTGAACTAGATTCAGATGATATAGAAAAGGGAACTTATCCACACTATATGTTAAAAGAAATAGACGAACAACCATTTGTAATTAGAAGGATAATTTCAAAGTATCAAGATAAAAAAGGAAAACTAAAAGTTGATGAAGGAATAGTAAATAAAATCAAGAATTCAGATAGAATATATATAATAGCTTGCGGAACGAGTTATCATGCCGGTCTTGTTGGTAAATATTATTTTGAGAATATTACAGGTAAGCCAACAGAAGTTCATGTTTCTAGTGAATTTGTATACAATACTCCTATAATTAGCCAAAAGCCTTTATTTATTTTTATATCACAAAGCGGAGAGACTGCAGATAGCAGAGCAGTATTAGTAAAAGTAAAAGAGTTAGGTTATCCTACCATAACTTTAACAAATGTAAAAGGATCTACTCTATATAGAGAGACAGATAAACAACTACTTCTTTATGCAGGACCAGAAATTGCTGTAGCTTCTACGAAAGCTTATACTGCACAGATAGCTGTTTTAGCCATAATGGCGGTTAAATCTTCAGACAAGGATATTGATTTAATAAAAGAACTCTCTATAGCTGCTAGTGTAATGGAAGCTTTATGCGATTCGAAAGATTTATATAAAGATTTAGCCCAAAAATATTTAAGAGATACTAGAAATTGTTTTTACATAGGTAGACATTTAGATTATTACTTATGTATGGAAGCGGCTCTAAAGCTTAAAGAAATTTCCTATATACAAACTGAGGGTTTTGCTGCTGGCGAATTAAAGCATGGTACTATTGCTTTGATAGAAGAAGGAACTCCGGTGATAGCAGTTATAACTCAAGAAAGAGTAAATTTAAATACACGTAGTAATATTAAAGAAGTATCAGCAAGAGGCGCTGAGGTTATTACAATTTCAAGAAAATCCATAAGTTCAAAGAATGATCAAATTGTACTAGGGGATTTAAGTGAATTATTGACCCCATTAGCAGCAGCTATTCCTGTACAGTTATTAGCGTATTATGCTGCTTTAGATAGAGGGTGTGACATTGACAAGCCTAGAAATCTTGCCAAAAGTGTTACAGTAGAGTAAAATAACGATGGAGGTGTGAAAATGGCTTATAGAATTGATGAAAATGAATGTATTGCCTGTGGAGCATGTGAATCAGTTTGCCCTGTAGAATGCATTTCAGAAGTGGACGATGGGAAGAGAAGAATCGACGAAGATGCTTGTATAGATTGTGGATCATGTGCTGCTGAGTGTCCAGTGGATTGTATATCACAAGTATAAAAATATTAAAAAATGCCCCATTTGGGGTATTTTTTTATTATGTAAATTTTGTTATTGACATATACCCATAATATGTTATAATAATATTGAAAAGAACATATACCCAAAATAAAAGGAGGTAACGATTATGCCAGGTTATGATAGAACAGGACCGAGAGGTCAGGGACCAATGACAGGAGGCGGATTTGGATACTGCGGTACTGGAAGAGGATATAGAAGACCAGGATATAGAAGATTTGGAGCTGGAATGGGTTACGGAAGAGGTGCAGGATACGCTAGAATGAACAGGGGAGCTTACTACTATGATGCACCACCTGTTACAGTAGATGAAGAAAAAGAGATGCTTAAAGAAGAGATGGAGTATCTAAAAGCAAGATTAAATGAATTAGAAAAAAATCAGCAGGAATAAAAAAAATAAAGGATGGGCCTTGTCTCATCCTTTATTTTTGGTATAATAGATATATTAAGTGTTAAGGGGTGAGAAAATGTCAAGACCAAGAAAAAGAAGAAGAGTATGTGGACTCCCTAGAAATAAATCTTTTGGACCTTTAAATAGAGAAGAAAATAAAAAAAATGAAGTAATAAGAATAACTGTTGAAGAACATGAAATAGTTAGGCTTATCGATTTAGAGGGATTAGATCAAACGCAATGCGCTGAAAAAATGGGTGTAGCTAGGTCTACTATTCAAAGAGCCTATATAGAAGTAAAAGAAAAAATAGCAGATTGTATAGTAAATGGTAAAATCCTTAGAATTGAAGGTGGAGATTATGAACTTTGTGAGAAAAATGTTGAATGTGAACCTTGTTATAGAGGCAGAATGAGAAGAGGAAGAAATATTTAAAAAATAAATCTTGATTTTATTTTTTAAATATGCTAATATCTAATAGACTTATGAGCCGAAGTGATGGAATTGGCAGACGTGACGGACTCAAAATCCGTTGGGGTCAAACCCGTGTGGGTTCGAATCCCACCTTCGGCACCAATTAAGGTATAAAATTTAAAGACCATTCTTTAAGAATGGTTTTTTCTGTATCATGGAGGTAATCATATGATATTAAATATTGATACAAATAAGATAGAAGAATTTGTTAATATAACTGGAAAAGTTTCCAATATAATAGAAAATAACTCCATAAAAAATGGAATTGTTAATATTTTTATGAATTTGATGGACCTAAAAGAAGAAAAGTAGTAGTTAGTATAACAGAGTCAAAAATAGATATATAATAGTAAAATAAAGAGGTGGTTAATATGCTGGGGACATTTATAAATACTGGAGCTGTAATTGTCGGGTCATTAATAGGTTATTTTTTTAAAAATTTAATACCTGAAAAATACAGCGATACAATTATGAAGGCCATAAGCCTAGGTGTTATAATGATAGGTTTGCAAATGGCATTGGAAGTTCAAAATGTTCTTCTTATGATAATAAGCTTGTTTTTAGGAAGTTTAATAGGAGAAATAATAAATATAGAAGTGGGATTAGATAAGGCAGGAGATTTTATAGAAAATAAATTATCTAAATTTAAAGGCGATATATCGCGAGGATTTGTGGCTGCTACTTTATTGTACTGTACTGGATCTATGGCTATTTTAGGAGCAATAGAAGGTGGTTTATTAGGCAAACATGATATACTTATAGCTAAATCTTTTTTAGATGGTATCGTATCAATAGCATTAGCTGCATCACTGGGCATAGGAGTTTTGTTTTCAAGTATATCAGTTTTGTTTTACCAAGGGTCTATTGTTTTAATAGCAGGTTTGGCTAAAGATTTACTCACAGAAGAAGTTGTTAACGAAATGTCAGCAGTTGGAGGACTACTGATACTAGCTATTGGATTAAATTTTTTAATTAAAGATAGAATTAGGATAGGAAACCTAATTCCATCAATTTTCATTCCTATATTATATTTTTGGATAATAAAATAAGTCCTTTCAGACTTATTTTTTTAATATTTTAGATTTATTATAACAGGCAAGCATAGATTCGATAAGAGCACTTCTAAAACCTCTTTTTTCAAGTACTTTGATTGCTTCAATTGTAGTACCACCAGGAGAACAAACTGCATCCTTTAACTCTCCGGGGTGTATGTCCAACTCTTTAACCATTTGAGCAGCACCAATGATAGCCTGTGTAGCTAATTTGTAGGACTGTTTTCTTGGCATTCCAGTTAAAACACCAGCATCCCCCATAGCTTCTATCATAACATACACATAAGCAGGAGAACTAGCTGATATTGAAACAGCTGTATCAATGTAATCCTCTTCTAATATTTCAACTTCACTAAAGGTTTCGAAAATATCCACAACTTGATTAATTTCATTTTGAGAAAAATCGTTTTTAGAAAATGACAAACATGACATACCTGCAGCTACGAAAGAAGGCAAGTTAGGCATTGCGCGCACAACTTTAAGATTTGGGTAATTAAATTTATTTTTGAACTCCTCTATTTCAAATCCTGGTGCGAGACTTATAAAAATGTGATTATCAACATCTACATAATCCTTAATCTCTTTAATAACCTCATCATAATGCTTAGATTTAATAGCAAAAAATACGTACTTTGACTTTCTTAATAAAGATATATTATCTTTAGCACAATTTACCATTAAATCTAATGATAATTTTTCTTTTGACTCTTGGCTTTTAGAATTAACATATATAAGTTCAAGGTTATATTTATTTTTGGCCATACCAGTTAACATAGCTCTAGATACATTACCTGCTCCAATTATTCCGATTTTATCCATATAAACCTCCTCAATTAAATTAAATTATACTAACATAATTGTTACGAAAAGTAAACATCTTAAACCCAATTAAAGAAATTTTATAGAATTGAAAAGATTGAATATATATGCTAATATAATTTTATTAGTTAAATTAGGAGGAATATAATGTCAACTAAAAATGAAACAAATAATTTTATTGAAAAGATAATTAATGACGATATTAAAAACAAGAGATATAGTAGGAAGATTCATACGAGATTTCCACCTGAACCGAACGGATATCTTCATCTTGGGCATGTTAAATCTATACTTTTAAATTATGGAATAGCTCAGAAATATAATGGAATTTTTAACCTTAGATTTGATGATACAAATCCTTTGAAAGAAGATGAAAAATTTGTAGAATCTATAATAGAAGACGTTAAATGGTTATGCCCAAACTGGAACGGAAAAGTTTATTATGCATCAAACTATTTTGGACAAACATATAATTATGCGGTAGAACTAATTAATAAAGGGTTAGCTTATGTTGATGATTTATCAGCAGAAGAAATAAGAGAATACAGAGGAACTCTAAAAGAACCTGGCAAAAACAGCCCCTATAGAAGCAGGAGTATAGAAGAAAATCTGCAATTATTTAGTTATATGAAAGATGGCAAATATGAAGATGGTGAAAAAGTATTAAGAGCAAAAATAGATATGAGTAGTCCAAATCTTAATATGAGAGATCCTGTAATTTATAGAATCCTACATGAAGAACACCACAACACAAAAGACCAATGGTGCATATATCCTATGTACGATTTTGCTCATCCTATACAAGACGGCATTGAAAATATAACACACTCCCTTTGTACATTAGAATTTGAAGATCATAGGCCTTTATATGAGTGGATATTAAATAATCTAGATGATTTTAAAGAAGAACCACCTCAACAAATAGAATTTGCCAAGCTTTATCTTTCTAATACAATGATGGGAAAAAGATACCTTAAAGAGATGGTAGAAAAAAAATATGTAGATGGATGGGATGATCCCAGAATGCCTACTATTTCAGGATATAGAAATAGAGGGTATACACCTGAAGCTCTAGCAAGATTTTGCGATGAAATTGGAGTGTCGAAAGCTCAAAGTGAAGTAGATATATCAATGTTGGAACATGAAATAAAAGAAGACCTTAAGTTTTCGGAACTTCGGACTATGGCTGTATTGGATCCTATTAAACTAATAATAACAAATTATCCTGAAGATAAAATTGAGATGGTAGAAGCTACTAATAACCCAAAAAATAGAGATTTAGGTAGTAGAATGATACCTTTTGGTAAAGAGGTTTACATTGAAAGAGATGATTTTATGATAGACCCTCCTAAAAAGTATTATAGGTTGTTTCCAGGTAATGAAGTAAGGCTTAGACATGCTTATTTCGTAAAATGTAATGACTATAAAAAAGACGATGAGGGAAATGTGACAGAAATATACTGTACATATGATCAAGAAACAAAAAGCGGTACTGGTTTTAAGAAAAGAAAAGTAAAAAGTACCATACATTGGGTTCATTCTAAAGAATCTGTAGATGCAGAAGTTAGTTTGTTTGAATACTTGATGGTAGATGATGATTATAATAAAGATAATTTTCTAGATAAATTCAATAATGATTCTAAAGTAGTACTTAAAAACTGTAAATTAGAAAAAAATATGAAGGAAAAAGACTTAGGAAAAAGATTCCAGTTTTTAAGACACGGATACTTTATTTTAAAAGAAAAAAATGATAAATATCTTAAATTTAACAGAATTGTTTCACAAAAAAGTAGTTGGAAAAAATAAAAAACTTAGGAAGAGGTAAAAATGAAAGAAGAGTTTAATTTCAGTAATCTTGACAGCGAATTTTTTGAATTTATACTTGATAATATTCCTGATGCAATAACAATAGTAGATACTAAATGCAAAACTATCTTTTGGAATAAAACTTCAGAGAACTATTTTGGAATAAAGAAAGATGATATTATTAATAAGGATATCAGAGAAATTTTTCCAAGTTCTTTATTACCTAAAGTTATTGATACTGAAAAATCATATCATAACATATACAATAGCCCAAGAAAAGATAGTTTTACTGTAATAAGTGCCGTACCCATTTATAATAAAGAAGATAAGTTAATAGGTGGATTAGCAAGAGATAGAGATATAACTGAATATGTGAAATTAAGTGAACTACTTAGTAAAACTCAAACAAGTCTTGATAAACTAGAAAAACAATATTCTTCTTATGGAATTAGAGAGTCAAGTTTTTCGAATATAATAACTAATAATCCGGATTTCATAAAAACTATTAACGTTTGTAAAAATATTGCTAAAACAAAGATAAATATTTTGCTTAGAGGTGAAAGCGGTACCGGAAAAGAACTTTTTGCAAAAGCTATACATAATGAAAGTGAATTAGAAGGGAAGTTTGTAGCAGTGAACTGCAGTGCTATACCTAAGGAACTTTTTGAAAGTGAACTATTTGGTTATGATAATGGAGCTTTTACAGGTGCTAGGAAAGAAGGCAAACCTGGAAAATTTGAAGAAGCAAATAATGGAACTATTTTTTTAGATGAAATAGGTGATATGCCATTCAATATGCAGCCGAAGATTTTGAGAATACTTGAAGAAGGATATGTTACAAGAATAGGTAGTAACACTCCAATAAAACTTAACGTTAGAATAATATCTGCAACAAATAAAGAAATCAAAAAATTAGTAAGAAAAGGTAGTTTTAGGAAAGATTTGTACTATAGACTTAACACCTTTCAAGTAGACCTAAAACCACTAAGAGAAAGAAAAGAAGATATAGTATTATTGGCAAATAAATTTATGCAGCAATTTTGTATGGAAAATGGTATGAATGTATTTATTATTCCAGAAAAAGTAAATAAAATTTTAAAAAGTTATAAATGGGAAGGAAATGTTAGAGAATTAAAAAATGTTATCCATAGAGCTGTAATTTTAGCTAGAGAAAATAATAACGATGAAATAACCATAGACAACCTACCTAATTATATGCAGTTTGGTGACTATGAAAACACTGAAGAATTTGATGTTTCTGTTAATAATACTAAAGGTTTAGAAAAAACTCTTGAAGAGGTTGAAAAAAAATTAATATATGAAGCAATGAAAAAAACCGATTGGAAAAAATCGGAGGCAGCTAATATATTAGGAATACCACGGACAACCCTATATTATAAGCTCGATAAATACAACATACATAGGCAGTACTAAGCGTCTGATTATCGTCAATTGACGTCTATAAACCGACGCGCCTGGTATAAAAATATGTTATATATTTAACTATCCCATAATCTCAATATCTAAGAAAATTTAGATATTGAGATTTTTTTGGCATGAAACTTGCTACATATATATAGTATAAATAACAAGGAGGTTACTATGAGAATAGAAGAACATCCTATTTTGAAATTCAAAAGAGGGAAAAAAATCAAATTTAGATTCGAAG
>JAWOEG010000066.1:0-10887 GCA_046482875.1 Eubacteriales bacterium | reverse complement strand
GACTTAGCCCAAAGAGGATTTCTTAAATTAGAAGAAGTAGAAGAAGAAAGTAGATTTGCTTTATTTTCAATTTTCAAAAAAGACGAAACTACCTTTGCTGCTGTAAAAACTGATAAAGATGGGGATCTTAAACTTCATGAGAAGGAAGTAATGGATCTACTGTTTCACGAAATATCTGATGACGGAGAAAGTGTAGTATTTACAGAAATAGGAAAATATGCTAAAAAACATCCTAAAACATTTAAGCTTTATTGGGATGATTTCATTAGTGATATAAAAAATATATCAGAAGAGCATAAATTTTTTGACGAGTCAAACAAAAAAACAACAATAATAGGAGTTCTTTCCATGATAGGATTTGGATTCTTAGGATTTTCAACATTTTTCTTTACTGGAATGTATGCCTTAGGTATAGGTTTGATAATTTCCGGATTTATATCTATGATTTTAATTGCAACTATCAATAGACGCAGTCAAGAAGGTGAGGAAGATTATGTAAGATGGATGGCCTTTAAGAAGTTCTTACTTCATTTTTCTGAAATGAAAAGACACGAACTTCCATCATTAGTTATATGGGAACATTATATGGTATATGCTGTAACATTAGGCGTAGCTAAGGAAGTTATGAAAGAACTTCAAGTTGTTTATCCTGATCTAAGAGATGGTGACTATAGATTTGGTTACGGATGGTACTACTACGGGGCAGTCACTGGTAGTTCTATTGATAACCTTACTAATAGTTTCGATAATTTAACCACCAGTATAAATAGTTCGCTAAATACTGCAATAAGCAACACTTCTTCCGGTTCCGGCGGCGGTGGTGGATTCTCCGGCGGAGGCGGCGGAGGTGGCGGTGGCGGCGGTATCGGCGGCCGCTAAAAGCAACAAGGAGGCACAGTATGAAAGCAAAAATTAAAAAATTTGTAATAATAAATATTGGATTGATAATATTAACCTGTGGAATGTATTTTTTCTTAATTCCATCTAATTTAGCAGTAGGTGGAACCACAGGTCTTGCAATGGTTATAAGTTATTTGATCCCTGAGATACCTATTAGTATATTTTTGGCCATTATCAATGTCTTTTTACTAATAATTGCCTTTATTATGTTCGGTAAGTCTTTTGGTGCAAATACTATATATTCAAGTTTAGCTATATCCGGTATGCTAGCAGTTTTGGAGTTCACTATTCCAATGAATCAACCATTTACTGATGATTTATTTATCAACTTAATTTTTGGAATTTTTATCACTGGAGTAGGCATGGGAATAGTTTTTAACCAAAATGCTTCTACCGGGGGTACCGACATAATAGCAAAAATAATAAATAAATTTGCCCATATTGATATTGGTAAATCTTTGCTTATAGCCGACTTCTTTATAGTTTTATTTGCTAGTTTTGTGTTTGGCGCAAGGCTTGGTATGTATGCCCTTCTAGGTGTTGTAATAAACTCCTTTGTAATAGATAAAATGATTTCTGGATTTAATATTAAAATAAATATGTTAATAATATCAGATGAATATGAGTCAATAAACAAATTTATTTTAGATGAAGTAGGAAGAGGCACTACTATTTATCATGCCACAGGAGGATATTCTGAAGAAGAAAAATCTATTCTTAACACAATAGTATCAAGAAGAGAATACATTAGAATTAGAGATTTTGTAAGAAGTAAAGACGAAAGAGCTTTTCTTTCAATATCTTATATAACTGAAGTTGAGGGTGAAGGTTTTACTTTTGATTAAATTTTAAAGTTTTTTGTGAAAGCGCTTGCATTTGTTTTGAAAAGTGATATAATATTATTATAATATTCCATTAAAAATTTTATATTAGTACTGAGTTGTTGGAAAATTTTGGTTTGATGAATAAGTTTAATAAGTAAGTTTAGTTTTTTAAAAGAGTTTAATAAAGAAAAATTTCAAATTTAATCAAGATTCAAGAAAATGTTTTAATTTGAACAAGATTTAAAAAAAGGTTTTAATTTGTTTAACAGTTTTAGGAAAGAAGATTTTAATTTATTAACATTTCAGATGAAAATGAAAAATTTGTGGACCCTAGTGTACTAATTTTAAAAGAAAATGGGATATTTTATTTACAAAGGCTTTCTCGAAAGAGAAAGCCTTATTAGCATATTTTTGTAATTAAGGAGTTTTAAAATGATAAGCAATAAAAGTTATGAAGAGTTATTAGAGTATCTAACCAAAACTGATCTTTTAGCTATTGAAAGAACTCAGCTTGCCAATAAAAGAACTTTATTAGCTTATATAAGAACGGCTTTTTCTTTATTAATAGCATCTTTAGCTATTATAGAATTTTTTGAAAATAGATACCTCATATACTTAAGTTTTGTCCTTATACCATCATCTTTTATTTTTTTAATAATAGGTATAGTAAAATTTTTACAGTCCCAAAAAACTATAGATGAAATTATTGATTATAAAAATAATTTAAAGAAATAAATTAATAAACTATATATATAGTTTATGAAGGATAAACATAATTGAAGGAATATTTTTGTTATGATATTATATTTAAAAAAGAAAGAAGGGATAAAATGGAAATAAATAAAGTATCAATTATTGGTTTAGGGGCTCTAGGAATACTTTACGGCAATCATTTATTAAATAATATGCCCAAAGAAAATTTAAGAATTTTAGCAGATGAAAATAGAGTGAATAGGTACAAGGAAAAGGGAGTTTTCTGTAATGGTAATAAATGTAACTTTAATTATATAACTCCTAATTTAGAAAATGATCCTGCTGATCTGATGATTTTCTCTGTGAAATACGGGGGATTAAAAGAAGCTATAAAAACTGCAGAAAATCAAATAGGAGATAACACTATAATTATATCAACACTAAATGGGATTGTAAGCGAAAAAGAAATCGGAAAGTCTTATGGTGTTGACAAGGTGGTTTACTGTGTCGCACAAGGTATGGATGCTCTTAAAAAAGATAATGAGTTAACCTACCACAGTATGGGTGATTTATGTATAGGGGAATTGAATGGTGAAGAACCATCTGAAAAGTTAAAAAGTGTAGTAAGTTTTTTCGAAAAGGTTAATCTTCCGTATATATTAGATAATAATATGAAAAAAAGATTATGGGGTAAGTTTATGTTAAATGTTGGTGTAAACCAAACTGTAGCTCTTTATAAAGGCACCTATGATACTATACAAACTCCTGGCAAAGAAAGAAATACTATGATTGCAGCTATGAGGGAAGTAATGGAACTTTCAAAATATGAAGGTTTAGAAATCACAGAAGAAGATTTAGATTATTGGTTAAATATTCTTGATACTCTAAATCCTCAGGGATTACCTTCTATGAGACAGGATACGAAAGCAAAAAGATCAAGCGAAGTAGATTTGTTTGCAGGTACTGTGGTAAATTTAGGAAAAAAACATAGTATTCTTACTCCTGTAAATCAAATGCTTTACAATAAAATCAAAAAAATTGAAAAAGAATTTTAAAACCGACTAAAAGTCGGTTTTTTTTATTCTTCTATTTGGCTGTTAATCAATTTTAAAATTTCTTTTTTTATATTTATATATTCTTCTGTGTATATTATATCTTTAGATTTTTCTTCAAAAATTTTATCTGTAAAATTCACTTCAAATTGTTTCAAAATCTTTCCCGGACGTTTAGACATTACAGCTATTCTTGTACCCAGGGATAAGGCTTCATCGATATCATGAGTTATAAATAATATCGTACTGTTGTTTTCTTCCCATATATCTCTTATTAGAGTCTGCATATTTGCTCTTGTTAGTGCATCTAATGCTCCTAAAGGTTCATCCATAAGTATAACCTGAGGATAGTTCGCTAAGACCCTAGCAAGAGCAACTCTCTGTTTCATCCCTCCAGATAATTCAAAGGTTGCTTTTTCTCCAAATCCAGTTAATTTAACTTGTTCTAAAAAGTGTTCTCTTATTTCACCTATTTTTTTAGGAGGTAATCCCCTCATTTTAGGTCCAAATTCTACATTATCATTTATACTCATCCAAGGATAAAGAGTTGGGGATTGAAATACTACACCTCTATGCCAATCAGGTCCTACTATTGGTTTATCATCCATAAGGCAGGTCCCTTCTGTAGGTTGAATATATCCGGCAATAGCTTTAAGTAGAGTACTCTTACCGCATCCAGAAGGACCTAATATACAGAGAAATTCTCCTCTATTTATTTTTAAGTCCACATTATCAATAGCTAAAATAGAGTCTTTTCCCTTTCCATATGCAATTTTTAAGTCATTTATTTCTATTAATACTTCTTTATTGGGTACATTCACCATATAGTAAGTCCTTTCTAATCTTATAATAGAATATTTTTATTGTCTTTCAAGATGCATTTCTATATATTTTGGATTTACAAAGTCATTAAATGCTTCTTGAGAAGGTGATTCATCTATAGATTTTTGTTCAACAAGAAAATCTCCCGTATCTTTCATTATTCGTGCAAAATCTCCAGGTTCTTCACTAGTTCCAAAATAGTTTTCTGTTAGTAAATCTTCCGGAGTTATCCAAAGTGAACCCTGCATTTGCATTAATGCTTCTTCTGCTGGTATTTGAAGTTCATCTGCCACTATTTGAGCTGCTTCTTGAGGATCATTTCTATAAATATCTCCCGCTTCTTCCATCATAGCAATAAAGTCTGCAACTATTTCAGGATATTTACTTGAAAACTCTTTTCTAACTATATCTACATTCGCAGTGATATATCCACGTTCTGCCATATCCGCACTAGACACCAATACGCTTCCTGTTTTTAACAACTCTCCTAAAGAAGGTTGCCAGGTGTATGCCGCTTGTACATCTCCTCTTTCCCAAGCTGCTACTATTTCTGCTGTTTTCATATCCAGCAACTCTACCTCATCTTCTATTCCTGCTTCTTCTAATAAATTTAATAACACATAATGACAGGTTGATGCGAAAGGCGTGGCTATTCTTTTTCCTGCTAAATCTTCAACTTTTTCTATACCAGAACCATTTTTTACAGCAAGTCCCTCTATTTCTCCTAAAACTTCATGTATCCAAATCATTTCTGCATCTAAGTCTTTAGCTAATGAAACTACAGCATTTACATTTCCCATAGTTGCAAAATCTATCCCGCCGGAAGCTATTGCTTGATTTGCTTCTGCTCCTGAATCAAATACAGTTGTGTTAACTTTTATTCCTTTATCTCCAAAATATTTATCAAACATGCCTTCAGCTATCGCTATTGTTTCATCATTAGGTACTCTCAATATGCCAAAGTTTATTTCTTCTGGCAAATCTCCCTCTTCATAATCATCTCCGTTGCTACCACAAGCAGCCAAAGAAAAAGTTAAAACTAGTACTATTAAAATAATACTTACATTTTTAAATATTTTTTTCATTTTCTCCTCCATTTCTATACATAACCTTTCCAATACACAAGTTTCTTTTCTAAATATCTCAATCCGTAATCAATTAAAATTCCTGTTAAACCCATTATCAATATACCGACAAATATTACATCACTTTTCAAATAATTTGATGCATCTATTACCATCCAACCTATTCCTGAAGTTGCTGCTACCATTTCAGCTGATACTAGTGTAGTATATGCTACTCCCATAGATGTCCTAATTCCAGTAAATATTTCAGGAAGGCATGCGGGTAATACTATCTTGAAAAACACTTTTCTTCTATCAGCTCCCAATGACTTTGCACTTAATATGTAATCCTCATTTATTTTTGTAACAGCTGAAACACAAGCTATATAAATAGGTGAAAATCCTGCTAAGAATAAAAGTATTACCTTTGATGTATCATCTATACCGAACCATAGTATTAGTAATGTGTAATAGGCGAGAGGTGGTAGTGGCCTATAAAATTCTACGATAGAATCAACAACAGATTTCACCTTGTTTGAATATCCGCTTAAAAGTCCTAGAGGGATTGATGTAAGTATAGCTGCCCCCATAGCAATAAAAAGCCTTCTAAAACTAGCACCTAAATGCATAAACAAAGAGTGTTGGTTGTAACCATTTTCTAAGATATCCAAAAATGTAGTCCATACTTTGTAAGGCGAAGGAACTAGCGTCGATGAAAAAATACCAATTTTTGTTACTATATACCAGGTACCCAAAATTAATATCCAAGTAGCTATTGTTAACCTTTTATCTATCTTAGTTCTTTTAAGCTCAATTCCAGATACACCTTTATTATTTTCTTTTTTATCTTTGACAGTCCCTTTTTTATCAACCATCAGTGCCTCCTTATGCGAACTTTTTTTAACTGTTATTTCATTATATATAAAATATTATTCCTATGCAATAAATTAAATTTTACATTATTATAACAAGGCCATCAAGTATCACCTGATGGCCCAGTTATTTATATCATTTTTTTACTTAATATTTAATTAACTAAAATTGTATTCTGTTACTATTTTATCTCTTCCAGTGGTCTGATCCAAGAAATATTCGTGACAACATATTCCTAAATATGATCCTGATATATTCCAAATATTATCATATCCCATATTTCCTAGTGCTCTTACTGCATTATAGCTTCTTTGAGCTGATCTACAATGCATATATACCGGCTTATCTTTTGGTATTTCATCCAATCTATCTCTTAACTCACTTAAAGGTATGTTAACTGAATTTATAAGGTGTCCTTCTTCAAATTCATCTTTTTCTCTTACATCTACTATGAAAGCATTATTTTCTACAAGTTCTCTTACTTCAGTTACTCTAACTTGCTTGAATTCTCCGTATAGAAGGTTTAATGCTACTAGTGCAGTATGATTAACAACATCTTTAGCACACCCAAATGGTGGTGCGTAACATAGTTCTAATTCTTTAAGATCCTCTAGAGTTCCACCCAGTGTAATCATAGTAGCTATAACATCAACTCTTTTATCTACATTACCCTTACCTATTGCTTGTGCTCCTAATATTCTTCCTGTTGGATATTCATATACAAGTTTAAAGTGCATTGGATTGGCTCCAGGCATTAGTCCAACTTTATCGCCAGGTATAGTATAAGCTATATCATAAGAAATTCCTGCCTCTTTAGCTTGCTTTTCGTTAAGGCCTGTTGAAGCTCCGTTTATTTCAAATACTTTTACAACAGAAGAACCTATAACTCCGTTATTGTTGTGATTTCTTCCATACATATGGTCAGCTGCTGCTCTCGCTTGTCTTTGAGCAGGTCCAGCCATTGCTAATTTACAAGGTTTACTTGTAAGTTTGTTGTATACTTCTATAGCATCGCCTACTGCATATATATCTTTATCATTAGTCAAATAATTGTGATCTACCTTGATTCCTCTTGTTTCTCCTATTTCAAGACCAGCATCCTCAGCTAAAGTAGTTTCTGGAGTTACTCCGATTGCCATTACAACTATTTCAGCATCAATTTTTTTGCCTGATTGAAGTTCTACATGATCTTCTGCAATTTTCTGTACTCCGTCACTTAATACAAGATTAATTCCATTATCATGCATTTCTTTGTGTATTAATTGAACCATATCTTTATCCAATGGACTCATAATTTGGTCTAATGCTTCAACTAAAGTTACGTTCTTACCATCCATTTTGAAATTTTCAGCAACTTCTACTCCTATGAAACCTCCACCAACTACTACCACATCTTTAACTTTATTATCGTCTGCATAACCTTTTATTTTTTCAATATCTACTACGTTCCAAACTGAAAATACGTTTTCATTTGTTATACCTTCTATGCTTCTCGGCATAATAGGCTTAGCTCCAGGAGAAAGTACAAGTTTGTCATATGACTCTTCATATTCTTCTCCAGTTTGAAGGTTCTTAACAACTACTTTCTTTTCTTCTTTTTTAATTTCTGTAACTTCATTATAAACTCTAGCTTCTATATTGTACTGACTTGCGAATTTATCAGGACACATTAATACTAAATCTTCAGAGTTTTCAATTTCACCACTTAAGTGATAAGGTAAACAGCAGTTGGAAAAAGATACATTAGGTCCTCTTTCAAACATAATAACCTCAGCTGATTCATCTAATCTTCTTACTCTTGCAGCGACAGAAGCGCCACCTGCAACTCCACCTACTATTAAAACTTTTTTACTCATCTAAATATCCTCCTATTTATTTTATAAGTTACTTTAACTTAATTTTAACAAATTAATTGTTAACTACTTTATTGAATTTACTACCTAATATACCACCAGCTACCATCGCAACTAAAAACAACCATCCTGATAAGGAAAAGTTTGCTATCGGAGTATAAAGTGCTCCTACATTACATCCATTGGCAAATCTTGTACCAAGACCCATTGTTAAACCACCTAATGAATATAAGGCTATATCTTTAGGTTTAAATGTTATCTCTGATAAGAAGGTTTCTTTCAATATTCCTGCTGTAAGCATATATATTGTAGTTCCTAGCAAAATTCCAAAATTCTGTACGGATATTTGATCTTGGAAAAAAGGTCTTTCAAACATTGCTGCTGACATTTTGGTAAATTCTGATAAAGATTCACTAGTAAATCCAAATATCATTAGTATTTTTCCAAACCATATTCCGTATGGTTGGGATGCACCCCATCCTGATCCTGTCACTCCCATAAGTACTAAGAATAACAAACTTATTACAACTACTCCTTGCTTCATTGTCCAAGGATTAGCAAATAAATAGTCGTAAGATTCTTTGCTAAAAAGCTTGAAATTAGCTAGATCTATTGGTTTAACAGATTCCTGCATTTTTTCTGCTGGTACCCCTGTATAAGTACCTGCATCCTTTCGCTTCTTTTCGTATAAGTAAGACAATCCCACTACTATCAAACAAAATACACCTAATAAAGCTAATGCTCCTAAATATCCTTCAAGTCCATCTCCCTTAAACCAATCAGGTAAGAACACTCCTTTTTGAAATTGTTCTCCTATTGGTGATGTTATCCAAGAATCGTTTACCCAGGAAGCAGTTTTTTGAACAGGAAAACCTAAGAATACACCCATCATAAAAAATATAAGTGTTACAAAAGCTCTTGGGAATCCTGCAGTTAAATCTTGAAGTACTCCCGAGGCACAGCAAACAGAGAATGTCATTCCAAATCCAAAGAATATACCCCCTACTATAACTCCCAAGCTTATTGGTTTAATCCAAAGTCCAAAGGTTGTTGGATCTTTTCCAAACAAAAGTCCTGCTGTTAAAACTGCCGATATAAAAAACATAAACATTAGTGTTCTCATTAATTTTGTAGAACCAGTATTTATAGCTCTGTTAACGCTTCCAGCAAATCCAGCAAAAGATCTTGTCAATGCATATCCTAATCCAGCACCTATAATAAGTCTGAAAAATAATTGTTCCGATTGAAGCTGGGATTTACCTACCACCAAAATTAATATAATGATGATAAACCCTAAAATATTTTCTGATTTTTTCATATAATTTCCTCCAAACTGATAATTTTTTTGTAGTTTTATACTAATAATTTCTATATCTTAAATATAATATGCTTTTAGGAAAGGTTATATTGTTGTTTTTTTAACAATATAGAGCGTGATTTCCTAATTACAACTTGTATTATATAATAAGTTTCACTGTTTTAATCATAGCAATAGCTTATAAGGGTATATCTATTTGTTATATATATAACATACTTTTTTATAAATCATGTTATATATATAACAAACAGACCTTAAATTATAGGTTAAGGTCTATTTTAATTTTTTCTATTTTAATTTTTTAATTTCTTTAACTCTTCCAACTATACCACTATCCAATTTTACCTTTATACCATGATGATGCTCTTTTGATTTAGTTAATATTCTTTTAACTATTCCTTCAGTTAATTTACCTGTTCTTTGGTCCTGTTTTTGAACCACCTTTACTTCGTCCCCTATATTTATGTTATTCCTTATTGTTCCCTGCATTTTTTCACCTTCCTTAAATATTTCATTAAAACTTCTTTGTATTATTTTCTAAATTTACACCTACCTGCACTTAAAAAGTCTTAAAACCCAAAACAAACCTGCAGAATTTACAAGGTTTGTTTTAAAATCTATTTTTCCATTATAGTAATTCCTATAAGTCCAGGACCCGTATGTACTCCAGCTACAGGACTTATATCGCTTAATCCTTCCATGATTACATCAGGTAGGGTTTTGACTTTTTCATAAAGCTCCATAGCTTCCTCTTTTGCTCCTCCATGAAGAACCCAAGCTTTTCCTCCCTTACCTTCTAAAGTTTCTTTCATTATCTCATGAAGTTTATTTATACTTTTTTTTCTACCTCTTACCTTAGTATAAGTATAGTATATGCCTTCATTGTCTATAGATATTATAGGTTTTAAATTTAGAAGTTGTCCTATGCTTCCTGAAACCTTGCCTATACGGCCACCTTTTATTAAATACTTAAGTGTGTCTAATACATAAAAGATTTTTATCTTATCTCTAATTACAGGTAGTTGTTTTACTATGTATTCAAAATTCTTACCTTCTTGTATCATTTTTCCACATTCCATTACTATTGCTCCAGCCCCAAGAGATAATGCTTTTGAGTCAAATATTTCATAAGTTAACTCTGGATGTTTTTCACTTACCAATCTTATACTATTATTGGTTCCCGAAAGGCCTGAGGATATAGTTATAGCTATGATATGGGTATATCCTTCCTTTTTCAATTTTAGAAATAGAGATTCTATTTCTTCCATTGATGGAAGAGATGTTGTTGGTACTTCTGTTTTCATGTTATCGTAGACTTCTTGTGGTGTTATATCCACTCTATCCGTATACTCTCTGTCCTTATAGACTATTTTCAGTGGTAATATTTGTACATTGTACTTTTCAATTTCTTCCTTATTTAAGTCACAGGTACTATCTGCTACTAAAGCTATTTTTTCCATTTTTTTCCTCCAATCAATTAATTACAAC
>JAWOEG010000027.1:0-2517 GCA_046482875.1 Eubacteriales bacterium | reverse complement strand
ACCTGGTCTACACTCATATCAATTACGTCGTTGATTTCTTTCTGGTATTCTGTGAGTTCTGTGGCTACGGTCCTAATAGAGTCCGTAAGTTTTACGGCATTTTGTACTACAGTCTCTCTATAGGATGCTTCCTGGGCATTATTGGTGAGTTCTTCCATAGATACAAAAAAATCCGACAAGGATTGATTAATTCCATGGTCAGAAGGCTCTCCAAATATATTTTCTATATAAGTTGTAGTTTCGCTTTTTGTTTCAAGCTCGTTTTTTACTGAATTTTCACCTCTGAACTGATAGTCTAAGTATTCATTTCTTATCTGGGTAAGATTGTCTATATCTACCCCAGATCCTATTGTAATTTTATTTGAGGTTACACCCTGCCTTGATGAAAAATCCAACCGCTGTCTGGTGTATCCTTCTGTATTTGCGTTTGCTATATTATGACTGGTAACGTCCAGTGCTTTTTGACTGGCTACCAATCCTGTTCTCGCTATTTGAAGAGAATAGAATCCCATAATTTTCTCCTTATTTTATGATTATATTAATTCGTCAACTAGTTTTGTTTCTCTTTCTATCTTTTTTTCTTTATTGTATTTTTTATCGCTGTTGTTTTTACCTAATATTTTCAAGGATAAATCTATCCAATCTAATCTTGATCTTACAAGCATATTGTTTGATGAATTGATTTCATCTAGTTCTTTCATTGATTTTATAAGGCTTTCTTGAGTTTCTTCCATTTTATCTGCTTCGGACTTATTCAAATATTTTTTAAGCTCAGTCATATTGAAGGAATCTTCCGGAATATCGTACTCTGTACGTATATTTTTGGACATAGATTTCCTTCTGTTTTCTAAGAGGGAGAATTTCATTGTGAGGGCTGATTCTACTTTTACAAGCATGTCTAATTCTTTTACGTCATTTTTCTCTATATACAGTTTCATTTCTTTTGATACATCTATAAGGGCATGGTAAATTTTATTCTGATTTTCTAATATTTCTATTAGTTCAGTAATATTGTTTTTCACATTTAGCACCATCATATTAGTTTATCCGTGATTTTTTTTGCTATTTCATCCGGATTAACCTGATATTTCCCTTCATTTATTTGAGTTTTAAGATTTTCTATCTTTTCTTTTCTATCTTTTGCATCCATTTCTTTTAACTGGTCAAGAGCTTCGTTGTGCATCTTGTAGTTCTCAGATATATCAATCTTATCCTCAAAATAGTTTTTGCCCTCTATATTTTTTTCTTCAAACTTATTTACTTCATTGTTAATGTTCTTGTTACCCTCTGTTTTCTCGCTATTGTATTTGTTTAATATATTCGAATATTCTGAAGGTTTGATTTTCATTTTAAAGCCTCCTTAAAAACTTTACTTCCTTAGATTGTTGGATACTGATTCTAACTCATCTGCTGTTTGTATTATTTTTGAGTTAAGTTGAAATATTCTTTGATTTAGTATAAGATCTGTCATTTCTTCAGCTAGGTCTACATTGGACATTTCTTTGAATCCCTGTGCCACCGAACCTCTTTCTGTTATGAAAGGTGCTCCTGATAAATCGGATCTGCCAAATCTTCCTTCTCCGTAGTCTAGGAGCATTGCTGGGTTGTTGAAGTTAACCATTAGCAGTCTCTTTTCTTCCCCTTCTTCTACGGGTTCCTGTAAATCAAATACTACTTCACCGTCTTTCTCAATACTTATATCGTTACTTTCTGCAGAAACTTTAATTTTTTCTTCATTAGAATCAATTAAATAATATCCTTGGTCGTTTACGATGTTTTTAAAGCCTTCTTCTTCTGATGGAGTAAACTTAAAACTTCCTCCTCTTGTGTAAAAAAGGTTGTCAAAGTCATCTTTTACTCCTATAAATCCACTGCCTTGAAGTGCTAAGTCTAAGGAATTTCCTGTTTCTTTAAGACTTCCTTGGGAGAAGTCTTTTCCTATACTACTTATAAATGTTCCAGATCCTGTAGTATAGTATGTCCTATCTCCTCCTGGGTATTGTTTTTGAGATAGGTTGTAAAGGGCATCTTCAAAGACTGCTTCGTCTTTTTTATATCCTTCTGTATTTATATTTGCAAAATTGTTGGATATCACATCCATACCTAACTGTCTAAAGGTTAATGCTGTTTTAGCTGTATAAAATCCCTGTATCATCTATCTCACCTTTCCTAATCTATTTGATGATATGTTGTTTACACCATCAAGCATCTGTATCAGCTTTTGATTTGTTGTGAATTTGTTTGATATTTCTATAAGGTTTGTCATTTCTTCAGATAGTTCTACGTTGGAGGATTCTAAAAAACCCTGCATTACAGCTCCTGTAGCTTGAACCATGCCGCCACCGCCGGTGAATGCTCCGTTTTCTGCTTTTTGCATTCCTTCTCTATTTCCAAAATCTACTACATTTAGCCTATCTACTACCTGGCCATCTACTCTAATGGTTCCGTCTTCTTCTATATGAGGATCATTGTCCCCTATGAAAATCTGTCCGTTTTGTCCTACTACCCTGTCCCCGG
>JAWOEG010000102.1:0-4314 GCA_046482875.1 Eubacteriales bacterium | reverse complement strand
TTCTATTGTCTATGTGCTTTGCCGCTTCTGTCTTTAGCGACTCTATTAGGTTATCATTTATCGCCCTTAGTGTCAAGTCTTTTTTATCTTTTTGTGTATGTTTTTTTCGGGCTTCTTCTGTTTTGTTGCCTTTGTTTTTTACAACTTGTATAAGATATCAAATTTGTTCCCTTATGTCAATGGTTATTTTTAGTTTTTTTACGTCTTCTTTTCTAATTATACGATGCATTTTATATTATAAGTTTTATATCTGTAATTGTCAATAAAAAATTAATATAAATTTTACATTTCTACAAACAAAAATACTCTAATTAAAAAGAGTATTCTATTTCAGCTTACCTAAGATGATTATAATAATTGGTCGGGGCGGCAGGATTTGAACCTGCGACCCTCTGGTCCCAAACCAGATGCGCTGCCAAACTGCGCTACGCCCCGTTTCAATTTTTTAGTGCTTTTACATTATAACAACATATCTATGATAAAGTCAACAATTTTATTCTTTTTCTCCAAATTAAATCTACAAAAAACTGTTTCATGATTTTTGTCTACATATTATATATATGGGTATAAAATAATATAGCCTTGTTTAACCACTGTATTATCTATATTATTGATGTTATAATCATTATATATTTATGAACAATAATTAAGGACATAAGATTAACAGGAAGGAGTTTTTATGGAAAACAAAAAAATCTACAATAAAAAGGTTGTAGACGTATTCGAAGAGTTAAAGACATCAGAAAAAGGACTTTCGGAAGAAGAAGCAAATATAAGAATAGATAAGTATGGCAAAAATGTATTAACGGGAAAAAAATCTACTTCTATATATGTACTCTTCTTAAATCAATTTAAAGATGTTCTTGTAATACTTTTATTGGTAGCAGCTGCTCTCTCATTAATTATAGGTAATTATATAGATGGAAGTATTATGATTACTATTGCAATTATTAATTCAATTATTGGTTTATATCAAGAGTACAAAGCTGAAAAAATAATGGATTCTCTCAACGAGCTTATTAAATCTCCGTCCAAAGTATTTCGAGATGGACAAATCAGTGAAGTTGAACAATCAGAGCTAGTAGTTGGTGACATTGTTAGTCTTGAAGAAGGAGATAAGGTTCCATCAGATTTAAGATTAATTGAAACTTTCAATTTAAGAATGGTCGAAGTTTCTTTAACTGGAGAATCAATGCCTCAAGAAAAGCATAGTAATCATATAGACGGTGATCTACCTCTTGGTGATAGAGATAACATGGCATATCTTGGTACGAACGTAGCCGCTGGTTCTGCTAAGGGTGTAGTTATAGCAACAGGTATGGATACAGAAATGGGCAAAATAGCATCAATGACACAAGAAACTGACAGATCAAAATCACCATTGCAGCAAGAAATGGCTTCTGTTGCCAACAAAATATCCATTTTTGCAGTTATTATAGGTTTCAGTTTATTTGGTTTAAGTTTATACAGAAACTTAGGATTGAATTTTGCTTTAATCTACGGTTTAGGTATTGCTGTTGCTGTTGTTCCTCAAGCACTACCAATGCAAACAACCGTTGCCTTATCCCAGGGTGTAAAACGACTTGCAGTTAAAAATGCCGTAGTTAAAAAGCTAGCTTCCGTAGAAACATTAGGATCAACAAATGTTATTGCTACTGATAAAACAGGAACTTTAACGAAAAACGAAATGACAGTACAGAAGGTTTGGTTTGATAATAAAGAGTATAAAATAACAGGGCTAGGCTATAAACCTGAAGGTGATATATTAAATGAAAATGATGAAAAATTATCTCAAGAAGAAATTGATAAAATTGAAATAATGTTTGATGCTGCTACTATGTCATCAAACGCGGAAATCCATGAACCCGATGGTAAACATTCTGGTTGGTATCCAATAGGAGATCCTACAGAAGCTGCTTTAATAACCTTGTCAACTAAATTAGGCACCCGTTCTCCTAAGGAAGATGAAGAAAATCCGGAACTCCATGAATTCAGCTTTGATTCAGAGAGGAAAAGAATGAGTTCTGTAAGAGAATTCGGTGATGATAATGTGCTTACTATGAAAGGTGCTATAGATAGTGTACTCTCAATATCTAAGCATATTTATGAAGATGGTAAAGAAGTAGAAATCACTGAAAAACATAAAGAAGAATTAAATAAAATAAACGAAATGTATTCAAAAATGGCTCTTCGTGTAATTGCAATAGCCTACAGAAAATTAGGGGAAAATGAAACCGACTATGTAATAGATGAAATTGAAAGAGATGTAGTATTTTTAGGATTAGTAGCCATGATCGATCCTGCTAAAGAAGGTGTAAAGGAAGCAATAGATGATTCTCATTCAGCTCACATAGATACCTATATAATGACTGGAGATCATCCTGTTACAGCAAAAGCTATTGGTAAGAAAATAAATCTTGCTTTAGAAGATGAAGATTTAAAAGTTTTTACATCTAAAGAACTTTCTGAATTATCTGATGAACAGCTTGATGAAGAAACTAAGGATACTTCTTCAATTATTTTTTCAAGGGTTTCACCTGAAGATAAATTAAGAATTGTAAAAACCTTAAAGAAACAAGGTAAGATTGTTGCTGTTACAGGAGATGGAGTAAATGATGCACCAGCATTAAAAAGTGCTCATATTGGTGTTGCTATGGGTCAGATGGGTACAGATGTTTCGAAAGAAGCCTCCGACCTTATATTGTTAGATGATAGTTATCCAACCTTGGTAGATGCAATAAAAGAAGGAAGAAATATATATAACAACTTAAAGAAAACAATTATAGCTTCCCTTACTTCAAATGTAGCTGAGTTATCAATAGTCTTAATAGGTTTGTTATTAGGGGCTATAAGCAATTACCCTGTTCCAATACTAGCTATACAAATATTATCAATAGACTTATTAGCTGAAATTTTACCATTAACTGCCTTAACTTTTGATCCCGGTTCAAAAGAACTTATGATAACTCCTCCTCGAAAAAGAGATGATCATATTGTAAATAAGCATTCAATGATCGAAATAGTATTTTTTGGTACATTAATGGGAACATTAGGTTACATTAATTTTAGTAATTTTGTTAATTTAAATGGAGGATCATCAATTGACACAGGAAGTATACTCTACAGAGAAGCTACAACTATTTCTTTTTTAACTATAGTACTCACTCAGTGGATAAATATAATGTCTAGAAGGTATGTACATAAAAGTATATTCAATAAAAATTTCTTTAATAATAAAAATATGCTTTATTCAATTGGTTTTTCAATAGTAGCTGTTATATTCGTAACTCATACACCAGTAATCAACAACTTTTTTGGATATGCTTCTTTAAGTATAGATAACTGGTTTAGAATATTTGCATCGGGATTGGTATTCCTAACAGCACATGAAGTAGTTAAAGTTCTTAAAAGAAAAGTTTCAGGAAATAAAAATGATTGATAAGAATAGATAATTGTATTTTTCTAACACATCGAATTATATTCACCTTAAGAAGTTTAATAATCAACTAGCTTCTTGAGGTGATTTTTGTTTTTTTTATATCTGTAAGAGGATATTAAGGTAGGATAAATTTTTTATAAAATAAGTATATTTTGTTAGCTATTTGTTAGCTACCTCTATCATTTTAGAGGTATATTAGGTCATTTTAACAAAATTAGACAAAATAAAAAAAGGCCTATAAGCCTTGTATTCGAAGTTGTTAAACTGGTGCACCCTACAGGATTCGAACCTGTGACCTTCTGATTCGTAGTCAGACACTCTATCCAACTGAGCTAAGGGTGCTGATTCAGTTGGAGGCGCCACCCAGATTCGAACTGGGGATAAAGGAGTTGCAGTCCTCTGCCTTACCACTTGGCTATGGCGCCTTATTTAAATAATTGGCTGGGGCGGCAGGACTCGAACCTACGCGTGCTAGAGTCAAAGTCTAGTGCCTTACCGGCTTGGCTACGCCCCATTTTTTGGTGCACCTGAAGGGATTCGAACCCCTGGCACACGGATTAGAAGTCCGTTGCTCTATCCAACTGAGCTACAGGTGCATATTAAATAATGGAGCGGGTGAAGGGGATCGAACCCTCGCAACTGGCTTGGAAGGCCAGGGCTCTACCACTGAGCTACACCCGCATGTGGAGCGAAAGACGGGATTCGAACCCGCGACCCTCGCCTTGGCAAGGCGATGCTCTACCACTGAGCCACTTTCGCATTTTTGGTGGAGGGGACTGGATTCGAACCAGTGAAAGCTGTGCTAACGGATTTACAGTCCGTCCCCTTTGGCCAACTCGGGAACCCCTCCATGCTTTGGAGCTGGTGAGAGGACT
>JAWOEG010000093.1:0-24200 GCA_046482875.1 Eubacteriales bacterium | reverse complement strand
TAGTAAAGTTTAAAGGTGAAACTCAAAATAATGAATAGAATCAAAATATATACCCAGTATGGGTGATTGAAATGTTTATGCTAAATACAATAATTATTAATATCGCTAAAATACATAGTATAATTAACTTAATTACTTTTTTATTCAAAATAAACTCCTAAAAAATTAACATGATTTATTGGTCGTTTTGCTAAAAGTTATTTTTCGTCTTTTTTACCAATTCTTAATAGCTTAACATCTTTTATAATTTTTAATATAGAGTAAAATATAACAAAGAACTCGAGTCTTCCTAGTATCATTCCCATTGTTTGAGTCCATAATATTACTTTTGGCGCATCTGGAGAAGTTATACCAATAGATAACCCTACTGTCCCTAAACTTGAAGCAAATTCAAACATAGAATCTTGCAGAGAATATCCAAAAAATAAAAATACAAGTACTCCTAATGCGTATATGAATAAATATAAGGTTATAAAATTAGATATTTCAATAATATGGTTTTTTTTCAGATAGTATTCACCTTCTGGTCTATTAATCGCATTTTCTCTAACTATGTTTTTAGGTAGTAAGTACTGCTTAATATTCCAAATTAAAGATTTTACCATTATGTATACTCTGTACTGTTTTATACCTCCAGCAGTTGAGCCTGCTCCTCCTCCAATAATCATTAGTATTATTAAAATTAATACTGAAAAACTATCCCAGTTGGAATATCCATCTACAGTTGAAAATCCAGTTGTAGATAATGCTGTAACAACCTCAAAGAAACCAACTCTAATGGTTTCGCTTAAATTGTCATATAATTTGCTCAGAGATAAAAAAGAAATTACTGGAGTAATAACCGCAACTAAAAAAAACATGAATTTTATTTCTCCAATTCTGAAAAAGTTCTTAACTTTTCCTTTAAGTAATACGAAATGTGCAGTAAAATTTATTGTTCCCAAAAACATTAGTACAATTGTTATAAGTTCTATACTTAAACTGTTGTAATCTCCTATGCTACCGGGCTTAACTGAGAATCCTCCTGTAGATAATGCCGCCATTGAATGATTAACAGCATCAAACCAAGGCATTCCAAATAGTCCATATAATATTATCCCTGCTGTTACATATCCAGAGTATATAGTCATTATTAGTTTTGTTGATTTTCTTACGTTAGGTAAGAGCTTGTCTGACCTTCCTTCTGCATTATAAAGTCCCAAACCATGTGGTCCAACTATTGCAGAAAGCATGATTACAGCTAAGCCTGCTCCTCCAAAAAACTGCATCAGACTTCTCCAAAACAAAAATATCTTATCTGTTTTTGTTACATCAACAACCGACAAACCTGTAGTAGTCCATCCGCTTACAGATTCAAAAACAGCTTGGGTAAAATTTAACTGTCCAGAGAGCATAAATGGTAATGCTGAAAATAATACTGCATTAATCCAAGTGAAAATAACTATAACTCCTCCTTCTTGAATCTTCAATGAAACATCTTTTTTGTTTTTGTTTATATTTCTTAAAAAAAATCCAAATCCAATAGAAAGAATTCCAGGTATAAGAAAATTAATAGCTTGATTTATCTCATTATTATAAAAAAACAATATGATTAATGGAATGAGAAGCATTATTCCTATACCTATAGTCATAGTTCCTGTATAACCAATTATAAGTTGGTATCTTCTTTTCAACTGTCTTAAGATAATCATATTAGTCTATCCTTCCTCTTATAACTTTTAGTACTTCAGATTGTATTTCTGGTAAAGAAAGAATTATTAATTTATCGCTTTCGTTAATTTTTGTGTTACCTCTTGGTATAACAGCTGAATTGCCTCTAATAATACAACCAACTATTGATTCTTCCGGTAGTTTCACATCACTTAGTACTTCTCCTATTATAGGATTATCAGAATTTATTTCTACTTCCATTATTGAAATTTTTCCTTCTTCTATAGGTACTAAGTTATTTATATCATCAATAGTTACTCTCTGTTCTATTAGTGCAGAAATAATATCAGAAGTACTAATAACAGTATCAATTCCTAATTTTTTAAAAATATCAATGTTTTGAGGATCATTCACTATAGAAAAAGTTTTTTTAACATTATACATTTTTTCAGCAATTTGACATATAACTAAATTATCTGGGTCTTTTGGAGTTAGTGCAATAATCATATTACAATATGCTATGCCAGCATCCTCTAATATAAAAGGTTTCGTACCATCTCCATAAACTATATTTGCATCATGCATTCTATCAAGTTTTATACAGTAGTTGTAGTCATCATTCACAATAGTTACATTATATCCTTTTGAAACAAAGGACTTTGTAAGAAAATGAATTTTTTTTCCTCCACCTACAATTATTATATTCATACTATTTCTCCTCTTCTTTTAAAATGATAGACTTAAATTCAATTGCTGATAGGTTTGTAGGACAAATCGTCTCAACCTCCAATTCTTCATAAACTTTTTCCCTTGATGGCTCAAAAAGTCTTGCAATAACTTTAGGTACCCCGTATATGATTTTTGCAATTTGTGCTATCATTATATTAGTATTATCATCATTAGTAGTTGCTGCAACAACGTCAGCTCTTTCAATCTTAGCTTTAATTAAAGTATCAATTTCTATAGCATCAGCTTCTATAGTAAAACCACTAAATTCGTCCGACAGTCGATTAAATGCCTTCTCGTTTTTATCTATAACTACTACACTTTTTCTCGCTTTTGATAGAAGGTTAGCTAAATTAGAGCCTAATCTACCACAACCTACAATTATTATATAATCATCATTATTTTTGTTAATATCCATTTATTTTTCATCCTCATCTAAACTTTCTTCATCTAGTTTTATACCTTTTTCACTATAGTTGAATTGAACTGTTCTTTCTAGATTTATATCTGCAGGTTTATAGGAAGGATCTATAGCTAATGCGATACGATAGTTTTTCTGAGCATTGTCTATATCTCTTTCATATTCATAAAGTACTCCCAGCATATTGTATGGGTCGGGAGATTCTTCATCCATAACAATTGCCTTTTTTAAATATTCTTTTGCTTTATCGTATTTTTTATCTAATATACATTTTTTAGAAAATTGAATAATGTCTTCAAAATTATCTATATTATCTTCTACTAAATCTTCTCTTCTTAATACATCTTTTACAATAGATCTTATTTCTTCAGGACTAAAAGGCTTACTTATAAAATCAATAGCATTTAATTTCATTGCTTCAACAGCTCTTTCAATAGTACCATAAGCTGTCATCATAATAATATTTGTATTGTTTCCTCTTTCCCTTACTTTTTTTAAAACTTCCATTCCTGATAATCCAGGCATTTTAATATCTAATAAAACCAAGTCGTATTCGTTATTCTTAATTTTACTTAATGCTTCATCTCCATTAATAGCAATATCAAGATCGTATTTCTGTGCTCTTAAGCAGTGTTTCAAAGTCATTCTTATGTTTTTTTCATCATCAACAATTAATATTTTTTTACTCATAATTACCTCCATAAGTTATATGTATTTATCTACTACTTCTTGTATTTCACAATGTTTAAAAGGTTTCATTATATAATCTAGTCCACCACAATCATATGCTTTTTTTATATCTTCCTTTTGACTTTTAGCGCTCATAAATATTATTGGGATTTCTTTAGTTTTATCTTCATCTTTTAAAGCTTCACATACTAAATATCCATTCATACCTGGTAAAACAATATCAAGAAATATTAAATCTGGTAATATTTCTTGTGCATCTTTGACAGCATCTATACCATTCTTTGAAACATACACTTCATACTCTTTTTTCTTTAAATACATTTCAAGTGATAATATTATATTTTTTTCATCTTCTACTATTAATATCTTCTTCATGTTGGTCTCCTATTTAACCCAATTTTACAGTAAAATAAAAAGTACTACCTTCTCCTATTTTACTCTTAACCCATATTTCTCCACCATGAGCATTAACTATTTCTTTACTTATTGCTAGGCCTAATCCTGTACCACCTTTATTATCATTATCCTTTGATTGGATAAATTTTTCAAATATTTTTTGCTGGTATTCTTCTGATATACCTTTTCCATTATCAGAAACTGAAATCAACATTTTATTGGCAGTTTCTTTGGCATTTATAATTATTTTCCCTTTTTTATCCTCAGGCAAGTATCTTAAAGCATTCCCTATTAAGTTAGTAAAAACCCAAGAAATTTTATTGAAATCAACCTTCACTTTAGATAAGTTTTTCCTGATTTTTACTTCTATGTCAACATTATGCTCTTCTAGTTGTCTTTTAAAAGGTTTTATAGAATTATCCAGTATTTCCTTAAGATTTTGTCTTTCAATATCCATCTTTATATTTCCTGATTCCATTCTTGATAAATCCAACAAGTCGCTAACTAACTTTCTTAGTCTTTCAGAATCTTCTTCAATAGCTTCAACTAATTCTTTTTGTTCTTCATTTATAGGCCCTGGAACTTCATCGAGTAATAGTCCTACCCCCATTGTTATGGAAGTTAGTGGAGTTCTAAATTCATGGGAAACAGTTGAAACAAAATCCGACTTAATTTGATCAACTTCTTTTAACTTTGTAATGTTTTGCATAAGAGTTACAACTCCTATGTTTTCTCCTTCTCTAGTTGTAATTGGTCTCACATTTAGTCTATAATATTCGTTTTCTCCATCCACTGTTAATGATATATCTAAATATTTTTTATGCTCATAATTAGGTGATTTATCTTTGACCTTTTCAATAGTTTTAAAAATATCTTCTCTCTTGATAACTTCAAGAAAATGTCTGTTTAATGCTTCTTTTTCTCTTATATCAAGGGCTTTTTCCGCTGCTCTATTCACAAGTAATATTTTATGCTCATCATTTGTAACTATTATACCATCACTTATACTTTCTACAATAGCATCGGATTTTTGTTTTTCTTCCATTAATTTTTTTATATTTAAAAGTTCATAAGATTGCAATTTTTTTGTCATTGTATTAAATTCTGTTGCTAATCTTGCAATTTCATCACTTCCTGAAATATCAAGCTGTTGTTTATAATCACCTTCTGCTATTTTTTTAATTTTAGTTATTAAATCTTGAATTGGTTTAACAACCTTATTACTTAAATATATAGCCATTACTATTCCTATTATTATAGTTAGAATAGATATAAGCATTGTTGAAAATGTTGCGCTCGTTGAAATATCGTGTGCCCTATCTTTCCTAGAAACCATACTTAACTGATTTAATGTTAAAAGTTCTCTTGTTTCTTCTTTTGTTTCTTCAAAGAGAGGTAGGATTTCATTGTAGTAGTATTCCTTAGCTGAATTCGACCCCTCATTATTTTGTATATCAACAAGGATTGAATATTTATCAACATACTCTATATATAAAGTATTAATTCTACTTAAAATTTCAGCTTCTCCTTCTTCTGTGATATTATCTTCAGCTCTTGATAAATTCCTCAAAAATTCTACTTCATTTTCTCTAAAAGAATTAGAAGTTGTATCACTATTCGAAAACATTTGCTCCAATTCAGCACTATCCTGTCTTTCTATAGCTACAGTCATGCTTTGAGCTGCTTCTATTGTTTTGTAGTTTGATTCCATAATGTTCTCAATGGAGTTACTGAGACTGTTAAAATTTATAATTACCCATATACTATTTGTAGCCAATAAAATAAATATTAAAATAAATATAAGCAAAATTTTAAATTTAATTCCTCTATTTTTCAAAAAATCACCTTCCTTTTATTACAAAAAATAAAAATTACCAAAGAGAATCCTTTGGCTTATGGGTCCCCTCCCTTCAACGCCTACGAGGTTAGCTGTCGGGCTCGGATTGAAAGAATTATCCTATCTATTAAGAATTCGCCCCATAAAAATCGGTTCCCCCGCTTCTTTGTAAGAATTAAGCGATTAATATTAAATTGCGTTATTTGATTCAAATTATAAAACTCTTGAGCTACTTTGTCAAATTTTTTTATATGGGTGAAACTCAAAATAATGAATAGAATCAAAATAGCCGGACATAAGTCCGGCCTTTGTTTTTTAAATAACTATGAGTTCTCTTGGTGATTTGGTTAGAAGTTCGTATCCTTCTTCCGTCACAAGTACTGTGTCTTCTATTCTTATGCCTCCCCAGTCTGGAATATATAGTCCTGGTTCTACTGTGAGGACGTTGTTTTTTTCTAATATAAGTTTTGAATTTTTATCTAAAAAGGGTTCTTCGTGTAAAAACAATCCTATTCCATGTCCCATTCCTTCGTAGTGGTTTTCTCTATAACCTGTATCTATAAATATTTTCTCAGAAGCATAGAAGGGTTCTTTTGCTAATACTCCTGCTTTTATTGATTTTATTGCTTCCATCTGAGCTTTTTTCACTACTTCGTAGGCTTCTTTTTGTTTTGGAGTAGGCTCTTTCCCTACTATTACAGTTCTTGAAAAATCTGTAAGATAGCCCTTGTAGCTGGCACCGTAGTTTATAAGGAATAGGTCGCCTTCTTTAATTTCTGCATCTGAGGGAGATGCCATAATCTGAGAACTTCTACTTCCAGTCAAGAATATATTTTCACTTATCTTAGTGTCTCCCCCTTCTAATCTTATATAATAGTTACAAAGGGCAGAAATTTCTTTTTCGGTTTTACCTGTTTTTATATTTTTTAAAAGTCTTTTAAAAACTCTGTCGTTTATTTGAGATGCTTTTTTAAGGTTTTGTATTTCTTCTTCTGTTTTAACCACTCTCAGCTGTTCTACTAAGCCAATGACAGGTGTGATTTCTGCATCTACCATATCATATAGTTCTGTAAATTTCTTATAGGTTAGGTGTTCTGCTTCAAATCCAAGTCTTTTTACACCTTCTTTTTTTATGATTTCATCAACAGCCTGTTTGAGCTTATTTTCCTTCTGCTGCCAGTTTATAATCTCAAAGCCTTTTGTGGTTTTAGATGCTATTTCTTTGTGTCTTCCATCGGTAAGTATATATTTTCCTTTTTTAGTTATTAATGCATAGGCAAATTTTTCCCTAAATCCGCTAATATATTGAACATTATAGGGATTACTTATGAAGAAGCCATCTATATATTCTTTTTGCATTTTTTTTATTAGATTTTCTAACACTGTTACACCTCTTTAATTTCAATAATTATAGTTTAACATATAATTTATTATTTTAGTAATTTATTTTTTATATAAATGGCATGCTACTTCATGATTTTCTTCATAAGTTATTAAGGGAGGTTTATTCTCTTTGCATATAGGCATAACGTGTTTGCATCTATCTGCAAATCTACACTGGTTTTTGGGGTTTATAGGACTTGAAAGCTCTCCTTCTAATACAATTCTTTTTCTTGATTTTGCTATTTTAGGATTTGCTACCGGAATAGATGACAGCAAAGCCTGTGTATATGGGTGCATTGGGTTTTTATAAAGATCTTCTGAGTTAGCTTTTTCTACAATATTTCCCAAATACATTACTACAACTTTATCTGATATATATTTTACAACACTTAAATCGTGAGCTATAAACAGATATGTAAGTTCACGTTCTTTTTGTATTTTTTTAAGCATATTTATTACTTGCGCTTGAACAGATACATCTAAGGCTGATATAGGTTCGTCACATACAATAAATTTAGGGTCTACAGATAAGGCTCTGGCTATACCTATCCTTTGTCTCTGACCACCGCTAAATTCATGAGGAAACCTTGAAATATGGTCTTTACTCAATCCTACATCTTTTAGTAAATATTCTATTCTTTCCTCTAATTCCTTATTTTTTATATTTTTGTGGTGGAGTCTTATTCCTTCTCCTACGATATCTTTCACAGTCATTCGAGGGTTTAGGGATGAATAAGGATTTTGGAATATCATCTGTACGTTTTTTGTATATTCTAGCTTTGCCTGGTCAGGATTTATCTCAGGTATCTTTTGTCCTTGGTGCTGAGATAAGTATTCTTCGTGATATTTGTGTTTATATATTTCTTTATCTTCAAAGTATACTTCACCTTCTGTAGGTTGCTCTAGCTTAACCAAACATCTACCCGTAGTGGATTTACCACATCCGCTTTCTCCTACCAAGCCTACTGTCTCTCCTCTGTGTATATCAAAGGATGCATCGTCTACTGCTTTTAGTATCTGACCTTCTTTTATTTTAAAATGTTTGCTGAGGTTTTCAACTCTCATTAGGGGATTGTTTTCTTTTGTCATATCAGGTCACTCTCCTCATAGGATTTTGCTTTGAGTTTTACATTTGGAGCTTGTTCGTTTTCCAACCAACACATAGTTTTATGTTCAGGTGATACTTCGTATTCCTCTGGAAGTTGTTCTAAACATATTTCCATAGCATGCTCGCATCTTGCTGCAAAAGGGCATCCTATAGGAGGCGAAAACAAGTCCGGGGGAGTTCCTAATATTGGAGAAAGTTCGTCTTCTCTTTTTTTATCTAATCCTGCAATTGAAGATAGTAATCCCGATGTATAAGGATGTCTGGTTTCATAGAAAATTTCGTCTACTGTTCCTCTTTCTACGATTTTCCCGCCGTACATAACAAGTACTCTGTCGCAAAGCTTGGCAATTACTCCCAGGTCGTGGGTGATTAAAATTACTGACTTACCTAAATCTTCTTTTAGTTTTCTTAGTAAATCTAATATCTGCGCCTCTATAGTAACGTCCAGGGATGTAGTAGGTTCATCTGCTATTACTACACTTGGCTCTGCTACTAAGGCAATAGCTATCATAACTCTCTGCTTCATACCTCCGCTGAGTTCGTGAGGATACTGGTTGTATCTGGTTTCACTATCTGATATTCCAACGGTTTTTAGTATTTCCAGGGCTTTTTCCTTCATCTTTCCCCTGGTGTACATTTTTCTTTCTATAAATATCTCTTCGATTTGCTTTCCAATTTTCATAGTAGGATTAAGAGATGTCATTGGATCTTGAAATACGAATCCTATTTCTAGTCCTCTTATTTTTCTCATTTGCCTTTCACTTTTGGTTATTATTTCTTCACCTTTGTATTTGATTGAACCTTTTTTAAAAAATCCTGGAGGTTCTGGGTTCAATTTCATCAAACATTGGGCTGTAACGCTTTTACCGCAACCTGATTCTCCAACTATTCCTACTATTTCTCCTTTGTTTACTTCAAAGGATACTCCCCTTACGGCTTGTACTTCTCCTCCATAAGTATTAAAGGAAAATTCTAAATTATCTATTTCTATTAGTTTTTTATCATTCATAATGTCACTTCCTTATTCATTTCTTAGTTTAGGGTCAAGGGCATCTCGCATACCGTCACCGATTAGATTAAGAGCCAACATAGTAGTTGATATAAAGAATGCTGGAATAAATAATTGATAAGGGTGTATTCTCATAAGTTTTACTCCTGCTTTTGCCAATACTCCCCAACTACATCCAGGAGGTGCTATTCCTAATCCTATGTAGCTAAGAAATGCTTCTGCAAATATAGCTCTAGGTACTGCCATTGTAAGGTTTGTTATTATTAGTCCCATTATATTCGGAATTATATGTTTAGCTATTATAGTTTTGTCCTTTATTCCTAATACCTTTGCTGCTTCTACAAATTCCTGCTCTTTTATTTTTAAGACTTCTCCTCTTACAAATCTGGCGGAGCCTATCCATCCTACTAATACTAATGCTATAATTAATGATGTAACTCCTGCACCTAGTACTACCATAATCAGTATTGCTACTATCATATATGGAATACCGTAAAGTACATCTACCACTCTCATAATAATAGAGTCTACTCTACCGCCGTAGTATCCGGATATGCCTCCAACTATAGATCCGACAATAGTATTTATTATTGTTGCTATAAATCCTATCGATAAGGAAACTCTTGCTCCCATCCATACTCTAGTCCATAGGTCTCTACCTATTTCATCAGTACCAAACCAATGACCTGTACTTAACATTTCTTTTATGCTTTCCATTAATGTCATATCTTTGAACTGGGGTGATGTAAGAAAATAATTCATCTTGTCTACGTTTGTAGATGTATAGTCGAATTCATTCATATAAGGTCCAACTAATGCCAGTATAATGTAAAGTACTATAAGTATAAGGCTAAAAAAAGCTACCCTATTCCCTTTCATACGTCTCCAAGCATCTTTCCAGTATGTGAGGCTGGGTCTTGATATTGATTCCATTTTTTTCGTATTTTTTCCTACTACTCTAAATTTTGATTGTTCCATATCTCCACCTACTCCCCACTCACTCTAATTCTTGGATCTATAATACCGTATAGTAAATCAACTATCATATTAGCTACTACTAAAAAGGACCCGTAAAATACAGTCATTCCAAGTATTATTGTATAATCTAAATTTTGAATACTTTGTACGTAGTGTCTTCCCATACCAGGGATTGCAAATATTGATTCTATTACAAAGGTACCTGTGAGCAAGGCTGCTACTATGGGTCCAAGTATTGTTATAACAGGCATTATTGCATTTCTTATCTGGTGCTTTACTACTACTCTAAGCTTTGATATTCCTTTTGATTTTGCTGTTTTAATATAGTCCTGCTGTATGGTTTCTATCATATTTGCTCTCATAACCCTTGATACTAGAGCTAAGGTGTAAAATCCTAATGCTATTGATGGTAGTATAGTATAGGAAATACCCTTGTATTGGGCTACGGGCAGGAGTCCCCATTTTATACCGAAAAAGTATTGGAGTGTTGCCCCTATAATAAAGTCCGGCATAGAGGTACCTATTATAGCGATAAGTACACAGGTAAAGTCCAGCACCTTTCCTCTATTTAGTGCTGCTACAATTCCAAGAACTAGTCCAAAGGATATAGCCATAGCTAAGGCTCTCATTCCCAAGTCAAAGGAATAGGGAAATGCACTTGCTATTATATTATTTACTTTTAGATTAGGATAAAACATAGAATATCCTAAATCACCAGTAACTAGATTCTTAAGGTAGGTAAAATATTGTACGATTAGTGGTTTGTCAAAACCATAGTATTGCTCTAAGTTTGCTCTTACCTCCGGTGTTAGTTTTTCACTTGCAAAGGGATCTCCCGGCATAAGTCTCACTAATGCGAAAACAACACTTACCAGTACAAGTATTGTAATTAAAGATATAAATACCCTTTTTAAAATGTATTTTTTCAAAATAAACTCCTCCTGATTAAAGAAAAGACTTTCCGCCCTTTATAGGGCGGTGTCTTTTTTTAATGTTTCTTATTTAAAGTCTGCATATGTGTATTCGTAACTTAGTCCTACAAAGTAGCTTTCAAATCCTTCTAAATCAGGATTAGTAAGCATTGCTATTCTTCTTAGTTGAAGTGGAATTATAGCTCCATCCTCAAGTAATATTTTTTCAGCTTCAAACATTGCATCCATTCTTTCTTGTTGGTCTGTAGATGTTCTTGCTAGTTTTATCTTTGCATCGTATTCAGCATTTGAATATGATCCGTGGTTGTATCCAGAGTCTGTAGTCCAAAGTTCTAAGTATGTCATAGGGTCTGAGTAATCAGGCGCCCATCCAGTAACAACCATTTCAAAGTCCTTGTTACCTTCCATTTCAAGTCTCTGCTTATAAGGTACCTGTCTTATATCTATTGTGATACCTAATTTGCTTTCCAAATCGTCTTGAATAATCTCTGCTTCTTTTCTTGTTCTTTCTACATCTGTAGTAAGCAGTTCTAATTCTATCTCAGATGGCTCTGCCACTCCAAGAGCTTCCATTGCTGCATCTAAATACTCAAGTGCTTTATCAGCGTCCCCTTCTACAGGATATGCTTCGTAAGGATATTCGTCTCCAAATTCTCCTTCTACTCCATTAACCTGAGGTAGGACATATCTTGGATTAGGGTCATAAAGTCCACCAGTTGACAGCATTATAAATTCTTGTCTGTTTAAAGCATAGTTTAGAGCTAATCTTAGGTCTTTATTTTCAAGTGGAGATGATCCGTCCATTTGAATTTTTATAAAGTCATTTGCTCCGTTATAGTAGTATTCAACATCTTCTTCATATTGAGAAACAACTTCGGCAGGAACTTCTACCATGTCTAATTCTCCATCTTCAAACATTGCTAAGGCAGTCATTTGATCTGGTACTATAATTATCTGTACTTCGTCTAAATTAATAGAATCTGCATCCCAGTAATTAGGATTTTTTTCAAGAATTAGTCTATCTTCATGTCTCCACTCTTTTACTACAAAAGGTCCATTATATACATTGTTTTCTGAATTTGCTGCGTAGTCTTTTCCAAATTCTTCAACATAGTCTTCTCTAGTAGGTGCAAACTGCATCATTGAAAGCATACTTAAGAAGTATCCTGCAGGATTTTCAAGTTCTACTTCTAGGGTATTTTCATCTATTGCTGTTACTCCTAAATCTTCTACCGGCACTTCACCTTTGTTTACATCACCTGCATTTTTAAGTGCCATACCTATAAATGCATAACCACTTGCAGTTTCAGGATCTAATAGTCTTCTAAAACTGTATTCGAAGTCGTAAGCTGTAACAGGTTCTCCATCGCTCCACTGTGTATCTCTTAGATAAAATGTATAGGTAGTTCCATCATCTGATACATCCCAATCTTCAGCTATACCAGGTCTTACTTCACCTTGGTATGTTCTGATTAGTCCTTCAAATATCTGATGTCCAACTGTTGCAGATGGTATTGAGTTAGCCAAGTGCTGGTCTAATGTTGGTACATCTGCTGTAAGGGAATATCTAAGTACTTTTTTAGATTCTTCCGCTGGTTGTTCTTCTCCTTCTTGAGGTTCTTCTCCTTCTTGAGGTTCTTCTCCTTCTTGAGGTTCTTCAGCTGGTTCTTCACTTCCCGGTGTAGTACAACCTACTACTCCAAAAGCTAAAATGATAATTAACATCCATGCTAATAATTTTTTTCCTTTCATTGTTTCCTCCTCTAATTTTTAAAAATTTAATTTATGTCAAAGTTCTAAGAACTGTCTGGACGATTTAGTAAGCACTTCGCATCCTGATTCTGTCACTAAAACTTGATCTTCTAGTCTAATACCTCCCCATCCAGGAATATATATGCCTGGTTCTAGGGTTATAATGTTGTTAGCTTCTATTGTGTGTTTTGATTTTGGTCCTAAGAATGGCTTTTCGTGAACTGCTAAACCTACTCCGTGACCAACACCAGAGTAGTTGTATTCTAAGTATTCTGTTCCATTCATAGCTTCCAGGGAAGCTTCATATAGCTCTATTCCCGTAACTCCTGCTTTTACATTATCTATCATATCTTGCTCAGATTGCTTTGCAATTTTAAATACTTCCTTCTGTTTTTCTGAAGGCTTACCTATTACTACTGTTCTACTCATATCTGAAAGGTATCCCTTATATCCTGCACCAAAGTCCATTAATACCAGATCTCCTTCTTGTATTTTCCTATCCGACGGTATGCCGTGAAGCAAAGATGTTCTGGGTCCTGATATAAATATATTTTCGTAGTTTCTAGCATCTGATCCTTCTACTTTAAGATAATAGGCCAGCAGTGCTGAAAGTTCTTTCTCTGTTTTTCCTACCTTTATTTCTTTTATTATTCTGTTAAAGGCCCTATCTCCTATTTGACAGGCTTTTCTTATATACTGTATCTCTTCAAGGTTTTTAATCCTTCTTATGTCTTCTACTATACCTTCTACAGGCACCAACTGAGCCTCTATATTTCCAGATATTTTGTTGTAATAACTTAGGGTGATGCTGTGGCTTTCTACTCCTAAATTTTTTATGTTTTCATTTTTGACTATTCTTGATACCGCAAGGGAAAAATCCCCATTTATTTCTCTCCAGTTGAATATTTCAAATCCTGGGCATTCTTCTGAAGCTTGTTCGGTATATCTAGGGTCTGTGAGGAAATAATTTTTGTCTCTAGTGATTAGTAAATAGGCATCATCACTAGTATATCCACTTAGGTATCTAACGTTAAATATGTCATATATTAGTAGTGCGTCTATATTCTTTTCAGAAAATTTATTTTTTATTTTATTTATCATAAATTACTCCTTCTTTGGTTTATTCTTTATTAACTGCATATATTAAGTGCAATGTTTATGCCAAAAAAGGAGTTAAATGGTGTAAATGGCTGTACCTTTTGATTTTAGGGTCATAAAAAATAATGCTTCATCATTTTTGGATAAAACATTATTAGGAATTTAGTATGTTTTTTTGTACATATGTACATTTTTGGGCATTATGTAAATATTTTTACACTATTTTGCTTCGTATTTTTCTTTTATTTCATATTTTTTGATTTTGTTGTTTAAGGTTTGTCTTGGAATTTTTAGTAATCTAGCTGCTGCTGATTTGTTACCATCAGTTTTTCTTAAGGCTTTTACTATGAATTTCCTTTCTATTTCTTCTATCACATTATTTAGAGGTGGTATTTTTTCCATTGTTAATTTTGGGTTTTCTACTTTTTCTTTATCTTGGTTATTATTGTTTGTTATTCTTTCTAATCCACTTGTATTTTTTTCAGGAATATTATTATAGTTTTTTATTTTTTCTGGAAGTTCAGATACATTAATCTTTGTATCCTCTGTAAAGTTCATTATATTTTCTATAGTATATTTTAATTCTCTAACATTTCCAGGCCAAGGATATTTTTTAAACTTATCACATACACTTCTGTCTATATTTTTTATATTTTTTCTTAGGGTATTATTGTATGCTTTAATAAAGTAATCCACAAGGACAGGGATATCTTCCCTTCTTTTCCTTAAAGGTGGCACTCTTATTGAAAGAACATTTAATCTGTAGTACAAATCTTTTCTCATCATACCCCTTTCCATTGCTATTTCCGGAGATATGTTGGTAGCTGTAACTATTCTTACATCTATTTTTTTAGATTCTCTTCCACCTACCCTTCTTATAACACCTTCCTGTAAAACTCTCAGGAGTTTAGCTTGAAGGTTTACGTCCATAGAATTAATCTCGTCTAAAAACAGAGTTCCTCCATCGGCAAGTTCAAATAGTCCAGGCTTTTCTCTAGCTCCTGTAAAGCTCCCTGAAGTTGTTCCAAAAAGTATGCCTTCCAACAAATCTTTAGGGATTGCTGCACAGTTTTGTGCTATGAAAGGATTTTTTCTTCTGTTGAAGCTGCTGTTATGGAGGGATTGGGCTACTAGTTCTTTTCCTGTTCCTGTTTCTCCCTGTATTAATACGGAAGATGAACTATCGGAAATTTTTAAAATTTTCTTTTTTATATCTTTTATCTCTTGGCTTTCACCTATTATATCGTTTAGAGTATATACCGTTCCGTTATCCTTATATTCTTCTATTACTATTTCTTTGTTTTGTTCTTCTTTTTGTGCTTCTATTATATTTTTTGATATTTTTTCGTAATTGTTTATATCTTCAAATATCTCCAAACCACCAATTATTTTTCCTTTTTCGTATAAAGGCAGGGTCGTGGTAATGGATGTGATTTTGTTTTCTTTATATGTATAAAAGCTTTGTATTTCGTTTATTCTAGGAATTTCATCTTCTAAAACCTTGTACAAGGTACTTCTTTCCTTTGTCATATGACTGAAAATATCTAGGATGCTTTTTCCTACTGCATACTTTGGATCTGTTTCGAAGATGATTCCCTGGTCATCTCTAAGATATTGAACCTTAGCCTCATTATCTACAATAATAAGGCTTTGGCTTTTATATTTTAGTATTGTTTCAATAAATATTTTCCATTTGTCCACTAACCCACCTCCGGTAATTCATTTGTAAAATTAATTCCTATATTATTATCATCTCTTTTGTGAAGTTATTTATCCTTACTGCTTTTCCATTTTCTATTACTACTATATCTTCTATTCTTACTCCAAATTTCCCTTTCATATATATCCCCGGCTCTATGCTAAAAGCCATAGCTTCCTCTAATATAAGGTTGTTGTACCCTGTTATATATGGTGCTTCATGTACTGAGTATCCTATGCCGTGACCTAGTCTAGTAGTAAAATACTCTCCGTAGCCTTTTTTTTCTATGATTTTTCTTGCAGCATTATCTACTTCTTTTGCTACTGTTCCCTTGTTTGCCATTGATATCCCTTTTTTATTTGATTCTAGTACTATATTATATACTTCTACTTCTTCTTCTGATGCTCCTCCTACAAAAACAGTCCTAGTCATGTCGGAAGTTAATCCCTTGTATTTTCCCCCGATATCCATAAGAACCACATCTTTTTTCTTTACTACTCCTTCTATTCCAGAATAGTGCGGTAGAGCTGTGTGAGGTCCACAGGCCACTATAGCAAACTCGCAAACCATATCTTTTTCTTCAAATAGGGTTTTTACTCTCTCCACTATTTCTCCTTCGGTCATTCCTGGTTTTATAAAGTCTATAGTTTCTTTTATTACTTCATCTGTTTTCCTACCGGCTTCTTTCATTTTTTCTATTTCGTCTTCTGTTTTTATAATTCTCATATCTTCTAAAATACTTTTTCCATTTTTGAATTTAACGTCTATATTATCCATAACATCTAGTATATTAAATGCTCTTGCTGTAGAGTTTACACCTATAGTTTTTCCTAAAAGGTTTTTTTCTTCTAATACATTTTCTAAATCTTTTAGAAATCCTTTATTATCAAGCCAAGAGTATACTTTTTCTGATGGTAAGTTTTCTTCTACTTCGTCTCTTGTAAGTCTGTTGCAGAAATAAAAGTAATCTCCGTCTTCTTTTACGAATAGTCCCTGAATTCTTTCGCATAAATGAGGAGAAAAATCTGCCAAAAACATAAGTTCTTCTGATGGTGCTATAAACATAGCCTCTAAGTCGCTTTCTTTTAATGAGTCAATTAATTTATTCATATATTTCATATTCATATTGGTCTCCTTATTATATTTATCTATTATTTCTTCCAGTACTTCTGCTGACAGTTCAACTACCTTTAAGCATCCCTCTACTTCGTCATCGTATTTTTCTTTAAGCTCTTCACAATTGTCTGTGCCTAACTTTTCTTCAAAGCTTTTATAAAAGTCCGAAATTATTTCTTTTCTTCTTTCTTTATCAACAGATTTGTCTCCGGTGAATATAACTCCTAAGGCCGCTACTGCTCCTGTCAAAGCTCCACATACACTTTCAACAGCCATTCCTCCTCCAAAAGCAGACATGGTTTTGAGGGCATCTTCACTAAGGTTAAGACCGTACTCATGGTTGGCGCCGTATATCATTGATTCTGCACAGTTGAGATCGTTTTCTTCTGAATAATATTTCATTACTTTATCAGTTAGCATAAGTTTCTCCTCTCTTTTCTTCTGATTTCATTAAACTTATTATATCAATTGAATTTCTTTTCATCAATTAATATATTATTATGTTTTTGTACCATAAAACCGCTCACTAGGAGCGGTTTTATTTGAAGTATCCAAGGTCACCTTCTATTTTAATTATTTTTTTACAAGTGCCCATATTAATTCGCAGCTTTCCTCGGAGTCGTTATATGAATAATGAAGTTCACCTGCTGGTATAAATCCAGCTGAATTGCTTGTTACTTCGTATTCTTTTTCATCTATAACTATTTTTGATTTCCCTTTGATTATAAAGGAATATTCATCTTCTTCGTGGGAAGTATAGCCTGTTTCAGGTATCCTAGCTCCCGGTTTAAAAACTGCATATCCAAACTCCACTTTATCGTTTGATGTGTTTTCACCATCGAATAGGGTTGTCAAATCAGCCTTGGAAAAATTTTTTTTTGATTTTATATATTTTTTTTCTATCACTTTTTTACCTCTCTAAAATTCTTTTCTTAATTTTGGATCTAGCAAGTCTCTAATACCATCTCCTATAAAGTTGGCTCCTATTGCCATAGTAAGTATTGCTAATCCTGGGAAGGTACATATCCACCACTGCATAAAGTTGTCCATACCATCAGAAACCATCGCTCCCCACTCTGGAGTAGGCGGTGGTGTTCCTAGACCTAAAAAACTAAGGGTTGAAAAAAACAGTATCTGATTTCCTATATCTAGGGTAGCTAGTACTATTACCGCACCAATTGAGTTTGGTAGTATTTCTTTTACTAGTATTCTAATGTTTGATGCTCCTAATGCTCTGGATGCTTCTATATAATCATTTTCTTTTATTGATATAACTACACTTCTCATAACTCTGGCGTAGGTTGGCCAGGCAACTATAACTAATGCCAATAAGGTATTGTATAAGCTCGGTCCCAATACTACTCCAATAACCATTGCTAGTACAAGAGCTGGGAAAGCCAAAACCATTTCTGCTAAACGCATCATTATATCATCAGTGACTCCACCTACATATCCTGCTATCCCTCCATAAATACTACCTATTGTGGCAGCTAGGGTTACTGTAATCAATCCAGCTGATACACTTAGTTTGGCTCCTACTAGTACTCTACTTAGGATATCTCTTCCCAACCTATCTGTTCCAAACCAGTGTTCACTGCTTGGAGGTTTTAACCTATTTAACATATCTTGTCCTAAAGGATCATATGGTGCTATTTGGTTTGCAAATATAGCAATCATTATCCAAATAAAACAGATAGTGACACCTACTGCAAAAAAGGTATTAGTTTTATATATTTTTAGAAACTTTTTCATCTATCATACCTCACTCTCGGATCAATAACTCCATACATTATGTCTATAAGTATATTAATTATTGCATAGTTGGCAGCTATTAGGAGTGATACTCCTATAATCATAGGGAAATCAAGTCCTTTTACCGACTGGTAGGCCAGTTGACCTATTCCCGGCCAAGCAAAAATAGTTTCTACTAAAACCATTCCCCCTAATAAATTTCCAAATCCTACGCCTATAACAGTTAGTACCGGAATAGCCGCATTTCCCATGGCATGTCTGTACATAAGTGGTGCTCTAGGAAGACCCTTTGCTTTTGCTGTCCTTATGTAATCAGTAGATAAAGTTTCCAGCAAACTAGCTCTAGCTGTTCTTGTTATTAGTCCCATAGTAAAAGAAGCCAAAACAATAGAGGGTAGTATTAGATGAGCTAAACTATCCATGACTGCTTCAAAATTCCCTGTTAACAATCCATCAAGCACATAAAGACCTGTAATATTTGTAGGTGGTGTTACTCCAACGGATAACCTTCCGGTTCCCGGTGCCCAACCTAATTTGTAGTAAAAAACATAAAGTACTAAAATTGCGGACCAAAAACTAGGTATTGATACACCTGTAACTGATACTGCTCTAAGTGATTGATCGGCAAGAGAATTTCTTTTAGTAGCTGATATTATTCCAAAAATAACTCCAAAAAAAGTCGCTAATATGATTGACATAGTTGCTAATTCAATAGTAGCTGGAAATTTAGTAATTAATTCTTGAACTACAGGCTTACTGGTCCTAATAGACATCCCTAAATCTCCTACAAAAAGATTTTTCATATATAATCCATACTGTACTATCAGTGGTTTGTCTAGTCCCCATCTTACTTTGAATGCTTCTACTATTTCTTCATTTGCTAAACTTCTAGGACTTAAATAAGCCGAGACACCATCTCCCGGAACCATCTTTGATAATATGAATACACATGTTGCTACACCAATCAAAAGCATAATTGTATATAATAATCTTTTAATAACAAATCTTAAAAAATCCAATTTTAGCTCTCCTAACTTTTGATTTCCAACTATTTTTATATAGAAGGAGAGAAAGATAATTCTCTCCTTCTATCATTGGTTTTATTCTTCTAAAGCAGTTAAATCCATTCTGTAAACATTTGAATATTCTACATTTTGAACATCTTTAGATGATACTATATATTTTGGATATTGAGCATACACTACAAATGGAGAATCTTCTGCTGTCATCTCCTGTACTTCTTCTAATAATCTAGCTCTTTCTTCAAGATCAGTTTCTCCAATAATCTCTCCGTGCATAGCTGCTAGTTCAGGATTCATATCTTCAGTCCACCCAGCTCTGTGACCTACAAATTGGCCAGGTAAAAATGATAATTGGTTGTTTGGATCGTAGTAGTCAGGTCCCCAGTACATAACCGTAAAGCCTAGAGTTCCTTCTCTATACTCGTCACCATAACCGCCACCCCATTCTCTAGGAACTATGTTAATATCTATTCCTATTTCCTGGAGGTCAGCTTTTACTTTTTCTGCTATAAGTGTAAGAGGAATACCTTCCGGTGCTAAATCACTTACAGGAAAATCAATTTCAAATCCATCTGGATATGGGGATTGACCAAGAAAATCTCTCGCCTTATCCAAATCTCTAATAGAACCTGGTTCTAAAGGATCTAAAGCTCCTAAAAAGCCGTATTGAATAAAGGAAACCGGCGTAACTGTTCCTTCACCTATGATCGCGTGTAGTCCTTCGTAGTCTAAAGCATATCTTATAGCTTTTTGAACATATGGGTCTGATACTTCTTCCCCTATTTCAGGATCGTTATGCATTAGTAAAAATCCCATGGTCATAGTTGAACTGGATATTACATTTACACTTTCTGAATTAAGGCTTTGAAGCTGGTCTGAACTTAAATTGAAAGCTATATCTATGTCACCCTGCTGTACAGAAATAAGCTGGGAGTTTGCATCTGGCATATCTTGAACAATAATTCTATCGTAGTCAGGTTTTTCTCCCCAGTAATTTTCATTTTTCACTAATACTAACCTATCATCTGGTGTAAAACTTTCCATAACATATGGTCCAGAACCAGCTGATTGACTGTTTAGGTAAGTTTGAGCTGTATCTGTTGATGCTGCATCTTCATTACTTACTCCACCTTGTTCTTTTACTATTTTACTGTCTAATACTGCATATGATGTAGAAGTTGTTTTTGATATAAAGGATGAGTCTGGTTTAGATAATGTAACTACTACAGTATCCTCATCAGGAGCTTCAACACTTACTACTCCATTACCTTCTCCATCTACAAGCAAAGCAGTTGCATTTGATTGTAAATTAATAGCTCTTTCGAAACTGAATTTAACATCTTCTGCTGTAACATCGTTTCCACTTGCAAATACAGCATCAGGATCAATAGTAAATGTATATGTCAATCCATCTTCAGAAATTTCAGTTTTGCTAGCCAGTTGTGGAACTGGGAAATCAGAATCCGGTGTGATTTCATATAAGTTATCGTAAGTTACACCTATTATCATTGGAGCATATAGTTCGTATGCATAACCTGGATCAAATGTAAAATAATCAGGCTCCAATGCTATTACAAGTGTTTTCTCTTCGTCTTCTGTACCTTCTTCTCCTTCTGTTCCTTCTTCGCCTTCAGCCGGTTCTTCTTCACCTTCTGATGGCTCTGCTGGTTCTTCTCCTCCTTGGCCACATCCCGCTAATACTAATGTGAATACCAGCATTAGTGCTAATAATAATGCGATTCGTTTTTTCATAATAAATTCCTCCCTGTTTTAATTTTATTTTACTAAATGACATGCTACAAAGTGATCTTTACTGTACTCTTTTAGTTCAGGTGACTGTACTTTACATACATCCATGGCAAAAGGACACCTTGTATGAAATTTACATCCTTTTGGAGCATTAGCAGGATTTGGTACATCTCCTTTTAATACCATTTTGCTTTCTTTTTTCAAATCTCCCACCTGAGGAATAGATGCTAATAATGATTTGGTATATGGATGCATAGCAGATTCATAAAGTTGAGAATATGTTGCTATCTCTACTATCTTACCTAAATACATTACAGCTACTCTATCACTGATTTGATATACAACATTTAAATTATGTGAAATAAATAAGTATGTTAGATTGAATTGATTCTGTAAATCCTTCATTAGGTTTATGACCTGGGCCTGCACCGAAACATCCAGAGCTGACACTGCTTCATCGCATACTATAAATTTAGGATTTAAGGCTAAGGCTCTTGCTATTCCAACTCTTTGTTTCTGACCTCCTGATAATTCATGGGGGTATCTTTTTTTATGGTAAGCATCCAGCCCTACTACATTAAGAAGTTCATTGACCTTTTTATCTCGACCTTTTTTATCCTGGGTTTTATGAATAATCATAGGTTCTTCAATTATTTCATTTATTCTTTTTCTAGGATTCAAAGAAGCTGATGGGTCCTGAAATATTATTTGCATTTTTTTACGGGCTTCTTTCATTTCTTTTTTTGATATTAAATTAAGGTTAACATCATCAAATATTACTTCTCCTTGTGTTGGCTTTATCAAATGCAGAATGGTCCTTCCTAAAGTACTTTTCCCACACCCACTTTCTCCTACAAGGCCTAGGGTTTCTCTTTCATATATATTGAAGGTTACATCATCAACAGCTTTAAGGGAAGTAAATGGGTTTGCCTTAGTTTTTTTTAATTTGAAATTTTTATCAAGGTTTCTTACACTGACGAGTACATCTCTATCCATTTTATTACCTTCCTATTAAGTTATACATACAACCAGCATCTTACAAAGTGATTTTCTTCGATTTCTATTAGTTCAGGTTTTTCTTTTTTACATATTTCCTTAGCAAATTCGCATCTTGGATAAAAACTGCATCCTTCTATTTTTTCCGTTGGGTTTGGTACCATTCCTTTTATTTCTTCTAACCTGTATTTTTCTTTGGTTATTTTAGGAATAGAGTTTATCAGTCCCTTAGTATATGGATGAAGAGAGTTTTCAAATAGCTCTTTTGTTGCTGCCTGTTCTAAAACATGACCTGTATACATTACTATTACTTTATCACATACTTCGGATACAACTCCAAGGTCGTGGGTTATAAGTATTATAGATGTATCATGATCGTCACATAGTTTATTCATTAAGTTCAATATTTGAGCTTGAATTGTAACATCTAATGCTGTAGTTGGTTCATCTGCTATTAGTATCTCCGGTTCACAAGCCAAGGCCATTGCAATCATAACTCTCTGCTTCATTCCCCCAGATAGTTGGTGGGGATATCTTTTTGCATTATTTTTTGGGTCCGGTATTCCTACACTTTCCAGAAGCTCTACAGCCCTCGACAAAGCATCTTTTTTATTCATTCCCTTATGGAGCATCAAAGATTCTGCTATCTGAAATCCGCAGGTCAATATAGGGTTTAATGATGTCATAGGCTCTTGGAATATCATTGATATTTCATTTCCTCTGATTTTTCTAATTTGGGAATTGTTTAATTTTACAATATCCCTTTCCTTAAATAATATTTCTCCTTTTGTAATTTCTCCAGGAGGATTAGGGATGAGACCCATAATAGATAATGATGTTACACTTTTACCGCTTCCACTTTCTCCTACAATACCTACTTTTTCTTTCTTTTTAATAGAAAAGTTCATGTTGTTTATAGCTTTAACTGTTCCCTCTTCCGATTTAAACTGTATTGTTAAGTTTTTTACTTCTAATAGGTTTTTTTCCGGTTTTTTATTCATATATTCACCCAACTTTAATTTTTTATTGAATTATCTATATATTAAATTCAATATATAAATTTATATATTTTTGTTTATTTATAAATATAACCATGGTATTAATTTAAATTGCTTATAAACCAGTTTAAAAAGACTTTTATTAGGTTAATAATCTTTCTTCTCGGTTATTTTTTCATTATATCAAATTTTTATTAATATATCAATATTATTATGTTCTTGTTGTATTTATTTTATTATAGTGATAAAATTATGTTAGTATTGTAATTATATATAAGATAATTGGAGGTTGAATTTAAAATATATGGATGATATAAGTAAAAATATAAGAATTCTTAGAAAAAGCAAAAACATAACTTTAAAAGAATTAAGTAAAAAAACTAATTTATCTGTCAGCTTTATTTCCCAAGTTGAAAGAGGAATCTCATCTATTACCATAACATCCTTAAAGAAAATAGCCGATGCTTTAGAAATACCTATGAGAGAGTTGTTTGATGTTGAGGAAGACTATTCTTTTGTTAGAAGAAAAGATAATAAGGCTTTGGTTCATCTGGAAAACTCCTATACTAACCACGTTATAATCAGTGGAAAATTTGAGAATAGAAAACTTGAAGCAATTATAGTTAAACATGCACCTAATAGTGTTGATATAACTCCTTTTTCCCATGACGGAGAAGAATTTTACTACATTCTTAAAGGAACTGGAGTTTTCGTAATAGATGATGTTGAATATATTGTGAAGAAAAATGAATCTATACATTTTCCTTCTCATATTAAGCATACAGTCCAAAATCCTTACGATGAAGAATTCCAAGCCCTGTGCATTTTAACTCCGACTATTTTTTGATTTTTTTAATTCTCCCTATATATTCTTTATAAAAATCCACC
>JAWOEG010000106.1:0-28176 GCA_046482875.1 Eubacteriales bacterium | reverse complement strand
ATCTCCGGTTATTACTATTACATGTAAATCAGGTTGAGACATTTTGATACCTGTAGCAAAAGCCAATGCTCTTCCGTGAGTTGTATGTAATGTATTGAAATTCATATAACCTGGAGCTCTTGATGAACAACCTATACCTGAAACTATAACCACTTTATCTCTGTCTAATCCTTTATCACTTATTGCTCTAGCTATTGCGTGCATTAATATACCGTGTCCGCAACCAGGGCACCATATATGAGGTAATTTATCTTCTCTAAAATTATCTTTTACAACATTACTTACTTTCATCTTATAGCCTCCTTAACAAAGTTGGTTAATTCTGTAGGAGTAATTAAGTGTCCATCGATTTTTCCATAAAAATCTACCTTACACTTATCACTTGATACTCTTTTAACTTCGTTTACGTATTGTCCTAAGTTCATTTCAGTAACTATTATATTTTTAGCATTTTCTGAAATTTCTTTTACTTTTTCATCTGCAAAAGGCCATATTGTAATAGGTCTATACAATCCAGCTTTAATTCCTTCACTTCTTAGACTGTTTACTGATTCTTTTGCACTTCTTGAAGTACATCCAAAAGCTACAAAAACTACTTCAGCATCATCCATCATATATTCTTCATACTTAACTATATCTTCTTTATTCTTTTCTACTTTATTAACTAATCTTCTTATTGATTTATCTGCTATTTCAGCGTTATTACTTGGGAATCCAAATTCATCGTGAACTAATCCAGTAACGTGATACTTGTATCCACTTCCAAAATCAGCCATTGGCGGAACCAAATCTTCTGTATTTTCATATGCTAAATATTCATCTTTTGGTCCATTTGGTTTTTTTCTATCAATAATTTCTTTGTCTTTAGTAGAATTCAAATCTACTTTTTCTCTCATATGAGCTATTACTTCATCTAATAATAAAATTACAGGAGTTCTATATTTTTCTGCATAGTTAAATGCATCTACTGTAACTTCATATATTTCCTGTACTGAGTTTGGATACAAGGCTATGACAGGATGATCTCCGTGAGTTCCCCATTTAGCCTGCATAATATCTCCTTGAGCTGGTGATGTTGGCAATCCAGTACTAGGTCCACCTCTTTGAACATTAACAACAACACAAGGGATCTCAGCTATACAACCATATCCTAAGTTTTCCTGTTTTAATGAAAAACCAGGTCCACTTGTTGCGGTCATTGACTTTTTACCTGTTAAGGCTCCACCTAATGCTGCAGCCATACCTGCAAGTTCATCTTCCATTTGTATAAATCTTCCACCAATTCTCGGAAGTTTTTGAGCGGATAATTCAGCTACTTCTGTTGAGGGAGTTATTGGATAACCTGCAAAGAAATTCATTCCTGCTACTAAAGCCCCTTCAATACAAGCTTCATTACCCTGTAATAATTTAATATTCTTTTCCATTATTCTTCGTCACCTCCAAGAAATATTGCAAAATCAGGACATAAGATTTCACACTGTCTACACTGAATACATTTTTCTTCAGCTTTAATATCAATTTTTCCATCTTTTAATTGTAATACATCTTTGGGACAAAATTCTACACAAATCCCGCAGCCTTTACACCATTCTTTATTTATATGCAATTTTTGGGATGCATTCATATATGCTACCTCCTAATATTATTTTCACAAGTTATGATAACAGACTTGAAAACGTTATGCAAGAAATAATTCATTATAAATATTAATTGAAGGATGGCTTTCATTAGTTGCAAATTATAGTTAAAAACTATGTATTAATTAGGATATAACAAAAAAAATGCATGAAGGAAATGATAAAAATCATGCATTTTTCTGAATTATAAAAACCTCTGGTGGGTAATTATTTATGTTTGTTAAATTTATATTCATAACTGAGAATTTTTTCGAATTTATACTTTTTAGAAAATCAAATATTGCATCTCTTTCCCTTCCTTCATCTTGGCCTGTATATGCTATTATTACTACTATTCCTCTATTATTTAAAATTTCTAAAATAATTTTTAGGGAGAGTATAGTTTCTTTTGGAGTAGTTTTAGTCTCAGAATCACTATTGGGTAAATAACCTAAATTATAAATTCCAAAGTCTACATTACCCTTTATATAATCATCTAATTTGCTGTGGCTTTCTCTGATGAGTTTGTAATTACTAAAACAGCACTTATCTTCTAAAAGCTTCTTTGTTCTCTTGATTGCTTCTTCTTGCAAATCAAATGAAAACAAATAACCTTTTCCTTGCAGCCGGTTGCATAAATATAAGCTGTCAAATCCGTTGCCTGAAGTGCAATCTACAACTATAGATTCTTCTTTAATATAATTATCAATTAAAAAATGACTTAGTTCTACGAAATTAAAAAAATTCATTTTTATAGAGACTTTAAATAATCAATTTCTTTTTTAGTTAAATATCTCCAGTTTCCCTCCTTTAAATTTCCCAGCATTAATTCGCCGATTGATACTCTTTTTAGAGTAATTACATTAGCTCCTACAGATTTAAACATTTTTCTTATTTGCCTGTTTCTTCCTTCATCTATAGAAACGTACATATCTGTATTACCATTATTTTTGCTTATGACATCTATTATTGGCTTATTAGTTTTGTAACCATCGATTTCTATTCCCTTAGATAGTTCATTTATTTCCTTACTATTTAAAAGTTTATTTACTTTGACAAAATATTTTTTATATACTTCATGCTTGGGATGAGTTAGCTTTTGTGTAAGTTCTCCATCATTAGTTAATAGTATCAACCCTTTAGAGTCGTAGTCTAGTCTTCCTATTGGATAAATACGTTCCTTTATATTAACTAAATCAACTACAGTTTTTCTGTCAAATTGGTCGTCGACGGATGTTATAATATCTAGAGGTTTGTTTAGCATTGTGTATATCATCTTTTCTTGTAATTTTATCTCTTTGCCGGATATAGATACTCTTTCCTTTTCTATATCAACTCTATAAGCTGGGTTTTTTTCAACATTATTATTAACTTTTACCTTACCTTGAAAGATTAACTCATCTGCTTTTCTTCTTGAAGTATAGCCACTATGACTAATATATTTATTCAGTCTCATTTTTTTTATCCTCTTTTTCTTCTTTTTCTAAGCTTCTTAAATCTTCATCATAGGGTAACTTCGGAAGCTCCTCTAAAGATTTCAATCCAAAATACGATAAAAAATCTTTAGTAGTTCCGTACAAAAGTGGATTTCCCGGTTTATCCATCTTGTCAACTACTTCTATCAAGTTTCTATCTTTAAGTGCGTTTACTATATAGCTTGATTTTATTCCCCTAATTTGTTCAACTTCTATCTTCGTTATAGGCTGTTTGTATGCAATTATAGAAAGAGTTTCCATTGCTGCATCAGAAAGACCTCTATGTGTGCTTGGTTTATATAAGGAAGATATGTATTTATAATTTTTATCTTTTGTTTTTAGTTGGTAGCTATCACCAAATCTTTTCAAAATAATACCCCTATCTTCTTTTTCATAATCCAAAATAAGGGAATTAAGAGCCTCTTCTATTTTATCCTTGCTAATCTGCAATATATTCATCATATCTTTTAAGTCAAGGGGATCACCCCAGATAAATAACATACTTTCAACTGCACTTTTTATTTCCGTATTATTCATATTCACCTCTATTTGCTTATTAAATATATATCTTCAAAAAGGTTATCCTGTATTATCTTAACTTTATTGTCTCGAGACATTTCCAAAATACTTAAAAAAATAGCAATAATAAAACCTTTATTGAAATCTATATTAAAAATATCTAGTAAACTTACCTTTGCTTTATCCTTTAGTATATCTTTTATTATTTTCATACAATTAGTTACGCTATATTCGTCGTACCTAATATTGAATTTAGGTGGTTCCCTTCCTATTTCCAACTTTCTTCTCTTTAAAAGAGAAGAAATGGAGTTTAGAAGATCATATACATTAATTTCTTCAAATAAAATTTGTTCATTAAACTTAAAATCATACTCAACTTCTTCTTTTGGTTTTGGTAAAAATTTCAATTCTTCTTCTTCTCTATCTTTAAACTCTTCACTAACATTTTTAAATATTTTATATTCAATCAATTTGTTTACAAGATCTTGGCGAGGATCATCTTCTTCGTCTTTTGAAAAACTAGGAAGAAGCATCCTTGACTTTATTTCAATAAGAGTAGAAGCCATAAGTATAAACTCGCTTGTTAAATCCATACTATAATCCGCCATCTTATCTAGGTATAATATATACTGTTCAGTTATTTTTGATATAGGAATATCATAGATTTCTATTTCATGTTCTTCTATTAAATGAAATAATAAATCAAATGGACCTTGAAATTTATTTAGATTTACTATGTATTCCATATACTCCTCCTATTTATATTGGTGATAGCCTTTGGTATCCACATAACCGTAAATAATTGGCAACTTTTCTACGGATTCTGAACTTATTTTTATTGATGATTTAATTTTTTTAATTATTTCCTTACTATTATGTTTATTAGAATGAACATAAGCTACAATATCACCTTTATAAACTTTATCGCCCACTTTTTTGACCAGTATAATACCAGCTGAATAATCAAGTTTGCTTTCTTTATTTTCTCTTCCTGCTCCAGTCATCATAGCACTGATACCTATATCTTTTGCATCTATACTCTCAACATAACCAGATTTTTCCGACTTAACTTCTACTATGTTTTTAGATTTTGGAAGCTTATCTAAATTTTCTACTACAGTAATATCTCCCTGCTGCATTTCAACAAATTCTTTGAACTTATCAAAAGGAGCGCTGGTTTTAAGGATTTCTGAAGTTCTTTTAATGCCCTCTTCTACATCGTCTACCTTACCTACCATTTTAAGCATAACTGCATTTAAGTATTTACATAAATTGGCAAAATCTTTTGGACCTTTATTTTTAAGAGTTTCAACAGCTTCCTTTACTTCTAAAGCATTCCCAATTTTATTACCTAAAGGTTGATCCATATTAGTAAGGACAGCATAGGTTTTTTTATTAAATTTGCTTCCTATTTCAACCATCTCTTTTGATAATTTTATTGCATCTTCTAATTCTTCCATAAAGGCACCTGATCCTACCTTTACATCTAATAAAATATAATCAGCTCCACCGGCAATTTTTTTAGACATTATACTACTGGCTATTAAAGAAATATTATCTACAGTTGCAGTTACATCTCTTAAAGAATACAGCTTTTTATCTGCTGGAACTAGGTTACCTGTTTGACCGGCTATGGCAAATCCTACTTTATTTACTATTTGAAACATTTTCTCTCTAGTTAAATTTACATTAAATCCATTAATAGATTCTAATTTATCAATAGTTCCTCCAGTATGACCAAGTCCTCTTCCAGACATCTTAGAAACTTTCAAACCAAAAGAAGCCATTAATGGCAAAAGCACTAAAGAAGTTTTATCTCCTACTCCTCCGGTACTGTGCTTATCTACCTTTATACCAGATATTTTAGAAAGATCTACTTTATCACCTGATTCTATCATAGATTTTGTTAAATCAAAGGTTTCTTTTGGTGACATTCCTTTAAAATAAATAGCCATAAGAAGAGCTGATACCTGATAATCAGGTATTTCACTCTTAACATAACCATCTACAATATATTTTATTTCTTCCTTTGTTAATTCTTTACCTAGTTTTTTTCTTTCAATGATATCATATACTCTCATATTAACTATCCTTAACTAATATTTCATCTAAAAGATTTTCTCCAATAAGGTCATTATCTATATTAAAATTAGCTAGAATAGTTTTCCCAATGGAACCAAAAGATTCTATAGTGTTAAGATCATTATTTTCTTTTATATTTTTACCGTAAAAAACTATAGGCACATATTCTCTTGAATGATCTGTGCTTTCAGTTGTAGGGTCGCAACCGTGATCTGCTGTAATGATTAGTAAATCATCATCTTTTAAATTTTCAATAATTTCAGGGAGTTTATCATCAAAATCTTTTAAAGCATTTCCGTAACCTTTAGGATCATTTCTATGTCCAAAAATCATATCGAACTCAACAAGATTTGTAAAAATCAAGCCTTCAGTATCTTCTTTTAAAGCTTCTAAAGTAGTTTCAATACCATCCATATTATTTTTAGTATGAATAGCTTTAGTTATACCTCTTCCTGTGAAGATATCTTCTATCTTACCAATAGCTACTACATCTTTAGAATCTTCTTTCAAATAATCAAGCAAAGTTTTGCTTATAGGTTCTAAAGAAAAGTCTTTTCTCTTATCAGTTCTTGTAAAACTTCCAGGCTCTCCTACAAAAGGTCTAGCTATGACTCTGCCTACTGCATGTTCCCCTTTCAATATATCTCTTGCTATTTCACAGGCCTCATATAGTTCTTCGTGGCTTAATACATCTTCGTGTGCTGCTATCTGAAAAACACTATCTGCAGACGTATAAACTATTAAAGCTCCCGTATCTAAATGTTCCTTACCTAATTCTTCTATAATTACTGTTCCAGAAGCGGCTTTATTTCCTAATGATTTTTTATTTGTTCTTTTTTCAAATTCGTTTATAACTTCCTTTGGAAATCCATTTGGATATGTAGGGAAAGGATTTTCTAATAATAAACCACTAATCTCCCAGTGTCCAGTGGTTGTATCCTTACCTTTTGAAAGCTCTTTACCCCTACCATAAGATCCTTGAGGGATTACATTCTTATTTTTAATTTTCTCCAGTCCTTTTATATGAGTAATTCCTAATTTTTCTAAATTAGGAAGTTTAAAGTTTTCATTTTTTTGATAAACGTGCATTAAAGTATTACTACCTAAATCTCCATATTCATCAGCATCTGGAGCTTCTCCTACTCCTACGCTGTCTAATACTATAATTACTGCTCTTTTAAACACTTTAATTCCTCCTTTTTAAGCCCTTGGATGATTTTTAGCAAACTCATCCAAGATTTTAATATCATAATTCTTAATATACTGTTGTGTAGTTTGAATACTATTGTGTCCAAGCATTTGACTTACAGCCTGTAAACTAGCACCGTTATTTAATAGATGAAATGCAAAGGTATTTCTAATAACTTGCGGTGTTATGTTCTTCCGTATTTTAACCTGATTAGCATATTTCTTTATTTTTTTCCAAAAACCTTGCCTAGACAACCTCTTACCACTTTTGTTTAAAAATAGGTAACTTGAATCTTTACCTTTATCCAATTTTCCCCTATCTTCTTCTATATATTTTCTTAAAAAGCTATCTGCAGTTCTACCTATAGGAAGAACCCTATCGTTTCCAACTAAAATATAGGGCCCTTTTCTTTTGTAATCATCGATTTTCAAGTCAACAATTTCCGAGACCTTTATTCCTGTTGAATACATTAATTCTAACATAGCTCTGTCTCTTAATCCGTAATAATTATCCAGATCTGGCTTCTCAACCAACCTAACTATTTCATCTTCTTTTAGATAATCAGAATTTTTTGTTTCAACCTTTGGTGTTTTAACTTTATAACAAGGATTATTTGAAATTAATTTCTTGTTGTAGCAGTAATCGTAAAAAAACCTTAAGGATGAAAGTATCCTTGCTAATGTAGATGTACACCTAGATTTGTTTTGTAAATGTATAATGTAAGATAAAATATTTGTTTTTTTTACACTTAATAAATCTACTGAACCACTACCCTTATTTATGTAATCATAAAATTTATGAATATCATTAATATAAGAATTCACAGTATTCTTTGATTTGTTAGTATTCTTTTTTAAAAATTGTTGGTATTCTAGTAAAAGTTCTTCCAATTAAATCACCCTACTTACTAATAAATTGACTGTAAAATAACACTGCCGATACTGTTTTAGAATCTTCAATCTTTTTGCTTTTTATCTGCTGTAAAACTTCCTCATAGGGTATTTTTACTATCTCAATAAATTCATCATCATCGCAATCTACATCCTTTTTGATTAAGTTAGATGCTTTATATACATGTATTTTCTCTTTGGAAAATCCAGGACTTGAATATATACTAAATAAAAAATCCATTTTTTCAGCAGTGTAACCGATTTCTTCAGCAAGCTCTCGTTTTGCACTTATTTCTGGTGATTCCCCCGGATCTATCTTGCCTGCAGGTAATTCTAATAAATAATCCTCGATAGCTTTTCTATACTGCTTTACAAAGTATAGGTTATTATTATCATCAAAAGCAATTACAACTACAGCATCTGCATTTAAAACTATTTCACGTTTTGAAGTTTTTTTGTCAGGTAATTCAACATCTAAAACCTTAAGTTCCAATATTTTACCTTTATAAATACTTTTTTCTTTTATTGTCTTTTCCATATTTACCCCTATTTCTTTGAATTTATAATTAATTCTTCAGAGTTTTTTAAAGAACTTTTTGTTATCCTATCCCCACTAAGTAACCTAGCTACTTCTTCTACCCTATTATCAAAAGATAACTTTTCTACCTTGCTTTCAGCTTTCAAATTATCTATATATTTTTCGATTTTGAAATGGTGATCTGCACTTGCTGCCACTTGTGGTGAATGAGTTACGCAGATGACTTGATGTTTTTTTGAAATCTTCTTAATCTTTCTACCTATTAAAAAAGCTGTTTTACCACTTATTCCCGTGTCTATTTCATCAAAAATCATTGTAGGAATGTCATCAATTTTATTGAGAATAGATTTTAAAGAAAGCATTATTCTGGATACTTCACCACCAGACAATATATTCGAGAAAGATTCTAATTTGCTACCTGGATTAGTAGAAATCAAAAATTCAACTATATCTTTTCCGTTTTCGTTAAATTTGTCTTTTTTTTCAATAAAGATTTTAAAAGTTATATTTTTCATATTTAATTCTTCAAGTTCTTTAGTTACAGATTTTTCAAGACTTGAAGCGTTTTTAATTCTAATTTCATGCATTTTTGCTGCAAGTTTATTTAATTCTTTAGTTAGCACATCTTTTTCTTTATTAAGAGATTCATATTTGTCGTTTAATCCTAGTAAAACGTCTAACTCTTTTTCATTATCATCTTTCTTTCTTATTATATCACATACTTCGAGTTTATATTTTCTCTTTAACTCACTAATTGTAGAAAGTCGATTATTTATTATCTTTAACCTATTTTGGTCTACATTTATATTTTCCATATAATTTCTTAAATCGTAAGCTATATCCTTAAGCTCTTCGTATTTATCATTAAGCATATTTTCTAAGTTTTTTATATCTTTATCTAACTCTGAAACTTGTGATAAATCATTTATTACAAAACTTAACTTTTCTACTATTGATTCTTCAGAATAGTTTAGATTATAATTAGCTTGATTTAAATTATTATTTAATTTATCGATGTTAGAAAGGTATTTATGCTCCACAAAAAGTTCCTCTTCTTCTTTTTCTTTTAATTCTGCTTTTTCAATTTCATTTATTTGAAATTTTAAAAATTCTATCCTATCTTCTTTGTTTTCAAGTTTTTTTTCTACTTCTTTAATCTGATTATTAATATTAACTAAACCTTTATATTTTACTTTATATTCTAATTTTAGTTTTAATATCTTATCTTTTATGAAGTCATCAAGTATTTCAATATGCTTATCCTTATCTAAAATACTCTGCTGTTCGTATTGTCCATGTACATCTATTAAATATTCTCTTATTTCTTTCAAGAAGTTTATATTTACAAGAGTTCCGTTAATTTTTGCAGTGGATCTACCAGTATTGTAAATTTTACGATTTATTATGATGCCGTTTTCACTATCATATTCTACATCGTTTTTTCTTAGGCGTTCTTCTAAATCCTTATTTTCAACAAAAAATAAGCCTTGTATAACAGCCGTATCTTTATTGTTGCCTACAAAGTTTCTATTTGATTTTTCTCCCAACAGTTGAAGTACTGCATCGATAATCATTGATTTTCCAGCTCCAGTTTCTCCTGTGAAAGCATTAAATCCTTTGAAAAAATCTACTTCTATATTATCAAATATAATAAAGTTACTAATACTTAAATTAGCAAGCATATTTCCTCCAATTAGTTAATCAAGCTGTATAATTGACTTTTCAATTCTTCAATTTCTTCTTCGCCGTCTCTAACAGCTATAAATACCGTATCATCTCCAGCAATACTACCTATAATAGAACCAAACTGTAGTGAATCTATTGCAGAGCCGCATATTTGAGCTGCTCCAGGTATAGTTTTTATAATAATTAAATTACCTGAAACTTCTATAGTTATTATAGAGTTTTTAAATATTCTAACAAGTCTATCGGAAATTGAATTCTGACTTTCTTGTATAGTCCCATATTTATATTTGCCTGATTTACTAGTTACCTTGATAAGTCTAAGTTCTTTGATGTCTCTAGAAATAGTTGCTTGTGTAACGTCTATTCCCGCATTTTTCAACTCCTTTGCTAATTCCTCTTGAGTTTCAATTTCTTTTTCATTAATTAGTTCTAGTATCTTTGTTTGTCTTGTATATTTCTTCATCTCTACTCTCCTGTGGTTTATTTATATAGTTTATATTATTGCATATTTATGCATTAATTTCAATCCTTTAATTTTAAAAAAGCATTTTTAATCACTTTATCAATCAGTTTTTCGGTATTATCAAAAGCTTTTTCCTTATCTTTAGTAAATTTACCAAGATATTCGATATTTCCTTTTGCTCCTTTTATAGGAGAAAAAGTTAATTTTTCAATAAAAAAGTTATTATTTAAACCTATATTTACTACATTTTCTAATACTTCGTAATGTGTATTTATATTTCTTATTATACCGCCTTTTTCTACCTTGTCTCTACCTGCTTCAAATTGGGGTTTTATTAATGTTAGAAAAACTGAATACTCTTCAGATAATATATCTACATTTGGAAATATATGCTTTAAAGATATAAAAGAAACATCAGCTGTAAAGAAATAAATTTTTTCACTTATAGAATCTGTATCAAAATATCTAAAATTTGTTCTTTCAAAGACTTCAACTATAGGGTTATTTCTTAAAGACCAATCAAGCTGACCATATCCAACATCAACTGCATATACTTTTTTAGCCTTATTTTGAATCATACAGTCTGTAAATCCTCCTGTTGAAGCACCTATATCCATACAAACTTTATCTTCAATATTTATATCAAAATCATCAAGGGCCTTTTCTAACTTATAACCCCCGCGACTAACATATTTCATTCTTTCTAAAACTTCAAGATTTGACTTTATATCAACCCTTGTTCCAGGTTTATCGATAATTTCATTATCTATCTTTATATTACCAGCCATCAATGCTCTTTTAGCCTTTTCTCTTGAATCAAAAAGATTTTTTTCTACTAATAATTTATCTATTCTTATTTTTTTATTTGACATAACAACACCTACACAAACTTAAAAAATTTATCTAAAAACTTTATTATTTTAGCTGAAAATAAAATTATCTCTTTGGACTTGTTAATAGCTATTTCTTTACCTAAGGCTTTTCCCCCTACAGTAAGACCAGCTATAGTACTGCTCATTACAACCGTTAATATGGATCCATTTTTTATACCATAAGTACTTATTAAGCTTATTACTATTACTGTTCCTGCAGCACCACTGACAATTCCAGCTATATCTCCAATTACGTCGGAACAAAAACTAGAAAATTTTGCTGCGTTTTTTGTGATGAAAAGACTGTATTTTGCAATTTCTATCTTTCTTGAAGCCATAGCATGGAAAAATTTATCATCAACAACAGCAGAAGCAACTCCTATAATATCAAAAAATACACCTATAAATATTATTAATATAAGAGTAACAAAAGCAAAAAATATATTTAACTTGCTTAATGCAAGTTCTGAAACTATGCTAAATCCTGCAGCAAGTATAACGGTTACTAATATAATTATTAGAATCCAGCTGTTAAAAACTTTATTTTTTTTCATTAAAACCCCTCAATATACATATATAAAAAATATCTTAATTAATAAATTAATGGCAATAATATAGATTAATTTTACGGCTTAGGTCCAGTAGGATTTCCCCAAAATCAACTTCTCGTCGCCGAAAAGCGGTTTCCCTTTAATGATTTCCATGCATTGTCGCCAGATACAAGACTGGATTACCACTTAGACCGTACTACAATCCCTATACTATTTCAAAAGAACAGTCTAGGAGCTTTCCTCTACAGCCATTCTAATTCCTAGCCTCTTTTGCAGTATAAATTTCAACAGTATTTGCTCACTATCGCATGAGCTCCTGCGAAATGGGCTTTTTTACTGAATTCCATTATACCACTCAAGGCAGGCTACGCTACCGGCAGGATCTCTGCAGGTAGGGTTCCCTATAATAGGTCTCCGCGACAGAGGGGTCTACGCCCACATGCCATTGTGGATCGCCCCAACTATCTTACTTCCAGAAAAAACCCTGGACTGGGCGTCCAAAGCCTAAACTGGAAACTTCATCGATTTGCCTTTCGACGGATCTTTAGGCCCGCCTTCAAAATTAGATGTGCTGACTAGAATACTGAGCCATTACATTTAAGATAATTCTTCTATAATTTCGTTGATTTTATTTTCCTTATTTTCTAAAGTATCTCTACAATATTTATAAAGCTTCATACCTTCTTCATATTTTTCTATGTTCTCTTCTAATTTCAAGTCCTTACCTTCAAGCTCTTCTGTAATTTCTTCCAGACGTTTTATAGCTTCTTCAAAATCTATATTTTTAAAATCCATATTTACTCCCCATTTTCAATAAAATCAATAGTTGCTTTTCCATCCTTAAAATAAACATAGTAATGCTTTTGATAATTAATATCCTCTACACTATTAATTATAGTACTATTTTTGTCTTTTATAAACACAAAACCTTTATTTAATATATTATTATAGTCATATTTACTAAGTTTATACCTCAACTCTTCTAACTTTTTGTATTTATTATTGATATTTTCAGATACTGATGAAGACATTTTATTTTCCAACTTATCAATATAGTTGAGCTGGTCACCTATTTTCTTATAAGGACTCAAAATTAACAATTTATTCTTCTTTAAGTTTACATAATTATATTTACGTTGAATTAGAGTTTCGGTTTTTTGTATAATACTATCTCTTAAGAAATTAATTTTCTCTATATATGAAATGTAGTTTTCTAATATTAACTTAGCTGCTCCCGTTGGTGTCGTAGAGTATGAGTCTGCTGTGAGATCAGCTATAGAAGTATCAATTTCATGCCCTATTCCACAAATCACAGGTTTTTCCGACTGGAATATACTATCTGCTATCAACTCATGGTTAAAAACTTCTAAATCAATTTTAGAACCTCCACCTCTTGAAATTAATATTATATCTATATCTCTTTTATTAAAGTATTCTATACCTCTAATGATTTTTTCTACAGCATTACTACCTTGAACACTAGAATCATATATATTTATATTCAATCCGAATTTATGAGAATTAAAAACATTTAATATATCTTTCACAGCTGCACTTTTTATTGAAGTTATAATACCTATATTTTTTGGAAACTTAGGTAGGGGCTTTTTTTTACTTGGATCAAAATATCCATTTTTAAAAAGTTTTTCTTTAAGTTTTTCTAATCTATTATAGGATTCTCCATCCTTCAATACTTCAGCTTTTTTAACTATTATTTGATAGACGCTGTTTTGAGGATATATGTCTATTTTTCCAGTTATAATAGTTTCTTTTCCTTCTTCTATTTCCACATAATCATCAAAGCATATACCCCGTATTATTTCTTCCTTATCTCCCTTTAAGTTAAAAAATCTTATATTGGTGTGAGATTTTTTAAGATCAACAATTTCACCGACTATACTTACATTGTTTAATAAGGGATTACTGTATATTAGTTTCTTGATAAAACTATTTACTTCACGAACCTTTAAAGGTTTCATAGCCATAACATTACCTCATCTTTAAAACATTTTAAAGACAGCAAAGGCTGTCTTTAATTTTTATAATTTTATTCCTCTATTTATGTTACCTAAAATTCCATTAATAAACTTATGAGAATCTTCGTTAGAATACTTTTTACATAATTCTATAGCTTCGTTTATAGATACAGAAACAGGTATATTTTCGTCATAAAGCATTTCAGTAATTGCAAGTCTCATTATAGCAATATCTATTTTAGCAATTCTATTTATCTTCCAATCTGATGAATATTCATTTATCAAATTATCAATTCTTTTGTAGTTTTTGATAAAATTTAATGAAGTATTTTCAAAATATGAAATATCGATTTTTAAATTTCCCAGTAATTCCAAGTAATTTTGGGATCTTTCACTGGTAAAATCATCATTCATATCCATCTCATATAAAAGCTTCATCAACTCTTCTCTTGTAAGCTTTCGATTCATTATGCCTCCGATTTACTCTTCTGTTTCTTTTTCTTCTTTTATATCTTCTTCTGTTTCAGTTTTTTCATGATTTTCAGGTAATTCTTCTGTTTTTTCTTCTTTTACTTCTTCTTCTTCATCTTCTTTAATAAAAACATTGGCTACATTAACATTAACGCTTGTAACGTTAAGTTCAGTCATATTCTCTATTTTTTCAGCTACTTTTTTTTGTACTGCTTCAGCTACTTTATTTACATTGTATCCATATTCTACATTTATGCTTATATCTATGTATACATTGTTTTCTTTTACTTCTATTTTTATACCTTTTGTATTGTTCTTTTTATTAAATTAACTTGATAGATCATCGACAATTCCACTAGAAGCATCCTGTACACCTTCAATTTCTCTAGCAGCAATACTGGTAATTATACTCAATACTTCTGTTGATATATGAACCTGTCCATTTTTTAGATATTCTTTCTTCGCACTCATCTGTAGACCTCCTTTGTTATAGAATAATTATAGCAAATGATTATATTTTTTACAATTATATTTAAAAAAAGGAGAATAAACTCTCCTTTTTATTTATTCTTCTATGATTTCCATGTCGTCTAATTCATCTAGTTCATCATCTAATTCGTCAAACATTTCAGTTTCAATAGAAGATAAATCTTCATCTATAGCTGTTACATAGTCTTCCATTTCTTCCTGTTCAACGTCTAGGTCTTCTACTATACTTACAATATCTTCAAGTATCTCAGATACTAGTATTAGAGCCTTTCCTTCTTTTGAACCATTGTTATCAATATCCATACCATCAATAAGTCCATTTAAATATGCAATTTTTTCATATAAAAAATCCATTTTTTCCTCCTTTTATACTCTAGATAGGTATTCACCTGTTCTGGTATCTATTTTTATTACATCACCTATTTCAACAAACAGCGGTACTTCTATTACTGCATCTGTTTCTACTGTTGCTGGTTTATAAGTGTTTGTAGCTGTATCACCTTTTACTCCCGGTTCTGTATGGGTAACTTTTAATTCAACAAAATTTGGAGCTTGAACCTCTATTGGTTTTCCTTCAAAAAACTTCATAATTGCTACTTCGTTTTCTTTAATATAAGGTATAGCCTCTTCTACCTGGTCATAATTTAATGGAGTTTGAGCATAAGTTTCTACATCCATAAAGTAGTATAACTGACCATCATTATATAAATACTGCATTTCTTTAGTTTCTATATGGGCTTTAGGAAATTTATCATTGGGGTTAAATGTTTCCTCTCTTATAGCTCCTGTTTGTATGTTTTTAACTTTAGTTCTAACAAATGCGGCACCTTTACCCGGCTTAACGTGTTGAAAGTCTAAAATCTGCCATATACCGTCTCTCCACTGCATTGTAATACCCTTCTTAAAATCTCCTGCTGATATCATTATATCCTCCTCATTCAATTAATAGTATTCTACCTGTAACAGGTACTATTGTAATTTTTTTTATAGCTTCTGTTTTTAAATTTTTAAAAGTGATAGTTTGAGCTTGGCTTGGACTACCTCTATAATTGAAAGTTAAGTTTTGATTTCCATTAGAATAATAAAATTCGTAATCTTCTTTTAACTCAACCTTTTTATACTGTTTAATTCCAGCATTAGATCCCTCTTTTAAAATATAAAAATCAGTGAAAAAAGTTATGGTATAACTATTGTTTTCTGACGTCATATTTTTTACTTTTATATCCTTCAAATCATATAAGAGTTCTTTTGCAATCTTTTCCATATAGTATCTATCTGTATTAATTCTAGGCACGACTATAGAAAATAAAATAGCCAGCATTGCCATTGTAACAATAAGTTCAATTAATGTAAAACCTTTTTTGTTCAATTTTACCTCTTTCTGTCAAATTAAGTTCATATAAATTATATATGATTAAATCTTTATTAGCAAGTTAATATTTATTCCTAAAATATATAGATTTTTCTATATTATATGTGGTATTATCTTTTTTAAAATAAATCTTGTATTCTACTCCTCTGCACTCTTTGAAGGATATATTATGAGGTATAGGAGCCATATAAATCTTGTCTACATAGGTTCCCAGTTCACTATGACTTTTATAAAAAATATCATTTCCGTTTTTCAACTGAAAACTTGGATTTCCAATTTGAGATGTATCTCTTGTGTAAAGTTCTATATATTTAATGTAAGAACCTAGACTTGAATCAATAAGACTTAATCCTTCCGTCGATTTTACCTTTTTTATACCAGCGCTTTGGGATAATTCTAAATCTAAAAAGCTGGTGATAAACTGAGCTTGATCTATAATCTCGGTACTGTTGTTGATCCTATTATAATTGTTAAGATTGGTTATTAAAAACCTTCCCACCATAGTTATTACAATTGAAAAAATAGCTAAAGTAATAATTATCTCTAAAATAGTAAATCCTCTGTTGTCTTTTTTCATATATACCTCTTTATCTAATAATTTTCCAATCTTTAAGTTCTATTAATCTTTCACTAATTAATGCAGATGGGGTGGTTAGAGAATAATCTATAGATATAATAGAACCTTTTTGCAGAGCATTTTCCATATCAAATTCAGTTTTTATTTTATCCTCATCTATCATATTATAAATAACTTTTTTATTGTTTTTAATATTTTTAACACCTACTTCATCAATATGTATATTTTCATAACTTAAAATTATTCCCTCAAAATTAAGATTACCTTTAATATAGGTATTTCCTTTACTTACTACAATTCCTCTATAGTTTTCTTCCTCACTCATTGGAACAACAATATCTCTACTATCAAAGGCCGAAAAATCTTCTGCTCCCTTTCCGAGTAAATATACATTCTTATCATTACTATTTGTAGTAACAAAAATATACTCAATTTTGCTATTTATGCCATTATTGGTAGCATCATATTGATTACTAATTTTGAGAATTTTATCCGTAGAAAAAGCCAGGTCTCCCATATTATCAATATAATCTGATGCTATAATATTATCCTCTACCAAACTATCATATGTAACATTATCTGTATTAGTCACTTGTTCTTTTGTAACTATAGAATTCGCTGTTATTTTAGAGTTCGATTCTGATATATCAATGTTATTTGAATAAATATCACTACAGTTTAAGGTTGTATCACTTTTATTTAAACGTATAGAGCCATTAGTATATATATTTCCATCTATTTTCACATCTGTGTCTTCCTTATCCAGTACTACTCCATCTATATCTCCATAAGCAAAAACATCGCCTTTTATGTAAACTTTACCAGCTAAATATATGTCTTTATCAGCAGCTATTCCCTGATTAAATAATGGAATATAATCTACTAATTTTACAACTCGTTCTTCTTTTATGGGGTTATGAAAATCCGGAGTATTAATATTGATAACTGCTGAAGTTGCTCTTTTTACTCCATTGTTTTTTATTTCGGATATTACCTTTATATCTAAAACATCGTCGGAGTTAAAATGCAAATCTGAACTAAACTCTGGTTCTAGATCTATGCTGCAGTTTATATCTTCACCTATGACAACTAGATTTTCTTCACTGACTCTGGTATATAAATTATTTTCTACATAGTTTTTATACTCATCAATGAAAATTTGATTTGTGTATTGTTTCATATATTCATTATCTACAACTCCATTTTCATCAACAAATAAGCTTTCTTCCTTACTTATTTCTTCATCAATATCAAATGAGTTGTAAAATTCTTCTACTTTTTGATTTCCTGAATGGATTCCTTCATCAGCAGTAAATTTTACAGCTGCATATACTTCATCTAATCCAGCTTCGCTTAAATAAAGATTTTTTTCAGCGCTAGTATTAGTCTTCTTCATTTTATAGCTTACCATAGTTATATTTAATACTATACCTCCAAGAACTACAACAACCATCATGGTTAATAGTAATAATACCATTATTGACCCTTTTTCACTTTTCATTCATGTCTCCCTTTAGTAGTCGAATCTTTTAGTACCTTCTAATGTAGTTATATATTCTTCATTCTTCTCTACATCTACTTTTATTTTATATAGCATGTAAGGACTAATATCAACATTCTGATTCTTTTTAAGATTTTTATAAGTACTAACTTTTCCATTTAAAATATCAAGAGTATATTCATATCTTTTTAAGTCAGGTTCTACAATATAAATATTTATACTGTAGTTAGAAAAGTTCTTAATAGTAAAGTTAAATACTCCTAAAGTATCTGAAAAATATAAACCTATATTTAAGTTTTCTTTATGATTTTTTATTACTTCTATCTCGTTTATATAAAGATCCTTTTTATCAGTAAATTCTATATCTATGTCAGGATTACCAATATACTGGTAGTTTATTTTATCTTTAGAAAACTTAATATCATACTGATCTAAAACCAATATATCTATATCTTCTTCAAACTCAAAATCATTATCTACATCATTAGATGCATACTTCTCTACACCTAAAATATCTACATAAAGCTTATATCCTTTATATTCTACACCATCTTCCTCATCTACGTTAAAAAGTTCATCAGAAGCCTTAATTTCTTCTATGTACTTTTTTGCTGCAGATATACCATCTAACTCTTCTCTGCCAAGAGCATTAACCTTAGCGGAAAAAACAAACATATTAGTTAAAGGTACTAAAATTATCATAAGAATTGCTATGGAAATTATTAGTTCGATTAAAGTAAAGCCTTTGTTATTCATCTAGTCCTCCAAAAGGCAAAGATAAACATATTATATACTAAATGTTTCTTTATTAATAGAAAAAAATGAGGTGGAATTTAATTTTCCACCTCATCTCTTATCTTTGTCATATTGAATTTGTCGAGACAGCTGCTACTTTTTTGTCATTCCGAGTAAGACGAAGTGTCTTAATTTCATCCTCAAGAGCTAAGATCCCTCGAAAGCTAATCTCGGGATGACAGAAATAGAGTGTCATATTAAGCTTTGTTTTTTGTCATTCCGAACCTGTGAGGAATCTTAAGCAGCTAAGATACTTCGGTGATACTCAGTATGACAGCTGCTACTTTTTTGTCATTCCGAATGCAATGAGGAATCTTTGACTCCCATTACAACCCCAAATAAGCTTTCTTAACTATATCAGACTCTAAAAGTTCTTCTCCTGTACCTTCTATAGCTAATCTTCCGTTTTGCAAAACATATCCTCTATCAGCTATTTCAAGAGCTTCCTGTACTTTCTGCTCTACTAACAATACCGTAACCCTTTCCTTTATTATTTCAAGAGTATCCATTACCTTTTCCACCAGTACTGGTGCCAATCCTAAAGACATTTCATCAATCATAAGTATTTTAGGATCAGACATCAAACCTCTAGCTATAGCAAGCATTTGCTGCTCACCACCACTTAATGTTTCTGCTTTTTGAGAAGCTCTTTCTTCTAGCCTTGGAAAAAGCTCATAGATATCTTTTAAAAGCTGGTGTTTTTTTGATTCGTCTCTTATAACATACGCTCCTAAAAGGAGGTTATCCTTAATTGACATCTTTCCAAAAACCTGTCTTCCTTCAGGAACCTGGGCTATACCTTTTTCTAATATTTTATATGCCGGGAGATTATCTATTCTTTCACCTAAAAAAGTAATTTCTCCTGATGTTGGCTTTAACAACCCGGATATGGTTTTAATAAGGGTTGATTTACCAGCGCCGTTTGAACCCAATATAGAAACAACTTCACCCTTATTAACCTCACATGAAAAATCAAAAATCACAGGCACGTTATCATATCCAACTTTAAGATTTTTTACTTTTAGCATGATATTTACCTCCCAGATAAGCTTTTATTACTTCGTCATCATTTGCAACTTCTTCCGGTTTACCTTCTGCAATTTTTTTACCTGCACTTAATACTACTATACGATCGGAAATAGGCATAATCGCTTCCATTATATGCTCTACTACCAGAAGGGATAAACCTTCTTCCTTAAGTTTTAGAATTAAGTTCATTACATTTTTTATTTCCGTTTGATTAAGTCCAGCCATACATTCATCCAGCATTAAAATCTCCGGTCTAGTAGCTAATGCTCGGGCAATTTCCACTCTTTTTCTGTCGGAGATAGTTAGGCTACCACCAAGAGCATCTTTTTTATCAGTAAGACCTGTGGTTTCTAAAACTTCTTTAGTTATTTCCAGAGCTTCCTTTCTTTTGTTGGTATTAATAAAAGCTCCAGTTATTACATTTTCTTCAACAGTCATTTCATTTAATGTTTTAACTATTTGAAAGGTTCTTGTTATACCTTTATGACATATTTCATAAGGAGTTAATCCAGTAATATTTTCTCCTTTATAATATACATTTCCTTCTGTCACAGGATAAAAACCTGTAACACAATTGAATAAGGTGGTTTTTCCGGCACCGTTAGGGCCTATCAAACTCACTATTTCATTTTCATGGATGGTAAAGGACACATCCTCGTTTGCTTTTAATGATCCAAATGCTTTAGTTACGTTTTTAATCTCAAGAAGCGGCTTCACCTTTTCCTTCACCTCCATCATTATTTTTGTTTCTTCTGTTTCTTACTGTTTCAATTATACCTATCACACCTTTCGGTTGATAAGAAGTTATAACAACTATTAATAATCCGTAAATCATCAAATCTATTCCTGTTCCTGAACCACCAAGTTGTATTCTGGTAAATTCAGATAATGGTATAAAAATAGCAGCTCCTATTATAGGACCGTAAACACTTCCTATACCACCTAAAACAGTTAATAAAACTATCTTCATTGAAATATCCAAGGAAAACATCATAAATGGGTCTATATATAATATATACTGAGCATATAATGATCCAGCTATTGCTGCTATAAATGCTGATGTCATCATTGCTATTAATTTATACTTTCTTGGATTAATACCAATAGCTTCTGATGCTTCCTGACTTTCTCTTATAGCTTTTAGATAAAATCCTATCTTTGAATTCTCCAAATAACTAGCTGCAAAAATAGTTAAAGAAAACAAAATTAGAGTCAAATATACCCAAGGTAATCTTTCATTAAATTGAAGATTTATAAGCCTGGTAAAAAAGGAGGAATCACGAGGTATTATAGGTATAGATATTCCTGTTGCCCCTTCCACGTAGTCCCAACTTACAAAAATCTGTTTTACTATCTCTGCAATTGCCAATGTAGCTATAGCAAAATAATGTCCTCTAGTTTTCTTAAAAAAAGGAAAACTTGCTACACCAGCTACTACTGCTGCTAATACTGCCCCAAGAATCAATCCAATCCACGGACTAATCTCATATCTAAAGAAAAGCACCGCCGAAGTGTAAGCACCTATTCCAAAAAAAGCTGCATGACCAAATGAGGTCTGCCCTGCAAATCCGGTGATTATATTCCATGCCTCACCAAGAGTAGCATATATTAATAGCAGTACTAAAGCATTTAATACAGTTCGTGATCTAATCACTAAAGGTATAACTGCAATGACTAATATTATAATTAGTAGTTTCTTTTTATCTTTTACCATCCGAATAACCCCTTTGGCTTAACCTGTATTACTATCATGTAAACTAGAAATACAAGAGCATATTTGAACTGAGTTCCTAAAAGATATCCACCTACAGCTTCAGTAAGACCTATTATAAGTCCTGCAAACATTGCTCCTTTAATATTGCCAAAGCCTCCTAAAGCGACGATAACAAAGGCTAGTACACTGTATAAAGCTCCTGAACCTGGGTAAATCGGGAAAAATGTTGACATTAATGCTCCTGCTGCTCCTACACATGCTCCCGAAAGTCCAAAAGTTATTGCATACATTTTTTTAGTATTAATACCCATAAGTAATGCAGTTTCTTTATTTAAAGCCGTTGCCTGAATAGCTTTTCCCGTTCTGGTTCTGTCCATAAAAAGCATAACTAATATAGTTAAAATAATACTTCCTATAGAAGCTACTATTTGTGGAGTTCCTATTGATATTGTTCCTATTTTTATAGAGTGGCCGGATACTACAGCATCATTGATATACCTGTAGTTAGGAGTCCATAAAGATTGGGCAAAATTCTTTAAAAACATGCTAAATCCAAAAGTAGCAAGCAGCGCAGTTAGTCCTGGTGCATCAATAACTCTTCTAATAATAGTAAAATAAGTAAATACACCAACTAAAAATACAACTATCATAGAAACTGGTAAGCCTATTAGAGGATCTAAAGAAAATAAAGAATACATCCAAAAGGCTGTATACATACCTATCATTAAGAATTCACCATGAGCAAAATTAATTACGTCCATAACACCCCATACGAGTGTTAAACCAACTGCAACAAGTGCATATATAAAACCCATAAGCAAACCGTTAGTAATAATCTGTTCCAAAGTATCGTCCCCCTTCCGAGTTGTTTTATAGAAATTTGAGAGTGAAGATTCTCCACTCTCAAATTCATTATATACAATTAATTTTCAACTTATCTTTCATCCCAAGCTGGTATAGGTGCTACTGGTTCTGTAGTCCCTATATCTTCAGGATATACTGCTCTATATTCTTCATCTAATGTTTGTACTACATAAGATGCTGGAACTTCATTCTGTCCACTTTCATCAAACTTTACAGCACCTGTTGCAAAATACGGTGCATTAAATTCTTTAGAATGAATAACTTCCATTATAGCATCACCATCAAGACTTGCTGCTTCATTTATAGCTTCTGCTATAACCATTATTGAAGCAAATTCTTCAAGAGCCGGTCCATCTAAGTCTGCATCTGTTTTTTCTTTATACATTTCATTTATTACAGCCAACTCAGGAAGATCGCTTAACTTATCAGATGAAAATGCTGCTCCACCTGCAAAATAATCTCCGTTTTCTCCTAGGTTAACTACAAATTGAGTATCTTGGAAACCTCCACAATAGTTTAATACAGCTTGAGGTACAACTCCAAATTCCTTATACTTATTTACAAACATGGTTATGTCTGAAATATATGAAGCATGGAATAATGCATCTGCATCCATATCTCTAATTTGCTGAACTTCTGTATCAACGTTAGTTACATCTCCTGCATAACTAACTGCTCCCACATATTCAAAACCTTCTTCAGCATATTGATCTTCCAACCATTTTTCAACCATTTCATGAGCATGTACTCCATACTCATTGTCTACATATGCTACAGCAACAGTACTTATATCTGTTCCTTGGTTGGCGTTTAGATACTTAAGATATTCAAAAAACATACCTGTTTCCATATCATCATTAGGTGCAACTCTTACAAAGTATTTTAAACCTCTTTGAGTTAATGCAGCTGATGATGAAGATCCTGCAACAAATGGTACACCATACTGCTCTGCAGCCTGACTTGCCGGTTTAGTTGCTGAACTGTGATAACATCCTGCTAAAGCTGCAACTCCTTGATCAATAAGTCTTTCTGCTTCTGATTTAGCCATTTCAGGATTTGCCTGGTGATCTGCAAAAGTTAAATTAATTTTTGCATTATTCATATTAGGTAATCCTGCAGTAGCTGCTAATGGAATGTCTAAGTCTGGATATTCATTATTTATTACATCCATAGCTACTTCCATAGCGGCTTGTAACTTAACTCCTGTAGCAGCAGCTCCACCACTTAATGGCAGTATTGCTCCTAATTCAACTTCAGTTACGTCTTCTCCACCTTCAGCTGGCTCATCAGGTTCAGTTCCTGCACAACCTGGTAAAATTGTTGCTGCAATCATTACGATTACAAGTAAAAGTATTAATTTAGATTTCATTATTTACCCCCTAGTAAATTATTTTTTCTAAAATACACTTAGCTAACTTTTGTTTTTTGATTATCATCTCCTTTTATAATTAAATAAAGGAAGCGAATAAAATACTATTATATTGTCATAATACTATCTAACACTTCCTATTAACTATGTCCAACTTAAAAAGACATGCCGTTATCTGTAAAGCAAACGTTATAATAAAACAATTTAAGTTAAGAGCAAACGTTTACTTTATTATTTTACTAAACTCTGACTCTTCTGTCAATACCATAGCCGGTTATTGTTCCTATATATGTCATATATTACAGTAAATTAAAAAACTCCTAAAAATATACATCTTAGGAGTTTTTTTGCAATATTTTTTTCATATTAAATTTTTCTCTTACTCATTAATCCTAAAAACTATATTATTACTCTCAGTATATTCTAATCTAGGATTTATTAAATCTTCGTTCATAATGTTAACATAGAATATTATATCCGTTTCATTTACTATATTTAATACAACTCCTGATCGATCATCTGTGCCAGTTCTTTCTTCAGAATTAATCTGCATGCTGATATAATCATTTTCTGGTACAAATTCTATCCATTCGTTATCGAAATTACTAGGATAACTCTGCATACTAGTTCTATATTTATAGTAATACATTTCACCTTCCTGCATTACTTCTATATCTACATTTTCCATACTATTACTGTCGGCATATACATAGGAGTCTCTATTGTAATCTTCTTCTTCGCCTAAGGTAACAGTAGGAAGATCTGAAGATATAGGTTTTACATTCATTACAAAATCGTATCTAGTGGTCCAATACTCGTCTCTCTGGACATCACTTTCATAGAATGGGTTACTCCTGCCTGATTCAATATAATCCGTCCAGACCCAACTCTCGAAGTCGTGCTGGTGTAATTTAGGTATAGAATATATATCCATCATCATAGTACCACTCATTAAGTTATTTTCAGACAAAGACAGGGATAAATTTGATAAAGTAACTTCAAATTGATTATTTTGTAAGTCATCTATGAAATCAAGCAAGTTATAATAGTCAGCAGAAAAGTTAATATTAAATCTATAATTTTCTGCGTTTGCATTCGCTAATCCTTCTTCACTACCTTCTTCAGCAGCTTCATCAACTTGTTGGGTCCCTAGATATATATCTTTGAGTTCTTCTAATCTATATCTATATCCAGCGTTTTTCTCTGCCTGTTGAGAACTAAAACTTACTATGCTATCGTTATTAAAACTTATATTAGGCGTATCAATTTCAAATTCAGCCAATTTGTTATCCATAAATACAATTAGTTTTTCCTGTTCTAAATCCGGGAGATATTTTTTAGACATATCTGCAATCTCAAAGTTTAGTTCTTTAAATTGAGAATTTAATTCTTTTTCGTTATTAATAGCCGTCATTAGTTCTTCTACCTGGTTATTTTTAACTTCAAGCTCAGCTTCTAAATCTGCTATTTTTTCTTCATTACTTAAATATATATAATTATAAAACAAATAAACAAATAATGCTAAAAGCAAGACCCCTAAAAGAATTTTTTCTCTTTTATTAATTCTCATTTGAATACCCCCTATCTGCTGTGCAGTTAACTGAGAAGCTGAAAGTTTCTCCTTCTCCTTCTCCGCTTTTGGATATTCCCGGTATATGTACATCTGATATGAAGTCTATATTTTTCAAATTTCTTTCTAATTGTGCAACAGATGGTCTAGAAGTCGAAGTTGCATTAAAAGTTATATTAGTATTAGAAATATTTAAATTGCTCATTTCTATATCTATAGGAATATTGTCTGCTAAAGTGTTCAAAACATAAACTTTAATAAAGTCTTGAGTATTAATTCCTTGATTAAGTACTGCTAAATTATCCCTAAACTCTTTAAGAATAGAAAGTTTTGTTTTAAGTTCTTCTAACTCTACTAATTTCTGTTTATAAACTTCATTTTCAAGAATACTTTCAGCTTGAGCTATTTCACTTTCAAGGGAATTTATTTTATAATTAGTATTGAAAAAATACAGAAGACCTGCCATAGCTATTGCTCCAATAAGAAATGTAGAAACAGCTACCTTTTTAAGCCTATTTCTTTTATGTTCTATTAAATCAGACAATAAATTAATATCTTCTTTCTTCTGATATAATCCTGCTATCGCATCTAAGTACTCAGATATTTTAAAATATCCCTTATTAATATTTTTATCATTTAATCTTATATTTTTTACTTCTGTAATTACTTTAGTCTCTATACTAAAACTTGCATTAAAATAGGCTTCAATATTTTTAATATTTGAACTTCCCCCGTACAAAAACATTTTACCTATATCTTCATTTTTATTATTAGAGCTAAAAAATTGTATTAACTTCCTTATTTCTGTGATCCAGGTATTCACATTAGTTCTCACTATGTTATTAATAAACTTTTCTTCTTCAGTATATACATCACTGTCATCTAGATTCGATAATTTGTGCTTTGAAGTTACTGCATTTTCCTTGTCAATCTCAAATAAATTTACGATGCCTAAATCTACATCGTCTCCACCTTGATTAATAATTCTAGAAAAGATATTTTTACCATTTTTCATAACATTAAATACTATCATTTTATGGCCAAGTTCTATTACATAGTAAGCTTTATCCTTTTCTATTTTCACACCGGATATTTCACCATTAGGTTTGAAAATATTTTCAATTGAATTAAAAGATAGATTGATGGCATTAAGCCTAAGCTTTAAATCTGCTGACAATCTAATATAGTCATCAATAAGACCATTAGGAACTGCATAAATCAAATAATTTGCTTTTTTTAGTCCATCTTTTTCAAATGTATCTATTACCCTATAAACTATTTTATAGTCGCTTAGTACTACCGGCATATACTGCTCTAGTTCATACTTTATCATTTGAATAGTTTCATCTCTACCCTTGACTATTGGTAGCTCTAAACTTCTTGTAATCAAAGAAGATGTACTAATATTAAAAACTACATTTTTGCTTTTTAAGTTATTTGAGTTAATACTTTTTTCTAAAATAGTTTTAATATCATCATAATCGTCTATAGTCCCTTCATGAGAAGCTTCATAAGGCGTGAATTCTGTTACTGCCTTATCAATTCTCAATCCATTTCTCTCTTTTTTTCCTTCGATGATTTTAATTTTTTTACTTCCTACATCAATAGATAATTGCTTCGCCATCATACCCCTCTTTTCTTAAAGTATTAAATTAAAATAAATATTTACTAATTCCTCTCCCCAAAAAATATAAATTACTGCTGCAAGAGCAATAAATGGTCCAAAGGGTATAAAGTCCTTTCTTGTAGCTATTTTAGAAATAAGTAAACCTACCGAAACAACTGCTCCTATAACAAAAGAAGAAACAGTAATAAATAATATCCCTTTAAGACCAAAATTCAAACCTAAAAATCCCATTAGCTTAATATCGCCTCCACCCATAGCATTAGTAACTAAAGCTATAAGTAAAAACAAGCCAAATCCAAACAAAAAACCGTATATTTTATTCATTATATTAATATCTATAAATATTATACTAATAATTGTAGTATAAAGCAAACCAAAAATTATTATAGAGTCAGGAATTATTTTATATCTTAAATCTATTAGGAATACAACTATTAAAACACTTACAGTAATACTATGCATTACACTTATCCATGTAAAACCATATTTATAAAAAACGAATAAATATAAAATTCCATTTAAAAGTTCGATAAGTGGATACTGTATAGAATACTTAGCACCACAGTATCTACATCTTCCCCTATTAAATACGTAGCTTAAAATAGGAACTAAATCCAAAAAGCCCAACCTATGCCCGCATGAAGAGCATGAGGAAGGTGGGCTAACTACAGACTTACCCTCAGGCAGTCTGTAAATACATACATTTAAAAATGATCCTATTAAAGTTCCAATGATGAATATATACACATATATTAATAAATCCATAAATTCCTCCGTGTAAAAAAGTTGTTTTTATTATAACATATGTATTTATTTGTGTATATTTATAATATTAACTGCTGCCTCTGGTATGTCAAATATTTCCGAGTATGTCCTAGCTCATCATGAAAGATGGGATGGAAAGGGTTACCCTAGAGGTTTAAAGGGAGAAGAGATTCCCT
>JAWOEG010000036.1:0-42755 GCA_046482875.1 Eubacteriales bacterium | reverse complement strand
AACAGTAACAATATCTACTACGTCTAAGTTTTCTTCGTATTTTTTAATCTGTTTTTTTATTATCTTACTTATTTCTTCCGTTCTTAAACTCATAATTTTTTAGTCACCCCTATCTTACACTATTAATTTTTTTAAGCTGCTTTCGATGTTTGTAAGTTTTTTCTTAATAGTACCATCTATAACCTTGTCTCCAAGGACTATCTTTACTCCACCTATTAAGGTTTCATCGACTTTATTTTTCAGCTTAACATTTTTATTTGTAGTTTTGCTTAGTTTATCTTCTAATGATTTAAGCGTATCTTTGTCTAATGGCATTGTAGTGTAAGCATCGGCTTTTACTACTCCATTATATTTGTCTACTAGTTTTTCATATTCTTTTATTATTTGAAAAATATTTTTAATTCTTCTTTTATCCAAAATTATCTTTATAAAATTACCAACTTCTTTACTAACTTTACCTTCAAAAGTTTCCTCGAAAACATCTTTTTTCTCATTAATGCTTATTTTAGGAGTTTTTAGCAATTCAAAGAAATCCTTATATTCACTACATATATCTCCTATGAATTTTATTTCTTCTAAATATTCTTCAAGTTTATTATTTTCTTTTCCTACTTCAAATAAAGCTTGAGAATATCGTTTAGCTACTAGCTCTGCCATTTTGATTCTCCTACTTCTTTAATAAAGTCATCTACAAGTTCTTTGTTTTTATTTTTGTCGACTTCATTTCCAAGTACTTTTGAGGCTGCCATCATAGCTATAGTTGATATCTCGTCTTTAACATCATTTAATGCCTTTTTCTTTTCAAGTTCTATATCTTTCTCTGCTTTTTCTTTTAATTTCGCAGCTTGCTCCTTAGATTCTTTGATGATTTCATTTCCTCTCTCATCAGCCTTTTTCTTTGCTTCTATAAGTATTTCTTGACCTTCTTCTTTTATATTATCAAGTTTATTTTCATATTCTTTTTTAAGGCTTTCTGCTTCTTCATTTAAGTTTTCAGCATCATCATAAGAACTTTTTATCTCATCCTGTCTTCCCTGAATAAAATCTGTAACGGGGACGAAAAGGAATTTTTTAAGGACCAAATACAAAATTAGGGTGTTTACTATCTGGAAAACAAAACTCCAGGAAAATTCTACAAGCCCTGCTTTAAGCATATAGCTGCCTCCTTTTCATATTTTTCAACACTATAGTATTGATTTTATAATAGATTTATTAATGGGTTTGCAAATAATAGTATCAATGCTACGATAAGTCCATAGATACCTGTAGTCTCAGCAACTGCTGCTCCAAGAAGCATAGTTCTTATAACATCTCCTTGAGCTTCCGGCTGTCTTCCTACACCTTCTGCTCCTTTACCTGCTGCATATCCCTGTCCTATACCAGGACCTATACCTGCTATCATCGCTAATCCAGCTCCTATTGCTGACGCTGCTAAAACTAAAGCTCTTCCAGTGATTGGTTCCATTATCTTTCCTCCTATTCAATCGTGTTTTATTTTTTTGATTTCTTCTTCTATCCTAAAGTAATTTTAATAGCGGATTTGCAAACATTAGTACTAAGGCTATTATTAAGGCATATATTCCTGTAGTCTGAGCTACAGCCTGTCCCAATAACATAACTCTTACTACTGATGACTGAAGTTTTGGTCTTCTACCAACCATTTCAGTACTTTTACCTGCTGCATATCCCTGTCCTATTCCAGGACCTATCCCTGCTATCATTGCCAGGCCGGCTCCTATTGCTGATGCTGATAAAACGATTCCTGCTCCCTGCATTCCTACTAATGGGTTACCGTAAAGTATGATAATAGCTACTACTAAAGCTAGTATTCCTGAGGTTTCTGCTACTGCAGCTCCCAAAAGCATTACCATAGTAACTTGTCTCGAGCTTTTCTTGTTGATACTTACAGCTTCTGCTCCTTTACCTGCTGCGTAACCCTGTCCTATTCCAGGACCTATTCCAGCTATCATCGCCAGTCCAGCTCCTATTGCTGATGCTGCTAAAACCAATACCTTAGGTTCGAAAGAAGCAAGCCAGTTTAAAAATCTAACTATGAAGTTAACTTCCAATATTGCTCCTCCTTTCAGGATTAATCCATAGCCATTGCTATATATACCATAGTAAGCATAGTAAATATAAATGACTGTAATACTCCGGCAAACATATCAAAATATACGTGTAATACTGCCGGTACGCCTGTGCTTAATATCGGTGGTGCTGATGATCCTAATAATGATGCACTAAGACTCGCTAATCCTCCATATAGCAAACTCATAATAACCAGTCCACCTACTATATTTCCAAATAAACGAAATCCTAGTGATATAGGGTTTGCCAACTCGCCAATAATATTTAGTGGTAGTAAGGGTGCTAAAGGTTCCGCAAAACTTTTAAGATATCCTCCTACTCCTTTACTTCTCGCTCCACTAATGTGAACTAACATAAAGGTCATCATTGCCAATGACATGGTTGTGTTTACATCTGCTGTTGGAGGTCTCATACCTATAAGACCTATAAGGTTAGCTACTGATAAAAAAACTAATAGTGTTCCCATATATGGGGCGAATCCCATTTTGTCCTCTCCCATCGTTTGAGCAGTAAGGTTGTTAACAGCTTCAACTAAAGCTTCCACCATACTTTGAAGAGGTCCAGGTACTTTTTTTAAATTCCTTGTAACTAATATTGAGAAAACAGTTAAGACAGCCATAATAAACCAGGTGACAGTAACTGTCTCAGTTACTTGTATTCCTGCTATTTCAAATACGACTGTTGGGCCAAAGCCACCATCCATCAATTTTCCCCCTTTCTCCTGAATATTCTTTTATAATATTCCTTATCGCTAAATAAGTTTGTGACAAGGATTATTAACTTAATTAATACTATTCCTATTATAGTTGCTAGAGCATTTATATAATCTGCTTTTAGTGCAACTATAATCACTACACCTGTAATTATAAATCTTATAAAATAATTTACTGTAGCATATCCCTGGGCTTTATGAGGAGGCATTTCAACTGCTCTTTCCATTGTCCTAGCTAAGAGTATAAAATTTAGGATTCCTATTAATCCTCCAAAAATATATCCATAAGTCCAAGTCATAGGTTCATCTAAAAAAATAAAAGATACAACTATAAGTAATGCAAGTGCTATAATTGCTTTTTTTACTATAGATAATACTAATTCTACTGAATGATTCAATGCTTCACTTCCTTTTATCCTGATCTCTTAGACCAATTTTAAATAAATTAAGGAATGCTGCTCCAACTCCAATAATTATAAATATAAATAAAAAAATGTAGTTTGTTCCTATTAAATTATCCAGGAATCTTCCTATAAAAAAACCTATGGCAATAGGAACTACCATAACTATTCCTATCTGGGTTATTAAAACTAATCCCTGCATTATTTTTAATTTATTCTTATCCAAATTAAACACTTTCCTATCTTTTTATACTTGATAATTATATCTTAATTAGCTAAGTATTACAATTATTTGTAAAATGTTTTAAAATTTTTAGTTTATTATTTATAAACTTTCTTTAATTCTGTGGTTATTATATATATATTTAGGTATTTTTTCAAATTTAATTCAGGAAAACATTTGCATAGATAAAAATAGAGAGATAAATGCAAATTTACCCCTCCTAACTATTCATTCGACTTAATTCCAATCAATAGAATCCTAGCATATAATTGATAAAAAGTCAATAAATTTAAGCTCTTAACAAGGATATATCTCCTCATATTTTCCATCTTTTTCTAATGCTTTTTTGTATTCCCTAGGTATAACTTTTTTTAAGTACCTTGAATATTCATTCCAGCTTTCTAGGATTTCTTCTGCTACTGTACTATTGGTATATACTTTATGATTAAAGATTATCTTTTTTATTTTTTCAATATCTATTTGGTTCAATTCTTCTACTTCTACTAAATTATTCAAACAGGATTTTTGGATTTTATTTTCGATATCTAAAATCACAGCTACTCCTCCACTCATACCAGCAGCAAAGTTTTTACCTACTTCTCCTAGTATTACTACTATTCCATCTGTCATATATTCACATCCGTGGTTTCCTATACCTTCAACTACTGCTAAAGCTCCGCTGTTTCTTACTGCAAACCTTTCTCCTACAACACCGTTGATGTATGCCTCTCCTCCTGTACTTCCATAAAGAATTGTATTACCTGCAATTATACTTTTACCGTAATCCGTATTTTCAGGTTTTTTAATAATTATTTTCCCACCTGATAATCCTTTTGCAACAAAGTCATTTGCATCTCCTTCAAGTATTAAAGTAACTCCCTGAGTTGTAAAAGCTCCAAAGCTCTGTCCTGCAGTACCAAAAAACTTAAATTTTAGTGTATCTTTTTCAATTTTTTTATCAGGAAATGCCTTTATAATTTGACTACTTAACAAAGAGCCTACGGACCTATTTGTATTATGTATCTCAAAGCTTCCTTCGACTTTTTTTCTATCTATAAAGAAAGATTTGCTTTTTTCTATCAATTTATTATCCAGTCCTTCATTTATGTTATGCATCTGGTTTTTAGATTTATATGTCATAACTCTGCTGGGAAGATCCGGCCTGTACAGTATTTTAGAAAAATCTATCTTATTACATTTTTGCTGATTAATTTGTTTCTTTTTTTCAAGTTTGTCTATTCTACCTACCATTTCATTGATAGTTTTGAATCCCAGCAAAGCCATATATTCTCGTATTTCTTTAGCCAAAAATCTCAAATAATTTATTGTATGTTCAGGGTTCCCTGTAAATTTTTCTCTTAGTTTTCTGTCCTGAGTTGCTATTCCTACAGGACACTTGTTTTTATGACATTCTCTACACATAATACAACCTAATGTTACTAATATGGATGTAGAAAAACTGAATTCTTCTCCTCCTAATAGACAAGCCACTACTATATCTCTTCCCGTTTTAAGCTGACCATCTACTTGCAGAGATACTTTTCCCCTAAGGTTGTTAACCAATAAAACTTGGTGAGCCTCACTCAATCCTATTTCCCAAGGTATGCCTGCTCCTCTTATAGAGGAAAGTGGTGATGCTCCAGTACCTCCGTCATGGCCGCTTATCAAAATCATATCAGCATGGGCTTTTGCTACTCCTGCTGCAACGGTACCTACACCTTCTTTCGATACGAGCTTTACACTAATTCTTGCATCTTTATTGGCATTTTTTAAGTCAAATATAAGTTGAGAAAGATCCTCTATTGAGTATATATCGTGATGTGGTGGTGGTGATATTAAGCCTATTCCTGGTAAAGAATGTCTTATTTTACCTATATATTTACTTACCTTTTCTCCAGGAAGATGTCCTCCTTCTCCTGGTTTAGCTCCCTGAGAAATTTTTATCTGAATTTCTTCTCCAGAGTTTAAATACTCCATTGTTACTCCAAATCTACCGGAAGCTACCTGCTTAATAGAACTATTTTTATTATTCAAACTTTTTTTAGACTTAATTCTGTTATTGTCTTCTCCACCTTCACCTGAATTACTTTTAGCTCCTATACTATTCATAGCAACAGCTATCGCTTCATGTGTTTCTTTACTTATGGATCCTATGGACATAGCACCACTACAAAACCTCTTAATTATCTCGGATTCAGGTTCTACTTCTTCTAAAGGTATTGGTTTTATATTTTTAAATTGAAGGAGACTCCTTAAAGTTGTCGGATTATTGTCTTGATTATCTATTAATTCTGTATACCTTTTATAAGTTTTATAATCTTTATTTTTTACAGCTTCTTGAAGTAATTTTATTGATTTCGGATTAAAAAGGTGAAATTCTCCGTCTTTTCTGTACTTGTACAATCCTCCTGAAGATAAATCTTTGGTCTTTTGATCTTTTTCTTCTCCATATGCTTTTTTGTGTCTTCTAATTACATCTTCTACTATATATTCTAGACCTACTCCTCCTATGTTGGATGTTGTACCGGGAAAATAATCATCTACAAATTTGTCATTTAAGCCCAATATTTCAAACATCTGGGAGCCATGATAGCTTTGAACTGTACATATTCCCATTTTGGACAATATTTTTGCTAATCCTTTTGATGCAGCTTCTATATAATTTTTAATTGCTTTGTTTTCATTAATTTTAATACCTTTTTCTTTTACAAGTTTTTTAATAGATTCTATTGCTAGATAAGGATTTACTGCACTTGCACCATATGCAACTAAAAGTGCAAAATGTGTTGTTTCTCTAGCGTCAGCACTTTCTACTATTATAGATATTTTAGATCTTAATTTTTCTTTTATAAGTTGATTATGTAGATATGATACCGCTAATAAAGAAGGGATACTTCCATTATATCCATCTGTTTTTTTATCTGATAGTACAATTATGTTGTAGCCTTCTTCTATCTTATGAACTGATCTGCTGTATAATGTATTTAAAGCTCTTTTAAATCCAGATATACCGTCATCTATTTTAAAAGTCATTGGAATTATTGTAGATTTAATCTGATTATTTTTTAATCCATTTAACTTTTTAATCTCCAAATTGTCTATTATAGGTGTATCTATAACCATATATTGATTTTCTATATTATTAATACTCAGCATATTTTCTTGGGAACCTATAAAATTCATTAAAGACATTATAAACCCTTCTCTAATAGGATCTACTGCAGGATTTGTAACTTGAGCAAAAAGCTGTCTAAAGTACGAAAATATTAGTTGTGGTTCTTTTGATAAAATAGCTAAAGGAGTATCATTACCTGTAGACCCTATTGGCTCTTTTCCATTTTCAGCCATACTTTTAACTATTAAGTTTATGTCTTCTTTTGAATACCCAAATTCTATCTGTTTTTCTTTTAGATTTTGAAAGTTTATTTCACCATTTTGGTTTTCTTTTTTTTCAATATCATTAAGTAAAATTCTTTTTTCTTCAACTATCTCAGGGTAATCCACTTTAGAACAAACTTTTTCCTTTAACTCATCATCAAAATAAATCTTTTTTTCATTTATATCTATTAAAATCATTTCCCCAGGCTTTAATCTTCCTTTTTTTATTATATTATCGGGTTTGATATTTAAAACACCAAATTCCGATGCCATAACTACTTCATTATCCTTTGTTATTACGTATTTTGCAGGTCTTAAGCCGTTTCTATCTAGAGTTCCTCCTACTTGATTACCATCGCAAAATAGTACAGCCGCAGGTCCATCCCAAGGCTCTATCATTGATGCATGATATTCATAAAAACTCTTTTTCTTTATATCCATCATTTCGTCATTTTCCCAGGCTTCTGGTATTAGCATCATTAGGGTATGAGGATTATTTCTACCGTTAGCTCTAATGAATTCAAAAGCATTGTCTAAAGAGGCAGAATCACTTTTTCCTTTTTGGAGAATCGGATAAATTTCCTTAATTTCACTACCAAATACTTCTGATGTTATTATCCCCTCTCTAGCATTCATCCAATTTCTATTACCCTTTATCGTATTTATCTCTCCATTATGGGCTAAATATCTAAAGGGCTGAGCTAAATCCCAGGTTGGGAATGTATTTGTACTAAATCTTTGATGTACCAATGCTACTGAACTCTTATAGTTTAAATCTATTAAATCTAAAAAATATTTTTCGATTTGATTAGCTAAAAGAAGTCCTTTATATATTATACTTTTAGAAGACAAAGAGCATATATAGAAATATTCTTTATTTCTTTTCACCAGCTTTTCAACTTGATTTTCTATAATTTTTCTTACTATAAAAAGTTGTTTTTCAAATTCCTCTTCCCCTAGATCTTTTTTATCTTCTACAAAAATCTGTCTAATAACAGGCTCTGTCCCTCTAGCAGTTTCACCTATATGGGTGTTGTCAGTAGGCACAAACCTCCACCCTAAGGTCTCAAATCCCTTTTCCCTTATGACTCTTTCCGTAATGCCTTCACATTGAAATCTTAGAGCAGGTTCTTTAGGCAAAAATATCATACCTACAGCATACCTTCCTTCTTGAGGCAAATTTATTCCATCATTAAGACACTGTATTTTAAAAAATTCATGAGGTATTTGGGTAAGAATTCCAGCACCATCACCGGTATTTGGGTCATTACCAGAAGCACCTCTGTGTTCCATATTTTTTAATATTTCTATTCCTTTTTTTACAATATTATAGCTTTTTTCACCTTTGTAATTAACAATGAATCCAACACCACAGGCATCTTTTTCATTTTGAGGATTATACAAACCTTTTTTTTCAGGTAATCCTATACTCATAATTTCCACCACCTTTTTTACGATTTCTTAATATGTTATACTATTTAAGGACAAAAATCAATATTAAATAGATATATTTAACATTTTTATCTTTAGTAATTGAATTTGCTGTATTTTGTTTCTTTTTTGTAATATTTGTCTTTTGTCTTCAAATAAGAAAATACGTCTTTTCCATTAGATTTTAATCTTTGAAAAAGACGTATTTTCTTATTTTTATGAATATATTTTACTATAACAAGCTTTCTAAAATTATATCTTTAATTCTATGGGCTGATTTACCATCTCCGTAGGGATTTACAGCATTCGCCATTTTTTTATAAGATTTTTCATTATTCAATAAATCATTTAGTATTTTATATATGGTTTTTTCATCTGTTCCCGCGAGTTTGGCCGTACCAGCTTTTATTCCTTCGGGGCGTTCCGTTTCTTTTCTTACAACTATTACTGGCTTTCCTAGGGACGGCGCCTCCTCTTGAATTCCTCCAGAATCAGTTACAATAATATGGGACTTATTCATAAGATTTGCAAAAGGCACATAATCTAAAGGCTCTATAAGATGAACTCGACTAACATCTTTAAGTATATTGTCTGCTATTTTTCTTACCTTAGGATTTAAGTGTACAGGATATATAACTTCTACGTCATCCTGTTCATTAACGACTCTTTTTACAGCTTTAAAAATATTTTCCATTGGTTTTCCTATATTTTCTCTCCTATGAGCTGTAAGGAGAAGTATCCTATTATTAAAGTTTATTTTTTTAAGAAATTCATCTTCAAATTCATATTCATCATCTACTACTTCAAATAGTGCATCTATTACAGTATTTCCAGTTATATGAATTAGTTTTTCATCATATCCTTCTTTAAGTAGGTTTTCTTTTGACTCTTTTGTAGGCGCAAAATGAAAATTTGCAATCACTCCTGTAAGTTTTCTATTCGCCTCTTCAGGATATGGAGACATTAAATTACCACTTCTAAGTCCCGCTTCTACATGTCCTATTTTTATCTTATGGTAAAATCCTACTAATGCTCCTGAAAATACCGTTGTAGTATCTCCTTGAACTAAAATTAAGTCCGGTTTAAAAGTTTTGAAAACTTCCTCCATACCTTCCATAGTACGACTAGTTATTTGAGTTAAACTCTGACCGTGCTGGAATATATCCAAATCAAAATCTGGTTTGATATTAAAAATATCTAAAACCTGGTCCAGCATATCTCTATGTTGAGCACTAACACAGGTTCTGTGTTCTACCTTTTGACAGCTTTCCATAGTTTTTACTAAAGATGCCATTTTTATTGCTTCAGGCCTAGTTCCAAATACAGTCATAATTTTTATCTTCTTCTCACTCATATTTACTCCTCGTCTTTATCTTCTTTATCTATATCTTTATCTTTTTTCTTAACCTTCGATATAATACCAAATTTCATACCTGCATATACAATTATTACAGAAACCGCTCCTATAACAAGGATGCCTTCCAAAGGATCTGAGTCCGCAAAAATTATAGCTGCTGCTCCAAATATTATACTTACTACATATAGTATAATTACTGTCTGTCTCTGGGTAAATCCTTTAGCAAGAAGTCTGTGATGTACATGCCCTCTGTCTGCTTCCATTATAGACCTTTTATTTTTTATTCTCCTAATTATTGCAAAAAATGTGTCGAATAATGGTATTCCTAACACCAAAACCATAATTATTATAGCCGCTAAGGTAACTGTTTTTAAAAATCCTACTATAGAAATAACTCCCAACATATACCCTAAAAATAAAGATCCTGTATCTCCCATAAATATCTTAGCAGGATTAAAGTTATAGGGTAAAAATCCTAAAGAAGCCCCTGCTATAACAGCACATTCTATTAAAATATAATCAAAACCGCTTACAGATGCCATAAACATCATAGTAGAAGCTGAAATAGCTGCCACTCCTGATGCTAGTCCATCCAATCCATCAATTAAATTAATAGTATTAGTAATTCCAACTATCCACAATACTGATACTGGAATGGTAAGATATTCCAAATATATAACATCATATCCCGGTAGAGGGTTTGTAAAATAATTTATTGTTGCTCCACCATATACAGCTATTAAAGCCGCTATTATCTGACCTGCAAGTTTTAATTTTGGAGAAATATCTTTAATATCATCCATTAGCCCTACAAAAAATACTACAGTTCCTCCCAGCATTATAGAAACAGCCGTCTTGTCTAAATCTGAGAAAATAATCATAGTTAAAATAGCTGAAGCATATATAGCTGCCCCACCTAAATATGGTATCGGTTCCTTATGAACCTTTCTATCATCCTTCGGCACATCTAAAACATCTAGTTTAAATGCCAAATTTCTTGCGACAGGAGTAAAAAAGAAGGATAATACAAAAGCCGTAAAAAATACTAGATAATACTCGTTCATGTCTTACTCCTTAATTTTTAGTAGTTCATTATCTTATCTATCCTTCTTTTATGTCTTCCACCTTCAAATTTTTCATCAAGAAATGCTTTTACAATTCTTTTTCCTAAATCTTTTCCTGTTACCCTTCCACCAAGAGCTATAACATTGGCGTTATTATGCTTTTTAGCCATTTCAGCTGAAAAAACCTGAGAACAAAGAGCACACCTAACCCCTTTTACTTTATTTGCTGCTATAGATATTCCTATTCCCGTGCCGCACATTACTATCCCTATAGAACCTTCATCACTAACTACTGATTCTCCTACTTTTATACCAAAATCAGGATAGTCTACGGAATCTTCATTATGAGTACCTAAGTCCTCCACATTATATCCTTCTTTTTTTAAATAGTCTTTTATTACTTCTTTAAGCTCAAATCCACCGTGATCACTTCCTAAATATATTTTCATTTTAATATCCTTTCTTTTTTAATTTTTCTACTAATTTTTTCAATTTTTTCAATATCATATTAGAAGTATCTTGATATTTTTTAAGAGAACCACCATAAGGATCGCTTATATCTTCTATTTTATTTTCCACATATTCACTAAGAGTAAATACTTTTTTTGAATACTGGGGAAGTGCTTGTAGTATCATATCCTCATGGTTTTGGGTCATAGTAAGAACTATATCAGCTTCTTTAAGATCTACTTCTTTAACTACCGAAGCAGTGTATCCAGATATATCTATATTCATTTTTTTTAATACCTCTACAGCATTTTGGCTAACAGACATTCCTTCTTCGGCTACTAATCCAACTGATTTTATATCTTCCATATTTATTTTTAATTTTTCTTTTTTTATTAGGTTTTTCATAATGCCTTCCGCCATTGGGCTTCGGCAGGTATTTCCAGTACATACGAAAAGTATTTTCATCAGTCACCACACCTTTTTATATTTCCTCCAGAAGCTTTTATAAGCCTATTCATAATTGCCTTTCCTAATCCTTCTTCACTAAAACTCTCCGAAAGGATATAGTCAACATTAAGCTCATCAGCTTTTCTTAAAGCCTTAAATATATTGGAGGATATAGTTTCATATTCTTCTTTACTTCCTAAATTAAATATTATTCCTTTTGTATAATATTTGATATTCTCTTTTACTGATAATATAAGGACCTTTTTTCCTTCTTCTGTAAATTTTTCAGCTTTTTTTGCTATTTCCCTTTTTATATTCTCTTCATAACCTCTAAATAAAATAAGATCTCCTTTTGGAGAATAGTGTTTATATTTTTGCCCTGGGGATTTAGGTATAATATTCTTATCTAACAACATTATACTAGGGTCGTAAACTACATTATCAATATCCTTCAAAATATCTTCTAAAGTAATTCCACCAGGCCGAAGAATCATAATCGGGTTTGAATACACATCAACAACGGTAGATTCTAAACCTACCTTGCAATCTCCCCCATCTATAATTATATCCACCTTCCCTCTTAAGTCTTCAACTACGTGTTGCCCTTGAGTAGGTGAAGGCCGACCGGATGTATTGGCGCTTGGAGCGGCAATTGGAAGGTCTACTTCTTTCAATAGCGCTAAGGCTATAGGATCTTCAGGCATCCTTACAGCTACAGTATCCAGACCCGCTGTAATATAATCTGGTACTTTTGGACTTTTTTTAAAGATTATAGTAAGAGGCCCAGGCCAATATTTATCCATTAAAATCTTTGCTGATCCTGGAATTTCTTCTGTAAGTTCTTTAAGTTGAACCCTATTCCATATATGTACTATAAGAGGATTATCTGACGGTCTCTCCTTAGCCTTATATATGTTCGAAACTGCTTTTTCACTATATATATTTCCCCCTAATCCATATACAGTTTCTGTTGGAAATACTACATTACCCTCTTCTCTCAGAACCCTAGCTGCCTCTTGGATTATATCAATATTTATAGTCTCTCTATCTATTGTAAATATTTTTGTATCTTTCATATTACACCTCATCAACCTACATTATATAAAAATTGAAGGACTTTTACAATAAAAAACAGGCTCTCGGCCTGTCTTTAATAAAAAAGTAATAAATATAGAGTTAAAACATTATTTATCCTCAATAACATTCAAATTTTTTGTCTTTTTAACTCCATAAACCTTTTTCAATAGTGGCGGAGTTATAAGAGTTGATACAACTACCATCAAAACCGATGATGTAAATATAGTATCATTTATCAATTCTAAAGATTTTCCCAAGTTAGCAATAATCAAAGCAACCTCTGCTCTAGGTATCATACCTATACCTATTTTAAGAGAATCTTTAAGGTTAAATCCGGAAATTTTAGCTCCTAAGCCACTTCCCAATATCTTACCGAATACAGCAACTCCAATAATAGCTAAAGCTGGTACTATTATTTCATCTATACCCTCCAAAGAAACCTTCAATCCAATACTAATAAAGAAAATAGGGGTAAATACTGTATAAGCAATATTGGATATATCTTTCTCTACCCTACTTGCAAAAGGAGTAAGAGAAAAAACAACGCCTGTAAAATAAGCTCCTATAATTGCAGCCACTCCGAATTCCTCTGCTACAAAAGCCAATAAAAAAGCTAGTATTAAAGCAAATTCTCCTACATTTCTATTCCTAAAGAACTTATAAGATATTTTGTTAATAAAGCTTGTAAAAAGTTTTCCTGCAAACATAACTAATACTAAGAATGCAAATATTTTTATAATTACCAGTACTGTAGACTCACTGTTGTTAGGAAAAGCAATCCCAACTACTACCGTAAGAATTATTATTCCTAGTACATCATCTATTATAGCAGCACCCAAATTACTTATACCTGTTTTAGTTCTTATCTCTCCAAATTCTCTCAAAGCTTGAACTGTAATACTTATGCTTGTTGCTGTAAGTAAGACCCCTGTAAATAGTCCTTGGTTTAAACCACCCTCAGGAAAAAGTAGTAATGTAGCACCTAATCCTCCCAAAAATGGCAATATTATTCCGCCTAAAGCTATAAAAGATGAAGGCCCTGCTGATTTTTTAAGATCATTAAGGTCTGTTTCCATACCTGCTATAAACATGAGTAAGATAACCCCGATTTGAGAAAAAGAATTTATAATTTCATTTAGATTAACTATATCCAAAAGAGCAGGTCCAATAATCAGTCCAGCTAAAATCTGGCCTAAAACTACAGGTTGATTAATCTTTGCCATTAACATTCCACCTATATTTGCACCTATAAGTAAAATAGCAATGTCTAGTAAAAAGTTTAGTTCTCCGTTTTCCATTTTTATCACCTCATTTACGTACAATATTTATAATACTCCTAAGAATATCAAAATGCAACATAAAAATTCTATGATTATTGTAATTTCAACAACTAAGAAATATGATCCTGCAGGTTTTTTATTTTAAGTTTCATTTGTTCCTATTTATATTAATTAACTCTTATGCTGTAAAGTCTAAATATCCCTTATAATTGAGGTAATTATCAAAATTTTATTTAATTTTTTAAGGACAAGGAACTGATACTAATATACTTAAACTGAAAGAAAAAGCTGGTTTTATTGTAAATCTAGAGAATTTTTAGAAATAAAAAAAGCCGTAAAAAAATACGGCAATTTTCTTACTTCTCTATTTTCTTTAATTTTTTTGTTTGGTCTGATGTAGTTAGAGCATCTATCATCTCTTCTAGATCTCCATCTAAAAAAGAATCCAACTTGTATAAAGTAAGGTTAATTCTATGATCACTTACCCTTCCTTGAGGGAAGTTGTATGTTCTAATTCTTTCAGATCTATCTCCTGAACCTACCTGACTTTTCCTAGCTTCAGCTAACTCATCGTCCTGCTCTTGTTGATATTTATCATACAATCTTGCTTTTAGTATCCTTAGAGCCTTATCTTTGTTCTTATGTTGGGATTTTTCGTCCTGACAGGATACTACTAATCCTGTAGGTTCATGAGTAAGTCTAACAGCAGAGTCTGTAGTATTTACACTTTGTCCTCCATTACCTGATGATCTAAATACATCTACTCTTACATCATTCATATCTATTTCTATGTCTATATCGTCAACTTCCGGTAGTACTGCCACTGTAGCTGATGATGTATGAATTCTACCACTGGATTCAGTATCAGGAACTCTTTGAACTCTATGCACTCCACTTTCATACTTTAACTTTGAATAAGCACCTTCACCCTTAATCATAAAGATTACTTCCTTGTATCCTCCTACTCCTGAATCGCTTAAACTCATTATTTCATTTTTCCAACCCTGTCTTTCAGAATATCTAGTATACATTCTAAATAAATTACCAGCAAACAATCCTGCTTCATCTCCACCTACACCAGCTCTTATCTCTACTATTACGTTTTTCTGGTCGTTAGGATCTTTCGGAATTAAAAGAAACTTAAGTTCTTCTTTTAGTTTTTCTTCTTTTACACTTAGCTCTTTAACTTCTTCTTTAAGCATTTCTTTAAAATCATCATCTAATTTACCTTGAAGCATTTCTTTATCTTCTTTTAATGAATCCATAACACTAATGTATTCCCTATATTTTTGAACTATAGGTTCAAGATGAGCATGTTCTTTTACCAGCTTCTGCCATTTTCTACTTTGACTTATAATCTTGGGGTCTGATATTTTCTTGTTCAAATCCCTATATTTGTCTTCTAAAAAATCTAATTTTTCTAACATTTTACACCTCTAATCTATTATAATAACCTATTACTATTCTATCTTTTTTTGCTATATCCTTTTTTACTTCAACTTTATTAAAACCTTTAGTATTTCTCATAATATTAACGACCTCTTCTGCTTGATCCCAACCAATTTCAATTATTAATACGCTTTTATCGTTTAAGTAGTTTGGTATTATTTTCAAAATTTGGTTGTGGAATTTCAGTCCGCTTTGACCACCATCAAGGGCGTTTTTAGGTTCAAATTGACTTACTTCCAATTGTAATTTTTCTATATCCCGTGTTTTAATATATGGAGGATTAGACATGATAATATCATACTTTTCATTTGGAAAGTCAAATTTCTCCATAAAAACATCCCCTTTAACTATATTAACGTTGGGAAGGTTATTTTTTTTAACATTTTTTTTCGCAACTTCAATAGCTTTTTGATTAATATCTATCCCTAATACTTGAGCATCTCTACAGTAATATGCAAAACTTACAGCTATAGCACCACTACCAGTACCTATATCCAAAACCTTTATAGTTTTATAGGTGAAATAGTCTGATTTAGCTATTTTAATAGCATTTTCCACCAATACTTCTGTATCAGGTCTTGGTATCAGAACATCCTCATCCATATAAAAATTAATTCCCATAAACTCTTGATTATGAACTATATACTGTATTGGATATCCTTCATTTCTTTTTTCTACAAGTTCTATATATCTTTTAAATGTTTCTTCTTCTACTGTTTCTTCTTCGTGAGTTATTAAAAATAATTTTTCTTTGTTTAGTAAATATTCTAATATCATATATGCTTCTAAAAAAGGATTGTTGTATTCTCTTTTTTTTAACCTATTAATTCCCTCAGTTACTGTTTCTTTTATTGTTTTTGCTACCACTTATCATCATCCTTATTTTCCGGTATTACCTCTTTTAAAGCTACTATTGCAACTTCCAACATAGAGTCATCCGGCTCTTTTGTAGTAAGCTTTTGAAACCAAAATCCAGGTTTAGCTGCTATCTTTGCAAATAAGGTTTCGTCATTCCTACCTACGTATCTATTTACTTCATAAGCTATACCTGCAATAAGTGGAAGCATAGCCAATCTTATTACTACTCTAAGAAAAGGATTCGGCCATCCAAAAAAGGAAAATACAATTATACTTATAATTAGTACATTTACTATAAATGAAGTCCCGCATCTAGGATGCAGTGTAGTGTACTTCCTTGCATTTTCTACTGTTAATTCTTCCATGTTTTCATAGCAATAAATCGTCTTGTGTTCTGCTCCGTGATACATAAATACTCTTTTAATATCTTCAAGTTTTGAAATATAATAAACATATACTACGAAAAGAACTATCCTAATAACTCCCTCTATCAAATTCAAAATTATAGGTACTGGTATTAAATTCTTTAAAAGATTTGTAATGAGAGAAGGTCCTAGTATAAAAACAACTATAGATACCAATAAAGCTATGGCTACTGATGCGTAAATAATAGCTGTATCCGCTTTATCTTTAAATATTTTTCTTAGAGTTTTATCTATAAAATCTTCCTCTATCTCTTCTTCGTAAAATTCTGCAGAATACATAAGTTCCTTTACGCCTATAAGCATTGCTTCCACAAGAGTTAGACTCCCTCTAATAAGAGGTTTATTGAATATATCTTTTTTAAAAACTGATTTTAAATCCTTTGTTCTAGTTGTAATTTCACCGTCAGGTTTTCTGATGGCAGTTGATATTTTATGAGGTCCTTTCATCATTATTCCTTCAATGAGAGCTTGACCTCCTATAGTAGTTTTTCTTTTTGTTTTAGTCATATTTAACTCCTATCTGTTTCTCTATAACCACTAAAAAACTGTACATGGTAAATCTCACTTTTGAAACCTTAATAAAATTGAGATTCCCTAAGGTACAGCAATTTCTATTTCTTGTCTCCATACTATATAGTATCACTTAGCACAGTTTTATACAATTACAAAAGTATTAAATATAATACCATGAATTAACTATTTATTCAATTTTGCTTTTCTTGCTCTTAAAAGCATTATAGTCATAATTATAACAACGTAAGCAAATATAGCTACAAATGTTATTAAGTAATAAATTGGATTTCCCGTTTTATATCCTATTATAGGCTGACTTAAAGCAACCATAAGAGGTATACCTAAAGGTGCTGCTACAGCACTACCGAGTACTAAGTCTTCCGCAACATCTGTCTCTAAATTAGGATCCAAACCTCTTAAGAGAGCTAGTCCTGTAGATGCCGTTCCTGTAAGCATTCCAAACATAGCTAGAGTATACAGCTTATGGTTGTTCTTAAAGGCTTTTTTTGCAAAGAATGTTACAAAGAGTAGGGTTCCAAAAGCCCCTATAAGACTTATAAAAAGAAGGAGTTCCCAGTATTCTTTTATAGTAACTATAGATATAGCCATAACAGAAGATGTAATCATTATATTAAAGGAAAAAGATGCGATGTTATGCATTAAATACCCGTCTGTTAACTCTGAAGTTCTAGCATTTTTATATTTTTTAAGGTATTCAAATAATTTCTTCAGCAGTATAGCTACAACTATCCCAAATAAATAATTGAATCCTTTCACTAAACTACCAATTGTACTGCCTATTTCTCCTAAAGTATTCAGTCCTTTAGTTAAATACAGCATTACAAAGTATGTTACAAAATATACTCCTGCTACTAAAACAATTTGAGTAGTCAGCATATCAAAAAAATTAATTTCAGAAACAGATTTTATTTCGAAATTCTTTTTATTTATTCCACCTAAATTTCTTAATCCATGACTTTTTACTCCATTTTTTCTACCATAGTAGTTTAATAGCCCTACACCTATTATTCCACCTACCAAAAAACCTACAGTAGCTAAGGTAAGGCCGTACTGGGTAGTATACCCTAGATTTAGAACTTCTTCCCAAGATGAACCTATAGCTGTTGCAAATCCAGGACCTTGTCCAAAAGCTAATGGTAGCATAAGTCCTAAGCCAAAAAATAAATCGGGCTTTATTGTACTTATCATAACAAACAACAAAATCATTCCTAATACTGCTTGGAAACAATAAGTTGACAGTATAAATAATCCTGAGTTTATAGAGTTTTCTCTCTGTTTTGTATTTTTTTCTGACAAGGTCAAGGCTATAAACCCTATGCCTAAAAAATGAAAAACTATAGATTCGTAAAATTTTATCTCAAAATTTACTATTCCCAAAACTTCAGGCCCAGCCACCAACCCTATAATACCTGCTAAAAGTGCATTTGGTATTATTATACTCTTAAATATTCCCAATTTTTCTTTCATTAGCTTTGCTATTAACATAAATATAAAAATATAAAGCACATATAAAACTACTGTCCAATCATCTCTCATTTCTTTTTCTCCCTATGTAGTATTTTAAAGTTTCCATAAATAGTATAATCGAAGGATTTTTTTTAGGATTAAATATAATTCTATACTTTTCATTTTGGTCATTGTAAAGTTCAAAAATATCCAGCAGAGTTATACTAAAAGCTTTTATATCCTCGATATAAATGATTTCATCAATATTATGACCATTAATTTTAAGTGATTTAGGTGATAATAGCACATTAACCATCTGTTCCAATATTTTTTCACCTTTATTGTTAAATTTTTGCAAGTTTATTTCCTGGGTAATAATTTCCATTTTTTCTCTCTTTAAATCACTATGTAAAATATCTTTTTGCCATTTGTTCCACTGAACTGTATCTTCGAAGTAATCACCTTTTATAAATCCATAATCGTCTATACTCCAGTTTTCACTACAGTTTTTACAGGTAAAAAAATCTCCTTGAGAATAAATAGTGTCTAATCCTTTGCAATTAGGACACACATAAAGTAGTCTCTCTATGTGTTCCGCCTTATCTTTACCTCTAAATTTTATTTTATTTTTTCTTTGCCACTCATATTCATTATGGTATATTTCTTTTTTCATTTTCTTATATATTTCTTCTTCAGACATTTTATTTATCTGTTTTTTTTCAAAAATTACTTCATAATCCAAGAAAATTTTTCCTTTTCTATAGTACTGAGCCCATCGAGGTTTTTTTAGATATCCGCCTTTCATAATTGCACTATAAACAGGTATTTTTAACATTTTTATTAGTTTTGCAGTGGAGTATATTACTTCCTCTGTCTCTCCGGACCAGGATCTTCCACCTTCTGGATAAATACCTACTGGTTTATCTGCTTTAATTAACCTCAGTACTTGCTTTACCGCCTTAAAATCTTTATTACCTTTAGAAAATGGAATTGCACCTCCAAGGTTTAAAAATATTTTTTTCCAGTAAGTATCGTAGTTGGTATCTGATGCTATATATCTGATAAGTCTGTTGGAATGAGAATTGATTATAATAGGATCATCGGCCATTACATGATTGCCTATTACTAGATATGGTTCATCATTTTTTAGGATTTCACTGTTATTTTTTGTAATATTATACCTTAAAGGAAGAAAAGGTCTAAGTATTAAAGCTGCAATTTTATAAAATCTATCTTCTTTTTTTAGTTTTTTATTAAATGCTTTAGTTTTCTTCATATGTCACCTTCTTTAATTTATACAAACTAATAATATCATAAATATTAAAATTTATTAATTAAATTTAAGTTAAATATAAAAAAACTGCTGCAAAACATTAGTTTAACAGCAGGTTTTCATTATATTTTTTAGCTTTTTTCTTTTTTATCTTTTTCATTATTTTTATCTTTTAAGCTTTTTGAATATTCGTGAAGCTTGTTATCCACAAGACAATGTATGCTTCCATTTGGATAGTGTCCTTTTTTGTTTTTTTGACCTGCCTTTACTCCTGTCAAAATTTCTATTCCTTCTTCTATTGTTTCAACTGCATAAATATGGAACTTACCTTCTTTTACAGCATTTATAACTTCTTCTTTTAGCATTAAATCATTTACATTTTGTTTAGGAATTATAACTCCTTGTTCTCCATTTATCCCTTTAATCTTACATACCTTATAGAATCCTTCAATCTTTTGGTTTACTCCTCCTATTGGCTGTACCTTTCCTCTTTGGTTAACAGAACCTGTAACAGCTATAGATTGCTTGATTGGTTTTCCAGAAAGACTAGACATTATTGCATATAGTTCTGTACTTGATGCACTATCACCATCTATTCCTGAGTAAAGCTGTTCAAATACTATGCTTGCTGATAGAGCTAATGGTTTTTCTTGTGCATATTTATATCCAAGATATCCATTAATTATCATTACACCCTTATCGTGAATTTTACCGCTAGTTCTTGCTTCCCTCTCAATATTTATCAATCCTGATTTTCCTCTGTAGGTTGATACTGTAATTTTACTTGGTTTACCAAAAGAATATTCTCCTGTTCCCACTACAGCCAGACCATTTATTTCTCCTACTTTTTCTCCTTCTACATCCATAAGGTATATTTCGTCCTCAAAATATTCTAAAGTTTTTTCTTCATACATATTATTTCTATAAATTTTCTCGTCTATAGTTTTTTCTATATGGCTAAGCTCTACTTTACTAGAACCAGCTTTATCAGCCCAAGCATCAGCTTCATAGAGTATTTCGACTATTTGATTAAACCTAGAGCTTAATTTTTTTTGACTATCAGCTATTCTGGAACTATGTTCTACTACTTTGCACACAGCATCTCTTGTGAAGTGTCTAAGATTTTCTTTTTCACAGTGAGTTGCTATAAAGCTTTGCATTTTCAAAACATTGTCTTCATTCCTATCCATTTCTATATCAAAATCTGCTCTTATTTTAAAAAGCTTTGGAAACTGTTCATCATAGGAGTATAGAATTGAATAAGTTCTTGGATCTCCGATTAGTATAACCTTTATATCTAAGGGGATTGCTTCCGGTTTAAGTGTTGATGTCACAGGATATCCCATCATAGATTGCATACTTTCTATTCTAATTTCATCGTTTTGTAAAGATCTCATTAGACCTTTCCAAGTATATATATTTTCCATTAAATCTCTTATGTTCATTACTAAATATCCACCATTAGCAGCATGTAGAGATCCTGGCTTTACCTTTGTGAAGTTTGTTTTTAATACTCCCATTTTATTCTCAAATTCAATGTTTCCCAGTAGGTTATTATAAGTAGGGTTAGTTTCATAAATTACCGGTGCATGGGATTTATCCGAATTATCTATGAACAGGTTAACTTGATATCTTTCGAAAAAGTTTTCTGCTGGATTGTTCTGAAATGCTAAAAATGGATTTTTATTATTTTTTTTATCATCAGATTTAAACATATCTACATTTTCGACTATATCGTTTTTTACTTCTTTGAGGTATTTTTTTACCTTTTCATTATCAAATGCATTTGTAATCTTATCTATATGGATTTTTACAATTTTATCTGCTTCTTTAGTATCAAGTTCCTTTACTTTTTCTCTAAATTCATCCTGTATATCCCTTAGTTTTTTAAACAAGTCTATACTTGCAAGATTTAAATCATTACTTTTAGATTGTATTTTTTCGTATACTTCCTTATCCATATCATGAAAGTCTTCTTCTTTCATAGGTGTTCCGTCATCTTTTAATGGAACACTTATTAGTCCTCTATCAGTGTTTGTATATGTAAATCCATACTCTTTAGCAAGTTCTCTAAGTTGACTCATTATACTTTCCGATACTTCATTTAGTTCTTTTATTATCATACCTTTTTTACGTTCGTATTCTTTACTGGTAAAAGTATTTTCCATCTCTTTTTTTATGAAAACTATTGTATTTTCAACAGCTTTTTGAAACTTCTTTCCATTTCCAGTTTCTAAATCTATAGCTAAAGGATTATCTGGATTCTTGAAATTATATATATAAACCCAGTCTCTTGAAGCCGGTTTATCTTCTGCTTTTTTATTTGTAATCAATTGAATATAAGAATTCCTACCTGTTCCGCTTATACCAGAAACAAATATATTATATCCTTTTTTCTTAATAGTTAAGCCAAAATCTATTGCTCTAGTTGCTCTATCTTGACCGATTATACCTTCTAATGGTTTTAAGTCTGCTGTAGTTTTAAATTGTGTACATTCGTCAGAACAGTAGTTCTTTAATTGTTTATAACTTAGTTCTTTTACCGTCATCTTGAACCTCCTATCGATTTTTTATCTCTTATTTTAATTATATCCAATTTAGGATCATTCTATACATTTAATGCTTTTTATAAAAGTAAAAAAACTGAATAATTATATTCAGCTGTTTATCTTTATCATCAATATTTTTAAATAATTCCCTTCGGAATATCTGTCATTTACTTTAAAATCTTTAGGAAGTCTAAATTTTTCTACTATTTTAAACTTTTTACCCTCTTCTTCTACTCCTTCTTTTACTTGAGAGACAAATTTTTCCATACTCATTTTTTCAAGATTTGTTGAGGCCAATATTAGTCCTCCATCTTCTAATATTTTTATACTTTTTTTAATTATATCTTTGTAGTTTTTATCCGCTTTAAAAATATAGTTTTTTGATTTTGCAAAACTAGGAGGATCTAAAATTATTAGGCTGTATTTCATCTCTTTTTTTTCTGCAAAAGAGAAATATTCAAATATATCTTCAACTACAATTTTGTTGTCTTCAAGATTTATATCGTTGAGTTTAAACTGTTCTAATGTCTTTTCTAAGCTCCTATTTGCAAGATCCACGCTAACTGTTGATTTGGCCCTACCTAAAGCTGAAAAAACTGAAAATACTCCAGTATAAGAAAAGGTGTTTAGTACATTTTTATCCTTTGCATATTTTTCCATTAGGGCTTTACGCGTATCTCTCTGATCTAGAAAAAAACCCACCATAGGCCCGTCATTTAAATCCACAGCTATTTTAACATTATTTTCTTTAACAGTAATGGGAAAATTTCCTCTTTCTCCCATTACAAAGTCGTCATCTTCAATATATTTTCCTTTATGGTCAAATCTTTTTTTCTGGTATATTCCTTTATAGTAAACCAGATTTTTAAATTTACTATATATCTCTTCTTTAAAAGAGTATATTCCTTCACTATACCAATTAAAAAGAAAGTAATCATCATAATAATCAATGGTTAAACCGCCTATGCCATCTCCTATAGAATTTAGTATTCTAAAGCAAGTTGTATCATCTTTGTAAAAAAAATTTTTCCTTTTATTTAAAGCAGTAATTAACTTTTTTTGAAAGAAATTACTATTAATTTTTTCTTTTTCTTTATATGTTAGTATCCACCCTATTCCTTTGTTTTGGTTTCCGTAGTATCCCCTTCCCACAAAGTTATCTTCACCATCTAAAAGATTGATAATAGACCCTTCTTCTTCAAGTTTCCAGGTATTTTCTACTCCTTTTTCAAAAACAAGGGGAAATTTTCTTTCTTTATATAAATTGTGATAGTTTGGCTTTATTTTTAAATCTATTTCTTTTCTCATTTCCGCCTCCATTAGGATATAATCATCTTCCCAGCAATTGATTATATATAATAAAAAATAGGTAGTCAAATTTTTAACTACCTAAACTTTAGTATATACTCTAATTTCTTTCGCTATTATAAGAACCATTTCCACTGTTTCCATTATTAGGTTTACCTGGATCTCCTAAATCTCCTGAATTTCCTAAATCTTCTCCACTGTCTTCATTTCCATCTTTGTTGGTTTCTTCTTTATCGCCATTGTTCTGTTCTTCTTTCTGTTCTGAAGAATCATTATTTTCAGGTTGTCCTATATCTTCTGGTTTATTTTTTTCTTCTTTTCCCTTATCATCATTATTCTTCTCTTTCTCCTGTCCTGGTGGATCAACATGCTCCGGTGGACCTACATTTTCAGGTTTTCCATTTTGTTCTTTTTCCGAATACTTTAGCATTCTAGCTAATTCTTTTACTTCATTTATATCTTCTACATCTTCTTCAGGTATATTTCTATATATTAGTTTTTCCTTTAATCCTTCTACAGCTGGGTTATCTTTTTTATCTCTAATTTCTTCGTATCTATTTTTTTCCATATTCATTAGAGTAACTTCAGCTCCTAAATTTTTAACTTTTTCTTTAAATTTATCTTCAAGTTCTAAGTTGTTGTCATCTTTTTTATTTGTATATGCTATCACTATATAATTATCTTCTATTTTACTAAGGTACCCATCTCTATCGGCCTCTTGTATCAGAAATTCTACTGCATCTTCTATCTTCATTCCCTTTATGTTTTCATTTTTATCTAAAAGTTTATCCCCATCATTGTTTAAGCCCTCTACGCTTATGACATTGTAGAACTTATTGTAGCCTAATTCTACTGAAGGATTTATAGCTACTTCTGCATAACCGTAGGGTATCATAAGCATATTAAAAACAAGTACTCCAATAAAAATCATTAGCGCCGCTGCTGCAGCAAAAGATTTGTAATCGAAAAATGTTGTGTTAATATTCACTTCTTCACCTAAATCGTGTGAAGTTTTTAACTTTTTGCTTATATAATCTCCTTCTTCCGTGAGAATTGTATAAGAAGTTTGTTTTTTTTCTAATATTACACCTTTCATTTTTCCTTCCTCCCTTTAATATACTCTGACAACATTTTATAATTACCTTTTTTAAGTATAATTAATGATATTATATATTTTCTTCCTCTATCCAGTTGTTTCCTGTTTATTATTAGTTCCTTTGATATTTCCTTTGCTGGTAACCTGTGAGATTCAATAAAGTTATTATATAGATTTTCATTTTTTATTACATATTCTGAAGATCTATAATACATTTCCTTTAACTCTTTTTTTCTTGGTGATAATTTCTCCAGCTCTTTTAAGCTTATATCAAATTCTTTTAATTCCTCGATGAATTCTTTTATTTCTTCTTTTCTTAGTTTAGATTCTTCTTCTTTTAAGTATTTTTCAACAGAATAATCTATTTCGATTTTACTAAGCTTGTTTTTATATTCCATATCTTCAAGTATTGGTATTATCTTTTCATTTCTTTTTTTATTTTTTCTGTAATGATCTATAAGTCTAAGTTTAATAACTCTTTTTGCAAAAGAATAAAAATTTCCTTTTTCTGGGTCGAAACTATCTACTGCTTCTTTAAAAGCAAGCATTCCTACTGTGCTTAATTCATCAGTTTCATCAATATATCTTCCATTAAATTCTTTAATGGTACTAAATATAAATGGTTTATATTTTTGTATTAAGATATTTATATCTAGTTTGCCTTCTTTTACTTCCATAACTTCTTGTTGAAGTTTTTTGCTTTCCATAAAGGCCTCCCGTTACCATAACATTCGATAAGTCTACAATTATTTTTAGGGTAGATAATAAATTCCTTGATGTGTATCTCTACTTTTTAGTTCCATATCTATCCCAGATATTACTCTTAATTTATCCAAACTCCACCTAGGTCCTATTAAATCTGATTTTCTCCCGTCCCCTGTCACTCTATGTACAACTATATCATCTCTTAATAATTCTAAGGAATCACAAATAATATTTATGTACTCTTTTTTTTCTAAAAGCTTAAATTTATTTTTATAGTAATAATCTTCCAAGTCTGTATTTTTTAAAACATGGAGCAGATGAAATTTAACTCCCCAAATTTTTTGATTACTAATGTATTTTACTGTTTCAATTATATCACTTTTACTTTCTCCTGGTAAGCCTACTATTATATGTACAACTGTCTTAATGTTCTTCTTGTTAAGTCTTTTTAAAGCATCTTCAAATATTTCCAAAGTGTATCCTCTTCTAATTAGATTAGAAGTATTTTCATGTATTGTTTGAAGTCCTAACTCGACCCAGACTAGGTGTTTTTCAGCATATTCAGACAAAAGTTGTATTTTTTCATCTTCCAAACAATCCGGTCTAGTAGCCAAGGCTAATCCTAATGAACCCTTAAAGCTCATAGCTTCATCATATTTTGCTTTTAAATCCTTGATATTATCATAAGTACTTGTAAAGGATTGGAAATAAGGTATAACTAAATCAGTATTCCACTTTTTCTCAAGTAGTTTTTTCTGCTGAAACATCTGGCTAGTAATACTTTTACTTCTATCTCCTGCAAATTCTCCTGATCCTTCTTCACTACAAAATAAACAGCCCCTGCTTCCTACAGTACCGTCTCTATTCGGACATGTGAATCCACCATCGATAGCAAGCTTAATAACTTTTTTACCGAATGTTTTTTTTAGTTCATAGTTTAATGTACGGTATCTTTTATTTCCAAACATATCCTACCTCCTTAAGTAAACATAATAAATAAGTTATCCACAGTCATATTCTTCTTTTAATGGTTAGTTTGCTAGCAATTATAAGGATTTATCCACAAAAAAAGTCCTTTTTCAGGACTTATCAACGGTTTTATCCACATTACCAAACATTCGCGAACATTTGTCCACATGCAAAATAGATTCCAAATTTAGTTATTTTCATTTTCCAAGTATATATTTTTATCTTTTAATTTTATATCTACATATTTATTAAACATGGTTTTTATCAGAGCCGCAAATGGTGTTGCAAAAAACATCCCCCACAAACCAAATAATCCTCCACCTACAAGTATAGCCGTAATAATCCAAACAGGCTTTAAATCCAACTGTATCCCTATAATTTTAGGTCCTAATACCCAACCATCAAACTGTTGAAGAATTACAACAAAAAGTATCATCCAGAGTCCTTTAATAGGATCTAAAAGTAAAGTTATTATTGATGCCGGCACTCCACCTATAAATGGACCAAAGTAAGGTATCATATTGGTAATACCTATAACTATTGCTAAAATCAGGGGATATGGTGTCTTTATAATAGAGTTCATTACAACAAAAGCTATCATTCCAACAATTAAAGAGTCAATAAATTTACCAAATATAAACTTGGTAACGTTTTCGTTTAACTCATATCCTAAATCCATAATTTCTTGTGCTGTTTCATCGCTAAAGAATGTATGAGATGTTTTGCTAGCTAAATTTTTAAAGTGACTTTTATCTACTAGAATATATCCTGATATAAAAATAGCAATTATAAAGTTAAAAAAACCTGATGTTATATCAATGAGTTTCACTAATGTCTTATCCAATATAGAAGACACAATCTCAGAAATTCTCTGAGTTAAAGTTTGTATATTATCAAGAAAAAATTGATAGGATGGATGTTCCATGACAAATTCTAACCTTTCCGGTGGATCTTGGAAAAGATTTTCTAATGAGTTTATCATTCTCGGTACATCCATTATAAACTGATTTATACTTCCTACCACCTTAGGAATAACTATTATTCCAACGACAACGATTATACCCACAAATACCAAATATACGATTGAAATTGCGAGCATTTTAACATTAACCAGTCTTTCTCTTATTAACTTATAGAGTGGATTAAGTACCACTGCTAGAAAAATCCCTCCTAGTATAGGTACAAATATACCAAAAAGAATAGCAACTCCATTGTCTAAATATATAAATTTAAATATAACTACAAATAACACAAAAGCAGGAACATAGTGTAAGTAATAGCTATTTGTTCGCATGACCTCATCCTTAACTTCTTTCATATAAACCTCACTTTAATTGCTATATTTATTATATATTTATAAACATCTTTTGTAAACAAACTTGCTACATTAAATTATGTTATCTTTAAAATAGCAATTTGAATAGGCGAGAACTAGAATAAAGATTGTCCTTGTGAATTAAGCTCTTCTTCTCTTTTTTGCAAAGACTTTACTACTATCATTACCAATTCGTTGAACTCTATCCCTAGTTCATCAGCACCTCTTTTCATCTCGTCTCTATCTACAGCTCTAGCAAAAGCTTTGTCTTTTATTTTCTTTTTAACAGACTTATATTTCATACCTTCAAGTTTAGTAGGTCTAACTAAGGCTACTGCTACAATAAACGAAGCTAGTTGATCTACAGCATATAGGCATTTAGCCATTTTTGTTTCTCTAGGTGTATTCGTAAAGTCTGCATGTCCCTTAACTGCATCTGTAAAATATTCAGGATAACCTGCTTTTTCAAGTATTTTTGGTCCGTGTTCTAGATGTTCATCTTGAGGAAATTTTTGAAAATCTATGTCGTGAAGTAAACCGCACACTCCCCATTCTTCAGCATCTTCTTCAAAATACTCAGCACAACCTCTCATTGCACCTTCTACCGCTAAGCAGTGTTTAATCAAGCTATCTGAATCTATCCATTCTTCAAATAATTCCAACGCATCTTTTCTATTTATATTCATTTAAAATCCTCCTTTTTTTCTACTAATATCAAAATTTTATCTAAAATCTAACATATAATGTTATTTTGAAGATTTTAAAAAAAAGTACCGTGAATTTATGGTACTTTTTACTATTCTAATTTAAAGTATATTTTAAATATCTTTTATTATTCATATAGTGTCCATTTTAGACAATAATTCATATCTTATATTAGTATATCTAGTATCAACAACTATTTTATAACTCTATATGGTGATTCATAATGTTCTGTTATCTCTTTAATGGATTTTTCTAAATTTCCTTCTTTTAAAACTTTAACAAATCCCATATGCTTATCATGTATCCTATATAAAATCTTCGGTTCTTTTTCCAATACTGTTAAGTACATAGCATAATAATTTGATTTCATACTATCCCATAGTTGGAAAAGTTTATCATTTTCAGGATTTAAAACTATTTGTTTGTGAATTTCATAATCAGCTTCAATAATGCTTTCAATATCATTTTTTTCTATGTAACCTTTGATTTCTTTAGCCTTATCTTCCATTTTTTTAATTATCTCATTTTTTAAAACGCCATTAGTTAGATTCAATGCTAATTTTTCCAAGCTGCTTAAGATAAGATACATTTCTTTAAGCTCTTTTTTACTTAATACTTTAACTACACATCCTATATTTTTTTTGTATTCTAATAAACCTTCATCTTCTAAAAGTCTTACTGCTTCTCTAACTGGCCCTCTACTTATGTCATATTTTTTTGCAATATCTAATTCAACAATCCTATCGCCAGGTTTTAATTCATTAGTAATAATTCTTCTTCTTAGATATTCAATAATTTCTTCTTTTAAAGTTTTTCCATCTTTTCTTTCCCTATTCATTTTTACACCTACTTTTCTTTGTTTTGATTTTTTTTTTAGGTAGTGTTATAGTAATTATATTAAGTATCGCTAATAATTATATAGCATAAATAACAATTTATCAACTAATACCTTGAAGGAGGTCAAATTATGGATAAAGTTTTAAATAGATTTTTAAAATACGTAAAAATAGACACTCAATCTAATGAAGAATCCTCTACTAATCCTAGTACACAAAAGCAATTTGATTTAGGAAGAGAATTAGAAAAAGAGTTAAAGAAAATAGGTTTTGACTCCGTTGAATTAGACGAAAACTGCAACTTATGGGCAGAAATAAAATCTAATTCTGATAAAGATTTACCTGTTATTGGATTTATAGCTCATATGGATACAGCCACTGAAGTTTCTGGTAAAAATGTTAATCCTCAAATACTAAAAAATTATAAAGGTGATGATATTGTTCTAAACAAAGAAAACAATATTGTTATTAAAACAGAAGATTTTCCCTCTTTAAAAAATTATATAGGCCAAACTCTTATAACTACAGATGGAACTACTCTTCTAGGAGCTGACAATAAAGCAGGAATAGCTGAAATTATAACAGCTTTGGAGTTTTTTATAGAAAATCCAGATGTAAAACATGGAAATATCAAAGTAGCCTTTACACCAGATGAAGAAGTTGGTAGAGGTACCGAAACCTTCCAAGTTGAAAAGTTCGGTGCTGATTTTGCCTACACTATAGATGGTGGAGAAATCGGGGGATTAGAATATGAAACTTTTAATGCCGCCAAAGCTAAGCTAACTATAAAAGGCAAGAATGTTCATCCTGGTTCAGCTAAAAATACAATGGTTAGTTCTCTAAGGATAGGTTTTGAATTTAACAATCTACTTCCAATTAATGAAAAACCTGAGTATACTGAGGGATATGAAGGCTTTTATCACCTTTTAGAAACAGAGGGAAATGTTGAAGAAACTGTAATGAAATATATAATTAGAGACCATGATACAAGTGATTTTGAGGAAAAAAAAGAATTATTTAAAAAATCTGTTGAATTTATGAATTATAAATACGATGATAGAATCACCCTAGAAATGGAAGATCAGTATAAAAATATGAAGGAAAAAATCGAACCAGTTTACCATATTGTCGAAACTGCTAAAAAAGCTATGGTAGAATTAGGAATTAAACCTAATATAAGTCCTGTTAGAGGTGGAACAGATGGATCAAAATTATCCTACATGGGTCTTCCAACACCAAATATTTTCACAGGAGGACATAACTTCCACGGCAAGTACGAATATATTCCATTAGAATCAATGGAAAAGGCTGTTCTTGTAATTAGAAAGATTGTGGAATTGTACGGAAAATAAAAAAGCTTTAATAAAAATGCTATTAAATGAGACTACATTAGAAATAATAGCATTTTTTATTATTATTTATTTTATATTTCTCACAGACTTCTTTGCCAATCATCCTTCCTTTCAGTCGGATTCTTGGAAGTCAGGTTGTATGAGACCTGCCTCTATTTGCTTCAAATTAAGGTCACAACCATCATATAATGGAAGAAACTACCTCCAAGGACAAACAGGTGGAAAACTTCGTGAAACCCAAAGTTTTTAAAGTTGAAAATTTTGAATTTTCCACCGTAGATTACTCCACCTATAGTATATGCAATGCCTCCGAGAATTAAAAATATTAATCCTTGAAGAGGTAAACTTTTGGTTAAATGGTACAAGGCTACAACTGAAAACCAACCCATAGATATATAAATAGCCGTCGTTACCTTCCTAGGCATATCCTTCCAAAGAGCTTTCAATATTATCCCTACAATAGCAATAGTCCATACTATTGCTAATAGAGCATATCCAAAAACTCCACCTAAAGCTACTATACATATTGGAGTATAGGTTCCTGCTATAAGTACAAAAATCATCATATGATCAATTTTTCTAAAAATTTCTAAAGTTTTATCCTTTACTCTCACCCAGTGATAGGTTGTGCTCGCAGAATAAAGCAATATCATACTTATCCCAAATACTAAACTTGCTGCCAAATATGAAGAACTATGTACTTTTGTTCCTTTATATATTAAATAAATCAATCCAAAAACTGAAAGTATCGCTCCAACAAAGTGTGTTATAGTACTTATTTTATCTCTCATTTTTCATACCTCTTTCATAAGAAAATCATCTATATATTATATATAATACCATATTTAAGTAAAACTCTCTACTTAATGCTTTTCAATTATAGCGTTAATTTACTGCATGAAAAAAAGAATATACCGTACTTCCATAATAACTAAAATATATATTTAATGTTCCATCATATTTTTTTATAAGTTTATTTCCAGTAATATTGGCGTATGGTCCTGTCTTTTTCCAGAATCTAACATTTCTGATTTTACAACTTTTTCTGCTATTCTTTCACTAACCAACCAATAGTCAATTCTCCAGCCTGAATTGTTAATTTTGCTTGTTTTTACCCTTTGTGCCCACCAGGAATATACACCTGTAACATCGCCATTAATATACCTGAAGGTATCTGTAAATCCTTTATTTAATAGGTTCGTAAAGCCATCACGCTCTTCATCTGTGAAACCAGCTGTTTCTCTATTATTGTTCGGATGAGCTAAGTCTATCTCTTTGTGAGCAACATTATAGTCTCCTGTCGCTAGAACAGGCTTCTCTTTGTCTAAGCTTTTAAGATACTCACCATACTTTTCATCCCAAACTTGTCTTTCTTTCAACCTTTTTAGACCGTTTCCTGCATTTGGAGTATATACCTGAGTAAGATAAAACTCTCCAAAATCTAAAGTAATGATTCTTCCTTCCAAATCCATAGTATCTGGCGCCTTAATTTCAGGATAAGAAACTTCAGGAGAGTATTTTTCTTTATATAAAAACATAGTCCCTGCATAACTTTTTCTAGCCGGCTCCTGAGAAGTTCTCCATACATAAGAATAGCCTTTAAAGTACTCCCCTAAAAGTTTGATGTGTTTCTTGCTTGGTCCACTGTATGGTAATTTTGTCTCCTGTAAAGCAATTACATCTGGATTCTTATCTAAAATTGTATCAATTACCTTTCTTGATAAAACTGCCCTGTTCGAATCACTTGTTAAGGCCGCATTTAATGAATCAATATTCCACGAAATAAGTCTCAAATTTTTCCTCCTTTAAAATTTTAATTGGTATTTTAAATTTTCATTATTTATATAATAAACTTTATAAGATTTATTTTCAAATAAAAGACTAGATTTGATAATGTTAATCCGGTTTTTAACTTAAAAATGACCTCTTAATCTTATCCAATAAAAACAGCAGGGAAATGAACTGACCCATATCACAATCCCTACTGTTTTTAAAGTTTTTAAAACAATTTGCTTTTTTATTAGTAGTTACTTTCTTTGATTTCAAAGTATGCTAAAGGTTTTGAACATACAGGACATTTTTTTAGTGCTTCTTCGCCTTCATGTACATATCCACAAGCTCTACACTTCCATCTAGCCCCTTCTTGTCTTTTGAATACTTTTTCTTTTTGAACATTTTCCAGTAACTTTAAGTATCTCTTTTCATGCTCTTCTTCAACTTTAGAAATTAATTTATAAGCTGTTGCTACTTTTTTAAATCCTTCTTCTTCAGCTACTCTTGCAAATTCAGGATAAAGTTCAGTATGCTCTTCATTTTCTCCCATTGCTGCTGCCTTAAGGTTTTCTTCAGTAGTTCCTATTACACCTGAAGGATATGCTGCAGTAATTTCTAAGCCTTCTCCTCTATCAAGAAAACTAAAAAATACATTAGCATGTTCTTTTTCGTTTATACCTGTTTCTCTGAACAGTGAAGCTATTTGCTCATAACCTTCTTTTTCGGCTTTTTCAGCAAATAAATCATATCTCATCTTTGCTTGGGATTCTCCAGCAAATGATTTTAGTAGATTTTGTTCAGTTTTTGTTCCTTTAATTTTTGACATCTAAATACCTCCATAATTTTTTTGAGTTCTCTTATATTATACCCCGACTCCTATTATTTTATAACATTTTTTTATAATATCAAAGAAAATAATTGCGATTAATATTCCAAAAACACCCTAAGCGTCTTTCTTAGTATATTAATACTTGACCTATTTCTCCTAAAAATTTTAAATTTGTAGTTTCTAGATCTTATGATTTTATTGTGTTAGGCCATTTTATAATTTTAGTAAGCTATTTGGATTCTGTTATTGAAGAGCTTAGAAAATATAAATTGAAGTTTAAATTATAATTCAAAAACTGCTAATAAAAATATCAGCAGCTATAATTATATCTTTTTTCTATATTATTCCCTTATGATTATTATATTAAGAATATTTATAATAAATATATTTAGTTAAATAACAAAATCACGTTCTGTTCAATTTTTAGTTTTTCTAAATAAATAAGATAATTAAATTCTTCTTATAATTTAATTACTGTACCTGTTCCTCCTAGATCAACATTTCTAACTTTTGAATCTAAAAGTGCAGCTGCTTTAAATCCAGTGCAGTGTGTTGGTACCCATAGTTCTACTTCATAATCTTTTGTAATCTTATCTACAACTCTTTTTACATAATCTTCAGATTGTCCCTTCATATGCATTCCTCCAATTACTGAGTAGAATTTATTTGTTTTAAATTTATTTGAAATTTCTTCTAGAATATTTGCTACTCCAGCATGTGCACAACCTAAAATAACACTATACCCATATTCTCCATTTATTACTAAAGAAATATCATCTGGGAAAGTGTCTTCTTCCCATTTATCATCGACAAGAACTTTTAAATGTTCTGTAGTAGGCGTATAGTCTTGATTCCTTTTATTATAAGGAACTTCAATACCCCATATATTTTCAGTAATTAAAGTGGTTCCTTTTACAGCATGAAAATTCAAATCCTCTTTTTTAATATAACTACCAATATATTGTGCTTTATTTGTTTTTTTTCTATACTTTGCTTTATCAAAATCTGGATGAGCCCATACAGGAACATCGCCTGTTTTTTCAAGTAATTTCGGTGCTCCCCAAATATGATCAAAGTGTCCATGACTGAAAACAATATGATCTATATTATTTAAGTTTATGCCCATAACATAAGCATTTGAATATAAAACTCTTCCTTGTCCAGTATCCATAAGTATTTCTTTATTGTTATCAGATTTAATATGTACGCTGAATCCATATTCAGCCAATAAATCACTTCTATTACAATAATTATCTACTAATATTGTTAATTGCATTATTATCCTCCAAATTAAAATGTATTTTAAGCATATTTAAAATATTAAAGTCCTAGTAAGTTTGGTAAAAACAATGAAATTGCTGGAATATATGTTACTAACATTAATACGATTATACTTACTAAAAGAAAAGGAAGTACTTTTCTTGAAATCTCATTGAGTGTTACGCCTGATATGTTGCAAGCAACAAATAGATTTAATCCTACAGGTGGAGTAGCCATCCCTATGGCCAAATTCATAGTCATAAACACACCTAATAAAATAGGATCTATTCCCATTTTATATATTATTGGAAGTAAAATTGGGACAAATATATAATATGCTGAAGCAGCATCCAAAAAACATCCTGCAATTAAAAACATAACATTCATAAGTAGAAGTAAAACATATTTATTTGTATTCATAGCAATTAAAGCTTGTGCTATACTACTACCAATTCTGCCAGTCGTCAAAAGCCATGCAAAAACACTGGCATTTGCTATAATAAACATAACTACAGCAGAAGATACTGAAGCAGCGACCATTATTTTCCATATGTCTTTTATTTTTATTTCTTTGTAAATAAAGAATCCAACAATTAATCCATACACTACTGCAACACCTGCTGCTTCCGTTGGAGTAACAAATCCTCCATATATACCACCTAATATTATTATAGGTGTCATAAGTCCCCAAAAAGCATCTTTAAAAGCAAGAAGTACTTCTTTAAAATTACTTTTTTGAGTTTTCACTAAATTCTTTTCTTTCCTTAGAAGAAATAAACTCATAATAATCAAACCAAGACCTAATAATAATCCAGGAATAATCCCAGCTATAAATAGTTTAGTAATTGATACTTCAGCTAAAACTCCAAAAACTACGAAGGCTATACTAGGAGGTATAATAATTCCAACATTTCCAGCACTAGCAAGTAATGCTGAGGAGAAACCCTTATCATAACCCTTTTCGTTCATTGCAGGTATAAGTATTGTTCCAAGAGCTGCTACTGTAGCAGGTCCAGAACCAGAAATAGCTGCAAAAAAACAAGCTACTATAACGGTTACAATTGCTAATCCTCCGTGCAAATGACCAACCATAACATTAGCAAATTTTATTAACCTTTTTGAAATTCCTGCAAATTCCATTATAATTCCAGCAAGAATGAAGAAAGGTATCGCTAGAAGTGTAAATTTTGCTGATGAAGCATACATAACAATAGGAAACATTTCTATTGGAAATTCATATAACATTGCTACTATAACTGTGGATACTCCCAGGGAAATAGCAATAGGAACACCTAAAAATAAAAAAATAAAAAAAAGTATAAATAATACCCAACTAATCATAATATTCTCCTCATTATATTAAAATAAAATTAATCATTAAGACTTAATAGCAATATAAGTATTCTGTAATACTCGTAAACCTATTAAAACAGCACCAATTGGCATACTAATACCACTAATCCATTCCGGCATACCTAATGCTGGTGTAGTTTGGTTATACATAATTTGGTTTCTAACCATTTGCACACCAAATTTTAACAAAATTATCATTAGAGCTAATGTCGTTATTGCTGAAAAAACAAGCAGGATTTTTCTGCCCTTTTCAGGTAATTTTTCACTAAGCCATGTTACACCTAAGTGAGAGCCTCTTTTAAATGCAACTGATGCTCCAATAAAAGTACTATATACAAAAAGATACACCATTATTTCTTCTGAAAAGGACCAAGATTTGTGTAGTATATATCTTGAAACAACATTTCCAAAATTTATAACAACCATAATTGATAAAGATAAAACTAATAAAAATTCTTCTATATAATCAAGTTTTTTCAATATTAACACTCCTAAACTGATAAAGATTTTTGTAATTAGGAATACATTTTTTATCATAATGTATTCCTAAAATATATAATTCTAAATGCTTATTTTAATATCCAAATGCTTCTAATATTTCGGTTCCTACAATTTCTTCATATTCATCATAAACAGGTTGTGCTGCTTCACGAAATTCGTTCATTTGTTCTTCTGTTAATTCAGTTATTTCCATTTTCTCTCTAAATTCTTCTACCAATTCACTATTTTTTGCCCTAGCTAGTTCTTTTTGATATGCCATAGCTTCAGTTGCTGATTCTCTAAATATAACCTTATCTGCATCATTAAGAGATTCCCATATGTCTTGACTTGCTACCATAATTATTGGATCATAAGAAGCATTCCATATTGTCATATAATCTTGTACTTCTTGAATTTTTGCTGAAGCAATTACATCAGGTGGATTTTCTTGTCCATCAACAGTTCCTTGTTGTAATGCTGCGAATAGTTCTCCAAAGTTAATTGAAGTAGGGTCAGCTCCTAAGTTAGTAAACAATGATATAAACATTTTCATAGACGGTACACGAATTTTAAGATTATTCATATCTTCTACACTTTTAATAGGTTTTTCATTATTTGTTATTTGTCTATACCCTGATTCTCCAAAAGCAAGGGGTTCAACTCCATTTTCTCTAAGTAGTTCAAATAACATTTCTCCGCCTTTTCCTTCTAGTGCCGCATCTGCTTTTTCATAAGAAGGTACTAACCAAGGCATCAAAGGAACAGAAAAATTAGGATCTATAGTTGAATAAATAATAGATGACCGCATGTCTATATCTGTTGCTCCCATTTGAACAGATTCAAGACCTTTGATTATATTTCCAGATGAAAGTTGGTCACTTGGATATATTTCTACTACATATCTTCCTTCTGTTTTTTCTTCTATTAAGTCTCCGAATTTCAAAGCACCCTCATACCAAGTTGAATTCTCAGAAACTGCAATACCAAATTTTAAATTTTTAACCTCTTTTTTTTCTGCTTCAGCACTACATCCAGTAGCAAACATTGATGTTAAAACTAATACAAGAATAAGTAATAAAACAAGATTCTTTCTTTTTTTCATGATTTCCCTCCAAAATTTTATTTTCAAAACGTTTTCAAAACATATATTTTTAAATTGCTAAATTTTCACCCCCAAATATGAATTTTTTCTTATAAAAAATTTAAGTTTCACTGATTAAATTTTAACGAAAAGCATTGCTTTTTCCATTTTCAAGATGAAATTCAAGACTTTCAACTGCAGAATTAAGATCTTTTTTTTCTATACAATCGATTATTTTTTTATGTTCTTCTAATGTTGCGTTCATACGTCCAGGTTTAATAAGAGCTATATATCCAAAAGAAGTCATTTTCTCCATATATGATTTAAATATCTGATTTATCTTTTCATTTTTATAAATAGTTAAAAAGTAAGAATGAAACTTCATATCATACTTCATACTCTCTATATAACTTTTAGCTTCTCCCTCATTAAAAGCTTCTTCTTGTTTTCTTATAATTAATTTCAGATTTTCTATATCTTCTTGAGTAATATTATTAAAGATTTTTTTAATAATAAATGTTTCAATGGCTAGTCTTAAATCATATATTTCTCTAGATTCTTCAAGTGACATTTCTTGTACAATTGCTCCTCTTGATGGGTAAATTTTAATAAATCCTTCCATTACAAGTCTTTGAAATGCACTTCTCACAGGAGTTCTACTTATATTTAGTTCTTCTGCAAAGAGATTTTCAGAAATAACTTCACCATCTTTAAGTTCATTGCTTAGAATTTTGTGCTTTATAATTTCATAAGCTTCATCTGATTTGCTTTTATATTTTTTTGACACATTAATCAACTCCAATTCATAATTTGTTATACCAGTATACAGGTTGTGTACCGGTAACTTATAAACCAGTATACAGGTTGTGCACTGGTATGTCAAGAATTTTTTATAAATAAAAAAAATTATCTTTCTATTTTAATAATTACTACCCACTATACATAAAAAAGATTATCAGTTTTAACCGATAATCCTTACTTTTAAACTATTTTTTAAAGTCTTAATCTCACATTTTAATTTAAAACCAAAACACCCTAAGCGTCTTTTGGTTTAACAAAAGGAATAAATATAGGAGTTCTCTTTTTATATTCTTTAAAATCTTCTCTATCTTTATATTTTTCTTCTAATAAAGGGACCCCTGAAACATACCTTACAAGATATGTTATAGTTAAAGGGCTAATTACGGCCCAAAATGGTGCACCGAATCCTAATCCAGTAATATATATCCCCCACCAAAGTACAGCTTCTCCAAAATAATTGGGATGTCTTGTATGTTTCCATAATCCCTTATCCATAAGCTTTCCCTTGTTTTCAGGATTTGACTTGAATTCTTTAAGCTGTTTGTCTCCAACTGATTCAAAGTAAAATCCTAATATAAATACTATAACACCTAATAAAACTAACAAAATGTTATTAATACTATCTCCGTAAGTTAATACAGTCATAGATATAAGAAACATAAAAACTCCTTGAATCATATAAACCTTAAAAAAAGCGTTTATGACCTGTTTTTTACCCCATCTTTTTCTCATGTCTTGATATCTAAAATCCTCTTCTTTTCCCAGATTTCTCTTTAAAATATGATAAAATAATCTTAATCCCCAAAGGGATACCATTGCTGTAATCAACAACCTTTCTACACTAAAATTATTAATAATCATAACAAAAGATACTATAACAAATCCAAAACCCCAACCAATATCAACTATAGAGTTGTTTTTTAAAATTTGTCCTGCTATAAAAAATAATAAAAAATATATGAATATAGTTGCTGCTCCTAAAATTAAAGTATTCATTCTACGCCTCCTTAAATGCTACACCATATGCACCTTTGCCAATAAAAGCACTGACAACAGCCGAAACATTTTCAATATATAGTGGTGGATTTCCAATTATTTTTTCTAAATCTTCTGCAAGTTTTTCTGCGTTTTTCAAGCTTTTTGTGTGAATAATCGAATATTCAACTATTCCTTTTTTTTCATTTTCTTTTTGTACTATCTTTGCTAAATTTCTTTTTCCAGTTACTGAGCCCTTTCCTTCTTGATCTATAGAAATTATAGGTTGAAGTCCTACTAATGAGGCAAAACTACCAACAACCTTAGGAACTCTACCGCTTCTAACTGCATAATTTAAATCTGGAATTTTTACATATATTTTTGTCTTCTTTACATCTTCTTCTAATTTTTCTTTAATGTTTTCAAGAGTAAGACCCTCCTGAATATATTCTGCAGCCTTTTTTACCACTAGACCTTCTCCACCTGAATTTAGCTTAGAATTTACAAGTAAGATTTTATCTTTTTCCTCAAGTTTCTCTACTACCTTAGTTATTTTTGAAAATGTACCGCTCATTTTATCTGAAACGAATACTCCAACTATTTCTTCATAGTAATTAAGTAAAAACTCAAAGGTTCTTTCTATGTTTGTTTCGCTAGGTTGGGATGAAGTAGGATAATTTTCTACATTGTCAAGTATTTCATATACAGTCTCTCCATCAACTGTTATCCTATCTAGATATACAGTGCCTTCACTTAATAATTGTATAGGTATTACAGTGATCATATTATTTTTTACAAGTTTTTTGGGTATGTCTGCAATAGAATCTGTTATCAGTCCTATTTTTTTTCTTTTTTTATGAACTATATCATATTGTATGGACATATCATCAACTTTACTTTCAACTACTCTTCCTAGTTTGATTAGTTTAAGCATTACTTTTTGCGGTTCATTTGTATGTAAATGAATCTTTGCCTTATTTTTGTAAATATTGACGATTGCTGAATCACCGTACTTATTCAAAGTCTTTATAAGCTCTTTACGTTTTATTTTTAGATTCTCAATGGTAAATTCGCTGCAAAAATTAAATTCCATTTTTCCACTAAGATGATCTATTTTATCAAAATCTACCTGTTCAATTCTTGATATTATATTTTTCTTTCCTTTACCGAATCTAACATGATCCAGTATTCCCTCTACAAAACATACAAATCCTTTGGCTCCTGCATCAACAACATCTGCTTCTTTAAGGACATCCAGCAAATTTTTTGTATTGTCCAACACATTATAGGAATAATCTATGGAGGATTCCAGCAAGTTTTCAAATTCATTATGTTTGTGCTCATTTTTGTTAAGATATCCCGTCCATTCTTTCATTACTGTAAGTATGGTCCCTTCTTTAGGCATAGAAATAGAATCATAAGCATAATTTACTGCCCTGTGAAGACCATTTATAAATTCTTTAACGGATATATTTTTTTTATCTTTGTTTTCTAAAGATAATCCATATAAGTATTTTGCAAATATAGTCCCAGAATTTCCAAAAGATGCATCTACCGCTGCTGCTGATATCGAATCTAATGTAACGGAAACATCTTCACTCTTTTTAGCATTTCTAATAATATGATTCATTGTAAATGCTAAATTACTTCCAGTATCTCCATCCGCTACTGGGAATACATTGATTTCATTTAACTGTTTTTCATTTTGTATTATTTTTTTTGCTCCTGATATTATATAATCATAAACAGCATAACCATTCAATGTGTAATTTTTCATAGTTTCTACCTCCGTTTAATCTCTATAGTTAATATATACCTTTTTTTTTTATAATTATTCTAAGTCTTACTAAATACACTAAAATTAATATTAGAAAGATTATATTAATATCGTATCATTTATTTATAATATTTTTAATAAATTTATTAAATTTTGATTAAATAATGTTTTTTTATTTATTAATGTTACCTTATGTTATAAAATAAGAGTGGAATCATACTAATTATACTCAGGAGTTATCATGGAATATTTCAAAAAAATTATTCAACCTTATAAAGGATTGAGAAGAGAGGTATATATACTTTTCATCTCAAGATTTGTAAATGCAATAGGCGCTTTAATCTTTCCATTTATGACTCTTATTTTAAGAGAAAAAATTGGTTTACCTGAATCTGAAGTAGGTTTATTTACAGCCCTAGGAGGTTTGCTTTATGCACCTGCCAGCCTTTTAGGTGGTAATCTAGCTGATAAATTCGGCAGAAAAAAACTCCTTCTTATCTTTCAAACCTTAGGTATGTTCAGCTATGTAATATGTTATTTTATGGAACCTTCTATTGAAATGGTCTACGTGCTCATAAGCGCCAGTGTCTTTTTTGGTATTGCCGGTCCCTCTCACGATGCTATGATTGGAGATATAACTTCTGAAAAAGATAGGGAAGGTGCATATTCATTACTTTATTTAGGATTTAATTTGGGTTTTGGATTTGCTATGATTTTTGCAGGCAGGTTATTTGCACACCATCTAAACCTAATGTTCTTGATTGATGCTGTAACAGCTTTTATTGCATTAGCCTTAATTGCGATTTTTATTAGAGAAACTTATGATCCATCGGAAAAAGAAGAAACCATAATTGATAGCAGTGAAAGAAGTGATATGGAAGCCGCTTTCGAAGGTTCAATTATTAAAGTCCTTTTCAACAGACCTATTTTAATTTATTTTGCATTAGGTATTTTTGGATATAGGTTTGTTTACAGTCAGTGGTCTTTTCTCATGCCTATGCATGCAACTTTTAATTTCGGTGTTGAGGAAGGTTCTCTTATTTACGGTTCTATAGGTTCTATAAATGCCTTTACCGTAGTGTTTTTCACCCCAGTGTTGACGAGCATGTTTACTAGATTTAGTAATCTAAGGAGAGTGGTATTCTCAGGATTTTTATTCGTTTTAGGATTTGGTATTTTAGGTTTTATATCCTATAAATGGGTATTTTATTTATCTGTTTTTATATTTACATTAGGTGAAATATTAGAAGCTATTTCTGTAATGCCTTTTATTATGAATCATACTCCCTCTTCTCATAGAGGCAGAATGAGTTCTGTTCTTCCAATAATAATGGGGGCAGGCTTTAGTGTTGGACCCTTAGTTATGGGGTATGTCCTGGAATACACCAGTTTTGAATTTTCCTGGAAATTTGCAGCTTCGATAGTTTTAATTGCTTCTTTCGCAATGATTATATTAGAAAGAATAGATAGAAAAAAAACAAATAGAATTATAAATAAAAAAGTAGAATAACTAAAAGGAGTTAGGTTTCCCTAACTCCTAATATCTTTATACAGCTTCAAAATCTTCTTTTCCTACTCCACATAATGGGCATACCCAATCATCTGGTAAATCTTCGAAAGAAGTTCCTGGATCTACTCCATTATCAGGATCTCCTTCAGCTGGGTCGTAAATATAACCGCAAACAGTGCATTCATATT
>JAWOEG010000050.1:0-3160 GCA_046482875.1 Eubacteriales bacterium | reverse complement strand
CCTGCCCCTGGGGAATGGTGATATCCACCCCATCAAAGATCTTTCGATCTCCGCGGGCAAAATGCACGTCGCGGATCTCGATCCACGGCTTTTTATCGGCTACGGGGGAGATAACGACTTTCCTTGAACTTTTCTTTCGTAACATTAAGAGATAGAAGTGGATTTGTTCAGATGATAGTAGAAGATGAAGAAATTCTGGAAAAGTTAAAGCTTGAAATATCTGTAGAGGTAGTGGGAACTTTGGTTTTTAACGATAAAGCCCCAGAAGGGATTGAAGTTCGTGTAGATGGTCTAGAGATATTAGGGGAAGGAGAATACGACTTGCTTCCCTTTTCCATAAACGGTAGAAAAATAGATTCATCCTTAGAAAAACAGCTGGATTATAGAACTATAACTTTGAGAAGAAGAGATAAAAGAAGTGTATTCAAAATTCAGCAGGGAATTGTTGAAGGATTCAGAGAATTTTTAAGTGAAGAAGGATTTTCTGAAATACATACACCTAAGATCATTGGAAGTGAAACAGAAGGTGGTTCAGAAGTTTTTACTGTAGATTACTTTGGTCAAAGAGCTTTTTTGGCACAGAGTCCTCAATTTTATAAGCAGATGATGGTTGGTTCTGGAATGGAAAGAGTTTTTGAAATAGGAGCAGCCTACCGAGCAGAGCTTCACAGCACCTGGAGACACTTAAATGAATATATGAGTTTGGACTTAGAAATGGGTTTTATTTCCGATGAGCATGATATAATGGATTTGGAAGAAAAAATGATGAAGCATATAGTACATAAATTAGAGTCGGAATATAAGGAAGAACTTGATATACTAAAGGTAGAATTACCAAAGATAGATAAAATACCAAGAATACCTTTAGAAGAAGCTCAAGATATACTTATAGAAAAATACGGCAAAAAATCTCCTGACGGAAACATAGACGGAGAAGGTGAAAAGTTAATATGTAAATATGTAAAGGAAAAATACGGAAGTGAATTTATATTTTTAACGGATTATCCTAAGTCAAAAAGGCCTTTGTACACTATGCCTAAAGAAAACAATACTGAGAAAACTAAAAGTTTTGACCTAATTTTTAGAGGGCTAGAAATTACAACTGGTGGTCAGAGAATTCACAATTATAGTTTTCTTAAAGAGCGAATAGTTGAAGAAGGAATAAAACCTGAAAACATGGATTTTTATTTGGATACCTTTAAATATGGAATGCCACCTCATGGAGGTCTGGCAATAGGCTTAGAAAGACTTACAATGATGTTGTTAAAACTGGAGAACATTAGAGAAGCAACTCTGTTCCCAAGAGATATAAATAGGATTAAACCATAGGAGGAAATTATGAAAGTAAGTAGAGAAGAAGTAAAATATATAGCCAAACTGGCAAATTTAGAATTCAGTCAAAATGAAATGGATAAATTGTTAAAAGAATTTGAAAGTATTCTTGAGCATTTTGAAAATTTAGAGGAAGAAAATCTTGAAGGATATGAAATGTACTCCTTTGATGAAAAATCCCTAAGAACAAGAAAAGATGAAGTAGTGGATTTTGATAATAGAGAAAAACTTTTTTCAAATGTAAAGAAAATGAGAGACAACTGCATTGAAATTCCAAAAGTCGTAGATTGAGAGGTGGATTATGTATAGTGTTAAAGAAATAAAAAAAGGACTGGAAGAAAAGAAATTTTCTACAGTAGAGATAGTAAAAGAATATTTTGATAAGATAAAAAAAGAAGATGAAAATATTAAAGCCTTTGTAACTCTTAGAGAAGAGGAAGCGGTTAAAGAAGCTGAAGAAACTGATAAAAAAATAGCCTCTGGTGAAAAACTTAGAATGTTGGAAGGTATTCCTATAGGTCTTAAAGACAATATGGCTACAAAAGGTTTGAAAACCACCTGCTCTTCTAAAATACTTGAAGACTTTATACCTCCCTACGATGCTGGAGCAGTAGTAAAAATAAAAGAAAAAGGTGGAATAATTCTAGGAAAATTAAATATGGATGAATTTGCTATGGGTTCATCAACAGAAAATTCAGCTTTTTTTGACACAAAAAACCCCTGGGATTTAGAAAGAGTACCTGGCGGCTCATCAGGTGGATCTGCAGCAGCTGTTTCAGCAGGTTTTGCACCTATTTCCTATGGATCGGATACAGGTGGCTCCGTACGTATTCCTGCATCTTTTTGTGGAGTAGTAGGCCTTAAACCTACCTATGGACTGGTTTCTAGATACGGACTTATTGCCCTTGCATCATCTTTAGATCAGATTGGACCCTTTGGTAAATCTGTAGAAGATTGTATATATGGATTGGAAGGTGTACAGGGATTTGATGAAAAAGATAGTACTTCAAAAGATATGAAAATGCCGGATTATTTTGAAGAAATAAAAAAAGGAGTAAAAGGCTTAAAAGTAGGAGTGCCGGAAGAATTTTTTGCTCACGGTATAGATAAAGAAATTAAAGAAAAAGTAGAAGATAACATAAAAATACTGGAAAAACTAGGAGCTAATGTAGAAAGATTTAGCCTTCCTATTACAGACACTGGACTTTCTGCATACTATATAATTTCTTCTGCAGAGGCTAGTTCAAACCTTGGAAGATATGATGGAGTCAGATACGGTGTAAGAACAGACGAATACAAAAGTTTCCAAGAACTCATAGTTAAATCCAGAACGGAAGGTTTTGGAGAAGAAGTAAAAAGAAGAATAATGCTTGGAACCTATGCTTTATCTTCCGGATATTACGATGCATACTATAAAAGAGCTATGATATTTAGGAAAAAAGTAGAAAAACTTTTCGATGATGCTTTTAAAAAATACGACGTTGTTGTATCTCCTACTTTACCGGTGCTGCCTTTTAAATTAGGAGAAAAAAGAAGTAATCCTATGGAAATGTACCTTTCAGATACTTTTACGGTGAATATTAACTTAGCAGGAATACCCGCAGTATCAGTACCCGCTGGATTTAGTAAAGATGGACTTCCTATAGGAATGCAGTTTATAGGAGATAAATTTAGAGAAGATATATTATTTAGAGCAACACGTTCCGCCGTGCCTCCAGAATGAAACCGTGTGACTGACGCAACGGGGTATGGCAGAGTTGTTTCAAACGAGCGTGCCCAACATCAACCTCCATCTTAGCAATATTTTTGAAGAGGACGAGCTGGATCC
>JAWOEG010000020.1:0-4698 GCA_046482875.1 Eubacteriales bacterium | reverse complement strand
AATTCTTGGACTATCGTCTGTTTTACTAGGTTTTGTTTTTAGTTGTTTGATTTTTTATCTCTTTTCTAGAAACAATATTTTTATTGGTGTTCAAGAAAATCTTAAACTTTTTCTTAAAATTACAATTATAACTTTCTCATTATTATATCTTTTTTTAAACTTTAATATATTAATGGATTTTTTTAACAAAGATAATAAAAAAATAAATAATAGATATATATTGATAATAATTCTGAGAATCTTAGCTACAGCTATCATACTTTTATTTTTTTCTGTATTTTTATATGAAAAATATTCTTACATGGATTTTATAACATTAATTTACTACTCATATTTCTTTGAGTATTTATTTTTAGGAGTTGTAGTATCTCTTCTAATTTCAACAAAAATTTCTAAGTTCAAAGAATATATATTAACTAAGCTAAAAGACTATGTATTACCTGCTCTAAGGCAATTAAAAAACAAAACGAAACTATCCTACGGGTATTTATTTTTCATATCTCCCGCAGTAGGATTTATTATTATGGAATCATTAAACTTGAGTACTTTTGATTCTGTAGACCTAGATTTTATTTTTATAAATTTTTTACTATACGAAATTATTCACGTCTTTTTTTATATAATATTTAGAAGGATTAAATTAACATCTACCATTTCATTAATGTTAATATATTTTATTGCAATAGCAAATTATTTTGTTATTGATTTTAAAGGTATTCCTATTGTTTTTAACGATTTACTGTCTATAAATACTGCTTTTAACGTTTCTGGTGCCTATGAATTTAATTTAAATTTTGAATTTGCTTTAAGTATGATTATTTTCATCTCAATTATGTTTGTTATGATGTTTGTACCTGAAAAAAAATCCAACAAACAAAATAATGAAATTGTAAAGTCTCTGCTTATATTAATTGTTTTATTAGGAATTAACAGTTTCGTATATAATTCAGGTTTTTATTTACAAGACACCTCCCATGCTCACTGGGATCCTTCAATGAAATTTGAAAAATACGGATATCTTTCCAGTTTCATCTATGATTTCAAAAAATCATTAAGTGTAAATATTGATAATTATTCTATACAGGATGTAGAGGAAATACTTTCAAGAAATAATAATAATGATAATGATACAAATAAATTACCAAAGAAGCCTAATATTATTGTGGTTATGAATGAAGCTTTTTCCGATCTTAATATTATAGGAGATTTTGAAACTAATGAGGATTATATACCTTATTATAGGAGTTTAAAAGATAATACTATTAAAGGTATCCTATCTACATCCCCGGTAAGAGGTTCCGGTACAGGATTTACAGAATTTGAATTTTTAACTGGAAATACAATGGCTTTCTTAAGAGGTACTAATCCTTATGTACAGTATATAAATTCTGAAACGCCTTCACTTGTTTCTACTCTTAAAGATCAGAACTACCAAGCTTTAGCAATGCATCCATATAAAAAAACCAGTTATAATAGGGTTAGCGTTTATTCTGATTTTGGGTTTGATGATTTTATTACTATGGAAAGCTTTGATGACCCGGAAACCGTAAGGGGAAATATCAGTGACTTGGAGAATTACAAGAAGGTAGTAGAATTATATGAAGGCAGAGATAAAGACAAATCATTCTTTATATTTAATATTACTATGCAAAATCACGGTGGATATGTAGATACAGGATATGAATTTAATAATCCTATAAAAGTAACTTCCTTTGATGCACAGGAAGATGTTAATGTATTTTTATCTCTTATGAAAGAATCAGATTCTGCCTTAAAATATCTAATAGATTATTTCGAAAATGTAGAGGAAGATACATTAATTCTGGTATTTGGTGATCATCAACCAATGCTTAATAATGCCTTTTTAGAGAATTTGTATGGGAAGCCTGTAGCAGAGTTAACTCTAGAAGAAAAATCGAAATTATATCAGGTGCCTTTTACAATTTGGAGTAACTATGATATTGATGAAAAATATATTGATAATATCTCAAGTAATTATCTTTCTTCTTTACTTCTCGATACAGCCGGATTGAATGTAACAAATTATAATAGATATTTATTAAATCTACAGGAAAAACTTCCTGTTGTACTTGCAAATTTTTATTTTAATAGTGAAGGCAAAGTTTTTAGTTACGAAGATGATTCTAATTATGAGGAATATTTAGAAGAATATGAAATGATTCAGTACAATAATCTTTTTGATTTGAAAAATAGATTAGATAAACACTTCTATATTGAATAGTAAATTGAGGAGAAATAATTATGAGTAATAGCCTGAATGCAGAAAAGAAATTTTTTGGAAAAATTTAAAAAAAGGCAAAAGATATAATGAGATTTTTATGTCCCAGAATAATCTTTTACCATCCATTTATAAGTTTGAAACATTTTTTCAGCTTATTGTTTTAAATTTCTAATTTATCCAACTCCTGTAAATTGTTGGTTTCAATAATATTCATAAGTTTAATAGCATATAAAGGATCTGTAGCGTAACCAGCTCTTTTAACAGCCCAAGCTCCTTTAGAACTATCATACATTACATCTCTAAAAACCTTGTATCTTTCTAGATTTAATAGAATATTTTTATGGTCCTGCCAGGCTTCATTTTCATCGTTGTAAGCTCTAAAATAATCGTCTACTCTATAGCTCACTCCATTATATACTTCCCAGGTATTTGAAATTATTGATCCATTGGTACCTTCACCTTTTATTCCAAACATATTATATGAAAATTTACCTGTATATTTATCAACAGGTACGTACTTTCCCCAACCGGTTTCAAGTATAGCTTGAGCCGTTTGTAGTGCTGCAGACATTCCTGTTTTTTCTTGAGATTCTAAGGCTAATTTTGAAGCAAAATCTTTAAATTTATCTTTTTCTGTTATTGGTCTTGATGGATATGTTTCATCAAGGTATACATTGAAATCTACTTCTTCAGTGCTTAGGATTTTTCCATTATACAAACCCTCGGCTTTTACAATCATTTTCCCAGTCTCTGTACCCACAGGTTTATAAGTAGGAACTTCTTCATCATTAAAATTTTTGTGGATTATCCTCCGAGAACCGTTTTCTTTATCAGTAAATATGAATTTTAAATCTTCCAATTCTACATTTGTTTTATAAGTTAATTCTTTTTCATTTGTTACTACTTCATTAGGTCCTATTCCATTAAATATCAACTTAGGTGTTCCAAGAACTTCTACCCCGATCCAAGGACTATCGTGAAGATTACCTCTTGTATCTTCTACTCTAACTTTTAAATCGTATTCGCCGGCTTCCTCAGGTCCTGGAAACCATAGGTATCCACCGTATGGGATTGTTTTTAATACTCTTTCTTCCTGTGACCCTTTATCTCTTATTAGATAGTGGGTCTCATTTACATTAAAGTTTCTATTGGCTATAAGATTAACAGCACCATCTATCTCCATGCCTTCTGATACACCTCTTAAAGTCAGTACTCTTTCTAAATCGAAATTTACCTTTATTCCATTACTTTCATATGAATTATCATTTTCATCATATGCTATAGCCTTTATCTCATATGTTCCGTTATTTTCATAAGTAGGTGTCCAGGTGTAACTTCCTAAAGGATCCTGCTCTCCAGACAGAATAATACTCTCACTTTCAACATTTTTTAATTGGTATCTAACATATTTAGGAAAAAAGTTTAAGTCACTTTCCAAGTTTATACGACCACTGTATGTTTTTCCTTCTTCCACTCCCTCTAAAGATACTTCTGGATTTATATTAATATTTACATCTACTAAATCTCCAGCCAAAAATTCTTCATCCTTATACACAGCAGCAACTAGAAGTTTATCACCATTTTCAGACATTTTAGGCATATACTTTAATGTAGAATCATCTGTGTTTGATTTGTTAATTATAAAGCCGGTATTTTTACCCTTATCTATAAGTATCAGTCTAAGTTCATTTTCAAAATTAATTAATTCTTCCGGTATATCTACTGAAATATTTTCTTCTCCTGTTATATTGTCTCCGTCATTATGAGAGGTAATATCCATTTGAAAAAAATCTTCTACTTCTGAAGTTTCATTTGAATTTATATTTACAGTCCTATTCTCACCATCCCATTTTATTCCAATACCAAATGCATTAGTTATTAGTCTTAATGGTACGTAAGTCCTGTCACCATTTCCAAGGTTATTTATTTCCGGTGCCACATCACTTAGGCCATGTTTTTCACCATTGTTGTAACTGAATAGATAGCTGTCAATTTTTAAATAAACTTCTGAATCTCCTCTAGTAGCTGTTACTGATCTCTCTTCACCATCCCATTCAACCTCTCCCCCTATTCCTTCAACTACAAATCTAATAGGAACCAAGGTTCTATCATTAACAATAATAGGTTCTGAAAGATGGGTAATATCACTACCATCTACCACAAGTCTAATATCTGTTGCTCCTTCAACTTCTAATCCTGTTAAAGGTGCAAATATAAAGCTAAGCAATAAAAATATAGATATGAATTTACTTATACTTTTTAAAGTAATCACATAATCACTTCCCTTTCTTATTATTTCTATTATACCATTAGACGTAGATATAGTTAAAGGGTTCCAACTAAAAAAGAGTCGTTTATCAAAAAGCAACTCTTTTTTTATATTATATAGAGGGATTAATGTTTATCCGAATCTTCCTGTTACGTAGTCTTCTGTTCTCTTATCCCTTGGATTAGAA
>JAWOEG010000014.1:0-4359 GCA_046482875.1 Eubacteriales bacterium | reverse complement strand
ATCCAAAACAGAAAGATCAGGAGCGATTCATTTGAAATCGAAAAATAACTCCACTCATTACCTCCAATTTTTTGAGCCACGATTTCAATCCACACCAAGCTCCACTGCCCGTTGTATCTAATGATTTTACCTTTTTACCTTCTATTTTAAAATTACTATTTTTAGCCAAGAGTTCACACCCATCCTCGCCTTTTGTAATTATAATTTTAATATTCTTATCAATTAAATTTTCAATAAATTTTTCTGATTTTTTATCCATAAGTTTTTTAAAACCTTCTACATTAAAAGAAAGTATATCTGCATTTTTCATAAAATATTCTAAATTGTATTCATCCTTCAACATAGTTTTTTCTATGTCGTAAAATATTTTTACCTTTTCTTTCCTTAATATTTTCACTATCTCTTTCGAACCTGCTATTCTAATCATTTCAGGTATGTTGGTATATAAGTATCTTGCACCTTTTAATACTTCCATTTGTTCCTTATTCAAAGAAATCTTCGGCTTTTTATCCTCATCCAATACAAAGATTACCCTTTCACCTTCTGTATTTACTATTATAGTTCTCATAGTCTTGTGATTGTCGTATGTACAAAGAGACTTATCTATATTATATTTGTCTAAATCTTCTACTATCAAATCTCTAAACTCTCTGCCTATTATATCCAACATATATGTCTTTATTCCTGTACTTGCTATAACACAGGCGGCATTGTAGGGCATGCCCCCTACTCGATATCCATTGAATTCAGCTAATGCTTTATCACCTAATTTAGGCCATTCATAGGTTTTAATATAATCATCTATGCATACTGTCCCCATTGAAACTACATAGGCTTTGCTATCCATTTTCTTTGCCTACTATATTGAGTATTTCTTCTGATGTTTTCTCCAAGTTGTAGTTGTTGGCATCATTTAATACTTTAATGTAGTCTTTTGGAAGGGATTCTATACCCTTTAATGCTCCTGCTATGCCTCCTACCATTGTAGCCACTGTGTCCGTATCATTTCCTATATTTACTCCTGCGATTATACATTCTTCAGTATCTCCATTAAAGGCAGCTAAAATTCCGTAAACAGCCGGCACTGCCTCTGATACGTGTATACCTGTTCCTATTGTATCGTATATTTCTTTCAAGGCTTCGTCGAAATTTTTAGTATTCTTTCCAATTTCAACTGCCAGCTTAATTCTTTTAGACACACTTGGTCCTGCTGCTATTTTGCCCATTTTTGTACCTATTTCAAAACCTTTTTCAGCACCGTAAATACCCGCCTCTATAACTTCATCTAGAGTTGCTGTCTTTTCCAGTGCCTTTGCAACAGAGGCTGCAACAGCACAGGCTCCTGATATAGATAAGTTATTGTTGTGAGTTGGTTTGCATACTTCAACTGCATCTTGTATAGCTTGGTCTATATCGCCTGGATTGAATAATCCTACAGGTAGTATCTTCATTGCAGATCCGTTTGTAGCTTTAGAATTATAATTAACCATACCTGTTTCTTTCTGATAGTCGTATTCTTTACCTTCTTTTAAATATTCCAGAGCTACTTTTGTTGTTGGCCCAGCGAATTTTTCAAAATATTCTTCGCTTTCAGACCACTTTAACAATCCTTCTTTAATAGATTCACTTTCTATTTTTCCTTGATGCTTAATAAAACTTTCTGTAAGAAAATAGGCCATACTGAAGTCATCAGTTACCTGGCCTGCTTTTCTTCCTTTTGCGAAAACATCTTCCGGTGGTAATAAAAATTCTTTCACATATCCATTAAATTTCTTAATTATCTGTTCTCTGGTTCTCATCTCAGTTACAGCGCCCATAGCATCGCCAGCACAAGCTGCAACTAAAGATCCTAAGATTTTATTCTTCATCTAATCATCCTTTTATTTTTCAATTGTTCTTTCTTTTTTCTTCATATTTCTATAGCTAAAAGCTGATAATCCCACTATAACCGTAATATATGGAATCATCCGAATTAACTCGTTAGGTATATCTATCCCTCCTTGAAATACATTAGCCATAGCATCTGAAGTACCAAAGAGTAGGGCAACAAGCATTCCTCCTATTGGTGTACTTCTACCCATAGCATTTGCAGCTAGTCCAATGAATCCTCTTCCTGCTGTCATGTTAGTTGTAAAGTATGATAAATATCCCATTGATAGAAATGCTCCTCCAAATCCTGATAATACACCGCTTAGACCCAAAGCTATATATTGAATTTTATGAACGTTAATACCAACGGATTCAGCTGCATTAGGATTCTCTCCAACGGCTCTTATTTTTAATCCTAGTGGAGTTTTGTACATAAACATATGCATCAAAAATACACTTATAAAAACAAAGTAAGTTAATACATTATGTCCCGATAACACTCTTCCTAAAAAAGGTATGTTTTGAATTAGCGGTATATTAACATTTGGAAGTACTAAACTGTCAATTGAAGATGACACTCCTCTATCTCCCGATACTAAGAACAGCATAAATATAGTACCACCGGCAGCCATAAGGTTTATAGCAATCCCGGCTAATATATCATTAGTCTTGAATTTTAATACTAAAAAGCCTAAAAACAAACCGACTAAACATCCAAAGAATATAGCAGATAATAATCCAAGCCATGCACTATTAAATATTGCACTGAATATTACCCCTATTAATGCAGATAAAAGCATTATACCTTCTAAGGCTATGTTAAATATACCGGATCTGGAAGAAACAGCCCCGGCTAAAGTTGCAAAAAGAATTGGGGTGGTTACTCTCAAAATTACTCTTAAAAAGTTTGCTGAAATTAAAATTTCAAATACCGTCATCTTATTCAACTCCTTCCGTATCTATAGAAGACTTAGCTTCTTTAGCTACCAATTTATGTTTGTATTTAGCTAAGAATTGTTCAGCTACTATTAGTATTATTATAGTCCCCTGAGTAATAGATACAATTTCAGGAGTTACATCTGTAGATCTAGACATGATGTCTGCCCCTATTCTTATATAGGCCAAGAAAAATGCAGTTAATGGTACATAGATAGGATTGTTTTTAGCTAAAGTTGCAACTATAATCGCATCCCAACCGTATCCTAATAATGTAGTCCATGTAAATCTCCTGTACAGTCCTAGAAGATGAATTCCTCCACCCATTCCGGCAATGAAACCACCTATAATCTGTGATATTAATATTACTTTAACAATATCTATTCCTGAAAATTTTGCAAAATCTTCATTTTGACCGGAAACTCTAATCATATATCCCATTTTAGATTTATATAAAAATATATAAGCTGCTGCAGTAAATAGAAGAGCAAATACTAATCCTATATGGATATTAGTTCCAGGTATTATGCTAGGTAGTTTAGAGCTGGCAGGTAGTGTAAAAGATGCAACTGACCCTGCCCCCGGATCTCTTAAATAATAGTTTAGTATATAGCTTGCAAAAAATAAGGCTATATAGTTAAGCATTAGAGATGAAACTATCTCGTTTGCTGTAGTTTTAATCTTTAATATAGCCGGTATAAAAGTAAATACTGCTCCTACTGCTCCGGCTAGTAGTATAGCTGCATATGGATGTATAAACCCAGGCATAGGTAAATTTAGTGCAACAAAAGCTGCAATAACTCCACCAATGTGGAAAGCTCCCTCTGAAGCAAGGTTAATCTGCATAGCAGAAAACATTATACTTACTCCTAATCCTGTAAAAATGAGAGGAATAGTTAATTCTATAACATTTCCAAAAAGTCTCTTTCTGGAAATTGGTCCAGTAAGCATTTGCTTTATAGCTTCTAATGGTTCTTCACTAATAAAAAATATAATAATAAAGGAAATACCTAAAGCAATAACTATAGAAAGTGTTGTTCTTACGACATTAAATTTAGTATCTTTATTCATAGGTTATTCCCTCCAATTCCTCATCTTTTTTAATTCCTAACATATATTTACCTAATTCTTCTTCTGTTAAGCTTTTGACATCTGTAAAGCTTCCGGAAAATTCTCCTTTATACATTACAGCTAATCTATCGCTTAACTCAAATACCTCATTTAAATCTGCTGAAATTAATAGTACCCCGCAGTTACCCTCTCTGCTAAGTTCAATTAATTTCTCCCTGATGAATTCTGCTGCTCCTACATCTATACCTCTTGTAGGTTGGTTGGCTAATATAAGAGTCGGTTCAGCAGAAAACTCTCTAGCAACTACTACTTTTTGTATGTTTCCTCCTGAGAGCATGCTGATATTTTGCTTATAAGAATCTGCTTTTATACTATATTCTTCTATTAATTTTGATGAAAAGTCCTCTATCTTATCTGATTTCAGCATGTATTTACTTGAAAATTTTTCTTTATCAAATTTATCGGAAATCAAATTATGAAGTA
>JAWOEG010000071.1:0-20080 GCA_046482875.1 Eubacteriales bacterium | reverse complement strand
TCGTCCAGTAGGGCCTGAACGCGGCGGGGCAGCCCGCTGCTCAGCGTGAACTGTCGCGCCGAGAGGTGGACGTGCACGAAGGCGTCGGGCAATAGGTGGAAATCATCTTATTCATGCCTGTAGAAGAAATATAGACATAACTACTATAGTATTTAACAATAATATATACGGTATGACCGGTGGTCAGTATTCACCAACTACACCTACAGGTGATTATGGAACTACAGTACCATTTGGAAATATTGATAAAACTTTCGACTTATGCGATTTAGCTAAATCTGCTGGAGCAACATATGTAGCAAGATCTACAGCATATCACGCAAGAATCATAGAAAAATTAATTGGAAATGGTATTGATAACAAAGGATTTTCTTTGATTGAAGGAATTAGTGTTTGTCCAACATACTACGGACGTAAGAACAAAAAAGGAGATGCCGTAGATATGATGAAATCTCTTAAAGAAGACACTGTGGATGTAAGAGTAGCTAAGAAAAAGCCTGAATTAGCTGAAGGTAAAATTCTAATAGGTGAGTTCTTTAATTCTGAAGAAGAAGAATACACAGCAAGATATGATAAAATTATAGAACTATTTGAAAAGGAGTAGTAATTATGTCAAATAAATATGAAGTTAGATTAAGTGGTTCTGGAGGACAAGGTTTAATATTAGCAGGAATCATATTAGCAGATGCAGGAATTAAAAGTGGAAAAAACGCTATACAGTCTCAATCTTATGGTCCTGAGGCAAGAGGTGGAGCAAGTAAAGCAGAGGTAATAATAAGCGATGGAGATATAAATTATCCTAAGGTTGAACAGTGTGACCTTCTTCTTTCACTTACTCAAAAATCTTATGATGAATATATTGATTCTTTGAAAAAAGATGGTATACTGGTAGTAGATGAAAAAATTGAAATAGACGAAACTCTTGAAGCAAAAATATACAGATTGCCAATATTAAGTACCGCATATGATAAACTTAAAAAACCAATGGTAGCTAACATAGTATCTCTTGGGGCAATATGTAATTTGTTCAATATTATTGATGAAGAATCCCTGGAGAAGGCAATTCTGAATAGGATTCCACCAGGAACAGAAGAAATCAATAAAAAAGCATTTCAGGAGGGACTAAAACTAGTATAAAGGATGATGCTATGAACGTTGACAGAAATGAAGATCTGATAGAAGTTATAAAAGAAAATTTTTATGAGTTTAGCAAAGGACAAAAATTAATTGGACAGTTTATTGTTGACCACTACGATAAAGCAGCTTTTATGACCGCTGCTAAAATAGGTAATACTGTAGATGTTAGTGAATCAACTGTAGTAAGGTTTGCAACAGCGATGGGATTTTCTGGATTTCCAGAATTGCAAAAAGCCCTGCAAGTTATGATAAAAAACAAGTTAACTACGGTTCAAAGATTAAGTTTAGATGATGATACTGATGATTCTGAAGAGTTCGTTAAAAAAGTTTTAAAAAACGAAATATCAAGTTTGAAAAATTTAGCAGATAATTTAAGTCAGAAAAAGCTTGATGAAGCTACGGATTTAATTTTTAACGCAAATAAGATTTATATAATCGGTATGAGAGTATCACACACATTATCTCTTTATCTTGGATTTTATCTTGATGTAATATTAGATAATGTAAAGGTTATTAACATTGGATCATTTTCATTGTTTGAACAGATGGTAAGAATATCCGAGGATGATTTACTTATATGTTTAAGCTATCCAAGGTATTCAAAACAGACTATGGATGCTGCGAATTTTGCTAAAGAGAGAAAGGCTAAAATTCTTTCTATAACAGACACAGAATCATCACCTTTTTACGAAATGTCAGATGTAGCACTACTAGGAAAAAGTAATATGGCAACATTTGTTGATTCCTTAGTAACTCCACTAGCTCTAATTAATTCAATAATAATTAATATAGGGTTAAGAGAAAAAGATGATATAATAAAGTACTTTGATCTGTTGGAAAATGTTTGGGAAAAGTACAGTGTATATAATCAGGATTGTGACAATAAAAAGTAGTTAAAATTATAATAAATAGCCGGTATTATTATACCGGTTATTTTGTTTTATAAGGACTATTTCAAATAAATATCAACATAGTTTTAATTTATGTTGTTTTAATTTAAGTTTTATAATATAATGTTAGAGGTGATTTTATGAATAGATATACTATAAGAGGCGCAATTACGGTTAAAAACAACAATTCAGAAGATATAAGAAGGAATACTATTAGACTTTTAGAGGAAGCGATGAAAGAAAACCACCTTGAAGTTGGTGATGTAGAAACTATCATATTTACCTGCACTAAGGATTTGGATGCTGTTTATCCAGCGAAATTTGCAAGAGAAATAGGATTTACTGAAGCATCTTTGCTATGTATGCAAGAGATGAATGTCAAGGATAGTCTTAAGAAATGTATAAGAATTTTGATTTTTTTAAGAAATAATGTTAAATTAAAAGATGTATGCAATATTTATCTTAATGAAGCCAAAGCTTTAAGAAAAGATATTAATTAAGGAGATTTAATGATAATAGCCATAGATGGTCCAGCTGGAGCTGGTAAAAGTACTATAGCTAAAGAATTAAGCAAAAAATTCAACTTTACCTATATAAGCTCTGGAAAAATATACAGAAGTATCGCTTTATACCTAATTAATAATAATATAGATACAAAAGACAAAAAGTTAGTAAAAAATGAAATAAAAAATATTGATATAACCTATGATGATGAGTTTTATCTTAATGGTAATACTGTTGAAGATTTTATAAATAGTGATTTAATCTCTAAATTAACATCGGATATTTCAAAATTTTCCTTTATAAGAAGCTTTGTACAAAACATAATTGAAAATATATCCAAAGGAAAAGATATAATTATGGATGGGCGAGACATAGGTACTAAAGTTTTTCCGAATGCAGACTATAAATTTTACTTAACAGCCTCTGTTGAAGAAAGAGCCAACAGACGATTCAAAGAATTAAAGGAAAAAGGATTAGATGTAAAATACAAAGCTATATGTGAATCTATAAAAGATAGGGACTTTAATGATACTCATCGAAATATATCTCCCTTGAAAAAGGCCGGAGATGCAGTTGTTATAGATTCTAACAATAAATCAATAAAAGAAGTAGTTGATGAAATGTCAAAATACATCAACTTAAATAGGAGGATTTAATTGTTTTATAAAGTTGTATCGGCTATTGCAAGAGTACTTTTAAATATAGTTTTTAGAATCAATGTTTATGGTGAAAATCGTAAAATAAAGAATTTTGATGATAATTACATAATATGTGGTAATCATTCATCTATGCTTGACCCAGTATTAGTAGCTATAACTCACAATAATAATATTCGCTATATGGCTAAAAAAGAATTGTTTGAAAATATTTTTTTGAAATTTATGTTGGATAACTTAAAAGCTTTTCCCGTAGATAGAAAAGGGAACAATCTTTCTGCCATTAAAAAATCTTTAAGAATTCTAAGGAATAATGAAGTTTTAGGTATTTTTCCAGAAGGAACAAGAGTAACTAGCGAAAAAAATTCTTCAGCTAAAGGCGGAGTTTCAATCATTGCTACTAAAGCAAAGAAAAAAATTCTTCCAGTATATATAGATTCTAATTATAATTTATTTGGGAAAATAGATATATATTATGGAGATTTTATAAGTTTAGATAAGCATTATGATAAAAAATTGAGTTCAGAAGATTATATGAAAATAGGTGAAGATGTTTTAAAAAAGATTTACAGTCTAAAGGAAGATTTTAATGAAAAATAAAGAAATAAAAAAAGCAAAATATTTGGGCACGTGTTTTGGTGTTGAAAGAGCTCTTGAAATAACATATAATGCTTTAGAGGATGACGGTCATATATACTGTTATGGTGATTTAATACATAATAATGATGTGAAAAAAGAGTTAGAAAGTAAAGGACTCATTGTATTAAATGACTTTAACAGTATACATAATGAAAAAAGCAATAAAATAATATTCAGAAGTCACGGAGTAGGTAAGAGTATATATAAGGAAGCAAAAGATAGAAATCTAAAAATAATTGATGCTACATGCCCTAAAGTAAAAAAGATACACAAAATTGTTGAAGACTGTTATAATGATGATTATAGAATAATTTTGTTTGGAAACAAAGACCATCCGGAAATAATAGGCATAAAAGGATGGTGCAATAATAAAGCGTTAATTTCAAAAGATTTAGAAGAATTTAAATCAAAAGAACATTTAATAAAAGATAGTAAATTATGTGTAGTTTTTCAAACTACTTATAATTTAAATAAATATAAAAAAATAGAACAGCATTTTAAAAAGTATGAGAATATAAGATTCCACAATACAATTTGTAGTGCTACCTTTGAGAGACAAATTTCTTGTAGAGATTTAGCACGTAAATGTGATACAATGATAGTTATAGGTGGAAAGAACAGTTCTAATACGAAAAAATTATATGCAATCAGTAAGGAATTTTGTGATAATACATTTTGGATTGAAAATAAAAGTGGAATTCCTTATGAAGATATAAAAAGTTCTAAGAACTTAGGCATAACTGCGGGTGCATCTACACCCTTATTAATAATAGAGGAGGTTATAAAATGTCTGAAGAAAACAAAATGAACGAACTTTTAGAAGATTTTGAGTTTGTAAATATTCACCCAGGAAAAAAAATAAAAGGAAAGGTAATAAGTGTTGACAAAGAAAAAGCACTAATAAATTTCGGTTATAAATCTGATGGTGTATTAAAAAAAGAAGAATTTAGTTTAGAAAATATTGAAGATTTAAGAGAAGAAATAGAAGTTGGTGACGAAATTACAGCAAATGTAGCAGCGAATGAAGACGATGATGGCAATGTAAGATTGTCAAGAAAAGGTATCGAGGTAGAAGAGAAATGGCAGGAGATAGAAGAATTATACAAAAGTAAAGAAGATGTTAGTGTAAAAGTATTTTCTGTAAACAAAAGTGGTTGTGAAGTGAAATTAAAAGGTTTTAATGGTTTTATACCAAGATCACACTTGTCCACCGACAGAAATACAGAACCAAAAGATTTTCTTAATGAAGAAGTAACTGCTAGAATTATAGAAGCTAAAAAGACTAATAGAAGAAATAGACTTATATTATCAAAAAAAGTAATTGAATTGGAAGAGAAAAGGGAACAGGAAAAAGAAGCTTGGGAAAGTATTGAAGTAGGCAAGGAATATAGTGGAACAGTAAATAAAATTAAAAACTTTGGTGCTTTTGTAGAAATCGAAGGTATTGAGGGACTACTTCATATAAATGAAATCTCTTGGGTAAGAATTGGTCATCCTAAAGATGTAATTTCAGAAGGTGAAGAAATAACAGTAAAAGTATTAAGCAAAGACATTGAGCAAAGAAGAATGTCCTTAAGTCTTAAAGCAACAATAAAGAGACCTTGGGAAAAATTTGTAGAAGATTATAATGTCGGTGACGTTGTAGAAGGTAAAATTGTAAACCTTACTGATTTCGGTGCTTTTGTAGAAATCGATGATGTACAAGGACTTCTTCACGTATCTGATATCTCTTGGAATATGGTTGAGAAACCGTCAGATGAACTTAATGAAGGCGATGACCTAAAGGTAAAAATATTAAATATTGACAGCAAACGTGAAAGACTATCATTAGGTGTTAAACAACTTACAGAAGATCCTTTTGTTAAGTTTACAAAGAATTTAAAGAAATATGACATGATTAAAGGTAAAATTAAAAGTATGTCTGTCGAAGGTATTACTGTAGAGTTCGATGATCAATTTGAGAGCTTTGTACCAATGAAAAAAGTAACAAGAGAAAGATTAAGAACGCCAGCAGAAAAATATGAGAATGGACAGGAAATAGAATGTAAGATTCTAGGTTTTGATAACAGAAAAAAACAGTTGGAAGTAACAATGATAACTGAAAAACCAGAAAAGAAAACTAGTAATAAGAACAATCAAGTATCATACACTTTAGGTGATGATAATATTACAATAGGAGACTTGCTTAAGAAAGATAAGGAAGAATAGTTAGTTAGCTCAGCTAACAACTATTCTTTTTTAAAAACTACAGGTGATAGTAATGGATAAAAATTATTATATTGAGACATTTGGTTGTCAAATGAATGAATATGACTCAGAAAAAATATCAGGAATGTTAAATAATCTTGGTTATAAAAAAATTGACGAAATAGAATCTGCTAATTTAATAATATACAATACTTGTTTGATTAGAGAAAATGCAGAAAATAAGTTATACGGAAAACTAGGTGCTTTAAAAAAAATAAAAAAAGAGAAAAAGGACTTAATATTAGCTGTAGGTGGTTGTATACCACAAAATAATGAGATAAGGAACTATCTTTTAGAGAAATACCCTTTTATTGATATTATATTCGGTGCAAACACTTTTTATAAACTGCCGGAAATGTTAAAAAGGCATTCAAACAAAAGTAACGAAATTTTAGTAGAACTTCAAAAAAATAGTAGTGAAAAAAATGAAGATTTACCTTCAGTAAGAAAATTTGACCATAAAGGTTTCGTTAATATAATGTACGGCTGTAATAACTTCTGTTCTTACTGTGTCGTACCTCATACACGAGGACGAGAAAGAAGTAGAGACAGTATAGATATAATAACTGAAATAAAAAATTTAGCTTCTAAAGGATTTAAAGAAGTTACACTTATTGGTCAAAATGTAAATTCCTATGGTAATGATTTTGAAGGAAAATATAAGTTTACTCAATTGTTGGAAGATGTCGAAAAAATAGATGGGATTAAAAGAATAAGATACGTATCTTCTCATCCAAAGGATGTAGGAGATGATTTCATAGAGTTTTTAAGTAGAAGTAAGAAAGTCTGCAATCATATTCATCTTCCTGTCCAGTCTGGTAGCAGTAAGGTTTTAGAAGAAATGAATAGAAAATATTCTCAAAAAACCTACCTAGATATAATAGAAAAACTTAAGAAATTCGTTCCAAATATATCAATTTCAACAGATTTTATTGTAGGTTTCCCTGGAGAAACTGAAGAAGATTTCCAGGAAACCTTAGAGGTATGCAAAAAAGTTGAATTTGATGCTGCTTTTACTTTTATTTATTCTATACGACCAAATACTCCAGCAGGTAAAAGAACTGACCAAATAGATGATAAGGTTAAACACGAGAGATTTAATAGACTGCTTGAAGAACTATATCCTGTTTTTTATAAAAAAAATCAAAAGTACATCGGTAAAGTTGTTAAAGTCTTAGTAGATCAAGTATCAAAGAATAAAGATGATTTTTTAACAGGAAGAAGCTCAAGTAATAGAATTACACATTTTAAAGGTAACAAGGATTTAATCGGTAAGATAGTAAATGTTAAGATTACCAGGGTTAAAACTTGGTTTTTAGAAGGAATTCTAACCCAGGAGGATGCTTATGAGTAAACTAACACCAATGATGAAACAATATATGGATATAAAAAAGCAATATAGAGACTGTATTGTTTTTTTTAGACTTGGAGATTTTTACGAAATGTTTTTTGATGATGCTCTTACTGCATCAAAAGCTCTAGATATTACATTAACCGCAAGAGATTGTGGTCAGGAGGAAAAGGCTCCTATGTGTGGAGTACCTCATCACTCTTCTAAGGATTATATAGCTAAATTGGTCGAACAGGGATATAAGGTAGCCATATGCGAGCAGGTGGAAGAACCTGGGAAAAATAAAATCGTTAAAAGGGAAGTTGTTAGAACCATTACACCAGGTACATTATCAGAACCAGAAATGCTTGATTCCAAAACAAATAATTTTTTATGCAGCATACATTATACTAACAAATACTTTGGCGTATCTTATGTCGATATTACAACTGGAAGCTTGTATTTAACTTCTTACGATACCCCCAAAAATAAAAAAGAGCTGAATATCAAAATTCTTGCTGAAATAGATAAAATTAATCCATCAGAAATTATATCCAATGTTGATTTCGATTTAATATTTGATAAACAAGAAAGTCAAATCACTAGTGAATACAAGGAAAGATACAATAAATTAGATACTATAAGTCATAAAGACTACTATTCTAAGCTAATTAAAGATCAATTTAACGTTATATCTTTGGAAGCTATAGGTATTTTTGATGAAGGTAGTAAAATTAAAGCCTTAGGTCAATTACTGGATTATCTTTACGATACCCAAAAAAGTATTCTTAAAAATATTAACGAATTGGATTACTATACTATTGATGACTATATGATTATTGATACAAATACAAGAAGAAATTTAGAGTTAATAGAACCATTAAGAAATGAAAATAAAAATAATACTTTGTACGGTGTTTTGGATAAAACTGATACTGCTATGGGAGCAAGGTTACTTAAGAAATGGATAAGAGAACCTTTGAGGAATAAAGAATCAATAGATAAAAGATTGAATGTTGTTCAAGAGCTTTATGATAATATTATTTTATCTAAAAGTTTATCTAAAAACTTAAAAGATGTATATGATATAGAAAGATTAACTGGAAAAGTAGCTATTGGAACCTGTAATCCTAGAGATTTAATTTCTTTGAAAACTTCTTTAAAAGTAATTCCTGAAATAAAGGATGATATATCAAAGATATCTTCTGATATTACTAAAGATATATCAGTTAAAATAGACACTTTAAAAGATATTTATCTTCTTTTGGAAAATTCAATAATTGAAAATCCTAGTACCACTTTAAAAGATGGAAATATTATTAAATTTGGATATCATGATGACCTAGACGAACTTAAAAATATTTCTAAAAATGGTAAAGATTGGATACTTAGCAAACAAAATGAAGAACGAGAAAAAACTGGAATAAAAAAATTAAAAATTGGTTATAATAAAGTTTTTGGATATTATATAGAAGTAACAAAATCCTACATTGATAAAGTTCCAGAACATTATACTAGAAAACAAACTTTATCCAACAGTGAAAGATATATAACTCCTGATCTTAAGGAAATGGAGTCAAAGATTTTATCTGCTGAAGAAAAAATGAATAAACTTCAGTATGAAATTTTTTTAGAAATTAGAGAAGAATTAAAAAACAATATTAAGAGAATGCAAAAAACATCTCAATACATTGCTGCTGTAGATGTATTAAATTCTTTTTGTAAAATAAGCATGAAAAACAATTATATAAGACCTGAAATCAATACCAAAGGCTATATAGATATTAAAAATGGTAGACATTGCGTAGTAGAAAATATGCTAACTGATGAGAGTTTTATTCCAAATGATACTTTCTTAGATAAAGATATAAATAGATTCTCTATTATTACCGGTCCAAATATGGCGGGTAAATCTACATATATGAGACAGGTTGCTTTAATTTGTATAATGGGACATATAGGATGTTTTGTTCCTGCTAGTAAAGCTAATATTCCTATACTTGATAAAATATTTACTAGGGTAGGTGCTTCAGATAACTTATCTCAAGGTCAAAGTACTTTTATGGTTGAAATGTCTGAGGTGTCATATATACTTAAAAATGCCACAGAAGATAGTCTTATAATATTAGATGAAATTGGTAGAGGTACAAGTACATATGACGGTTTGAGCATTGCTTGGTCCGTAACAGAGTATATTGCAAAAGAAATAAAATCAAAATGCATGTTTGCTACTCACTACCACGAGTTATCTGAATTGGAAAATAAAATCCAAGGAGTAAATAACTATAAAATTCTTATCAAAGAATCTGGGGAAGATATAATATTTTTAAGAAAGGTTTCTAAAGGTAGTATTGATAAAAGTTACGGTATTGAAGTAGCAAGACTGGCTGGTTTGCCATATAGGGTAATTAATAATTCTTTTAGAATACTAAACAATCTTGAAGATAAGGACTTAAACAAAAATAACAAAAACCTAAAAAATCTAAAACCTGAAACAGTAAGTGAAAAAGAGCAAATGAAGTTTTGGAATTTTAAAAATGAATATAAAGATTTCATAGATGAAAACTTGTTAAATATTAACATTAATAAATTAACCCCAATAGAAGCACTTAATATATTAAATGAAATTATAGAGAAATCTGGAAAACTAGGTGAATAGTATGATTAATAAATTAGATTCATTAACAGTAGATAAAATTGCAGCAGGAGAGGTCATTGAAAGGCCTCTTTCAGTTGTTAAAGAATTAATTGAAAACTCCATTGATGCTGAAGCTAATGAGATTATCGTTGAAATAAGAAATGGCGGCAAATCATATATACGAGTAACAGATAATGGAAGGGGTATAAATAAAAATGAAGTGTCTAAAGCCCTTAAAAGACATTATACAAGCAAATTAAATAACATAAATGATCTCGACTATCTTAAATCTTTAGGTTTTAGAGGAGAAGCTCTAGCAAGTATTAGTTCTATTTCCAAGGTTGAGATTACTACAAAAGAAGTTGAAAATGAAACAGGTATAAATATAATTTATAAAAATAATGAAATTATCTCTAAAAAAGAAGTTGGATGCATAACTGGTACTACCATTATTGTCAGAGATTTGTTTTTTAATTTACCAGTAAGAAAAAAATTTTTAGGATCTGATATTTCAGAAGGAAATAAGATTACCAATCTTATTACAAAAATGGCCTTATTAAATAAAAATATAACATTCAAATTTCTGAGAGATAGAAAAATTATATTTAATACTCCTAAAAATACTACTCTTATAAACAAAATCACGACTTTATATGGAGAAGATTTTTCTAGTTCTTTATTAAAAATAGAAAATAATAAAAATAATTCTTACAGAGTAAAAGGATATGTAAGTGATTTAAACTACTTTAGAGGTAACAGAGGTCACCAGATGGTATTCGTCAACGATAGGTATATAAAAAGCTCTAAAATTGCCGATATAGTGGAGGAAAACTATAACACTGTTATCCCTTCTAATAAATTTCCTGGATTTATTCTATATATTTATACAGACCCCAAAAATATTGATGTAAACATACATCCTCAGAAATACGAAATAAAGTTCAAAGATTTTAATAGTGTTAAAAAATCTTTAGATGAAGTGCTTTCAGAAACATTAAATAGAAAAATTTTCTCTAAAAAATATAAAATTAAAGAAAACAAAAATGAATTTTTAGATTTAGATATTGAAAAAAATAGTAAAAGTAATATTGAAAAAAATTTGGAAATTGATAAAAACACTTCAAACATTAATATTGATATTGATAAAAAGGGTGATAATGAAAAAATTATAGAAGATAACAACTATTCTCAAAATAATTCAGCTGGTTTTTCAAATGATGAAAATTTAAGTTTAGATAATTCTTTTGAAAATATGGATTTTTTTGAAAGTAATAGTGAATATATGGCAAATAATAACTTGATAAATTTTAACAAGCTGCATTTTGTAGGATATATATTTGATACTTATATTTTATTTCAAGATTTTAAGAAGAGAGTTCTTTATATACTAGATCAACATGCTGCTCACGAAAGAATTAACTACGAAAAATATATTGAAAAATTTAGGAACAAAAAAATTAATATACAAGAATTATTGGTACCTATAAAAGTCGGACTTTCTTCTTCTGAATATAAAAAAACCCTTGATAATCAATACTTATTTGAAGAATTTGGTTTGGAAATAGAAGCTTTTGGAATTAATACCATTATTATTAGGTCATTACCTTCTTTTTTAAAAAATGTTGATTCTAAGAAATTATTTTACAGCTTGCTTGAAGGATTAGAAGATTTTGATAAAAGTAATATACAGCTTAATACTTTAATTAAAAAAGCTTGTACACATTCCGTTAAGTCTGGAGACATTCTATCTGAAAAAGAAATCCATACCTTAGTAGATAATTTATTGCTTTGTGAAAAGCCATATACTTGCCCTCATGGTAGACCAATTATAGTAGAGCTTGATGAAAAAGATTTCAAAAAATTATTTAATAGAATTAAAAGTTAAGGATGATTGTAAATGAATAAAGATAAAATACTAGTAATATTAGGACCTACATCCATTGGTAAAACAAAAGTTTCCATTGATATTGCTAAAAAATTAAATTCAGAAATAATATCAACAGATTCTATGCAAATTTATAAAAAAATGGATATAGGTACAGCAAAAATATCTAAAAAAGAAAAAGAAACCATAAAACACCATATGATAGATTTGATAGATCCAAAGGAAGAATTCACCGTATATGATTATCAAAAAAATTCATTAGAAATAATAGATAAACTTTTATTAGAAAATAAAACGCCTATACTCGTTGGCGGTAGTGGATTATATATCAATTCTATACTTTATGATTTAGATTTTAATAAGGTATCATCAAATGATAAGGTTAGGAACAAATATTTTGCATTAAAAGAAAGAAAAGGAAAAATGTTCCTTCATAATTTATTAGAAAAAAAGGATAAAGAAGCTGCTAAAAAAATTCATCCTAATAATGTAAAGAGAGTTGTAAGAGCATTAGAAGTCCTAGAAGTAACAGGAGAAAAATATTCTCAAAACAGTAATTTTAGAAAATATTCTGAAAAATATAATTTTATAATAATTGGTTTGGAAATGAATAGAGAATTGCTGTATAATAGAATTAACCTTAGAGTAGAGCATATGATAGAAGAAGGTTTGATTAATGAAGTTGAAGAACTTTATAATGAAGGTTATGATAATTCCTATCAGTCTATGCAAGCTATTGGATATAAAGAGATAATAGATTACATAGAAGGTAATACAACCAAGGAAGAAGCAATAAGATTGATAAAAAGAAATACTAGAAGATTTGCTAAACGTCAAATTACCTGGTTCAAACCAGATAATAGAATTAAATGGTTTGATATGACAAATTATAAAGAAAATTACCAAAATATTTTAAAGAAAATGATGTTATATATTAAAGAAAGGGGAGTATAAATTGAAACAAACAATTAACCTACAAGATTCTTTTCTAAATAGAGCAAGAAAAGAAAAAATATCACTAATAATTTACTTAACTAATGGAGTAAAACTTACAGGACTAGTTCAAGGATTTGATAATTATGCTATAATTTTTGAGTCTTTGGGAAAACAACAGCTTATTTATAAGCATGCAATCTCAACTATAGTAACGGAAAAGAAAATAAATTTCCAAGATAATATGTAATAGAGGTGCGAATTTGACATATAATTTATTATGTGAACTTTACGGCGTAAAAAAAGAAGTAATAGATATTATTAGGAGTGCAGAGAGTAATTTATCCGATGTTTTTAAAGGTTTAGATAAAATTCAAGAAAATAATTTTTATAAAGTTATAAAATCTTTTCAGAATAATAGGGTGAATTACAGCCATTTTTATTGGAATACAGGATACGGATACAACGATAGTGGAAGAGAAGTTCTTGAAAAAGTTTATTCTGATTATTTTAGTACAGAAGATTCTATCGTCAGACCTACAATAGCTTCTGGGACTCATGCATTATATTTGACTTTATCAGGTATACTAAAGTATGGGGACGAAGTAGTTTCTATTTCTGGAGATCCTTACGATACTATGATGACTATATTAGGTGAAAAAGGAAATGAAGATAATAACTTAAAAGAACTTGGAATCAAATATAAAAAAATCGACCTAATTGAAGGTAAAAAATTTAATTATAAAAAAATCGAAAATATAGTAAGTAATAATACAAAAATGATTTTGATTCAAAGGTCAATGGGATATTCTGATAGAAGTAGTTTAATGATAGACTCTATAAAAAAAGCTATAGATTTGATAAAAGATATTAATCCAAATATTATTATAATGGTAGATAATTGCTATGGGGAATTCGTAGAAGAACAAGAACCAAGCCATGTTGGTGCTGATTTAGTAGTTGGATCTTTGATTAAAAATCCAGGTGGTGGACTCGCTTTATCTGGAGGTTACATAACAGGTAAAAAACACTTAATAAATAGAATCTCTAACAGGATGACTTCACCAGGTATCGGAAAAGAAGTCGGATTGATGTTTGATCAAACAAGAAATATACTTCAAGGATTCTTTTTAGCACCTAGAACAACTAATTCAGCTTTAAAAGGGTCTATACTTTTTTCCTATGTATTTGATGATTTAGGGTATGATGTTTATCCTAAGCCAAAGGAAAATAGGACGGATATAATACAAGCAATTGTATTTAGAGATAAAGATAAACTAACGACATTCTGTGAAGAAATTCAAAAATCATCTCCTGTAGATAGCAATGTTAAACCTATTCCATGGGCTATGCCTGGATATAATGATGAAGTAATAATGGCAGCAGGAACTTTTATACAGGGGGCTTCTATAGAGTTAAGCGCTGATGCGCCTATTAGAGAACCTTATATCGGATTTTTACAAGGTGGATTGGTTTACGAACATTCTAAACTAGCTCTCAGCTTAATATTAAATAAAATGATAGATTAAAAAAAGAGCCTTCGGCTCTTTTTTTAACTAGTAATTTAAGGTATAATCTTAAATTATTTGATAATAATAACTCATCAGACGATACGTATTTCGAGAAATATTAAGAAACATTCGAAATCATGCTAAAGAGCTATTCTCAGGATGGACAAAACAAAAATGTCATCCAGAACATCGTGAAGGATCTTATACTCTTCGATTTCTCTCTGAGTGTCAAAAATGTCATTCCGAGTTTATCGAAAAATCTTAGTATCTTCTAATTACACACTTTAGAACACCTAGTATTTCAACGTTATTGGAAATAATAGGTTCCATATTTTTATTTTCAGGTTGCAATCTTATATAATTATCTTCTTTATAAAAAGTTTTTAAAGTTGCTTCATCATCTATTAATGCTGCAACTATTTGTCCATTGCGAGCTGTATTTTGTTTGCTTATAATAACGTAATCTCCACTAAAAATACCAGCATCAATCATACTCTCACCTTTAACTTGAAGCATAAATGACTGCTCTTTACCAACCCAGTCAATAGGGATAGGGTAAACGTCTTCTACATTCTCATAAGCTAATATAGGGGATCCTGCAGCTATATCTCCAATTAAAGGAAGATTTGTCATTTCTTTTTTTTCTGAATCATATTTACTTATTTTATTATCTATTAACTCAATAGCTCTATTTTTATTATTACCTTTTTTTATATATTTTTTATTCACTAGCTTTTTCAAATGAGAATGTACAGTAGAAGTAGATTTTAAATTTACTGCTTTACATATTTCCCTTACTGAAGGTGGATAGCCTTTGTTATTAATTTCTTCTTTAATAAAATTAAGGATTTTTACTTGCTTATCTGATAAATCTTCATACATAAGATAACACCTCTTTTATTTTTTTTAATTATAACATATAGAAAATCATTTTACAAACAAATGTTCTGAAATATGTTGACACCGAACACTTGTTCTGGTATTATTGTAACAAGATAAACATTTGTTCGGAGGTGTATTATGATTTTATTTAACAAGTACAAAGTGGTTAATATGTTTAGATTTAAAGTTTTCATTACAATATCGTTAGTGATTGTATTACTTTTTACTTTTTACAACTTTAAAGCTTTTTCTGCAAATAAAGAAGAGCACCAGTATATTGAAATATTGGTGCAAGATGGTGATACTTTATGGGATATAACAAAAGAATACTACGATGGAACTAAGGATATTAGAAGAATAGTACATGATGTAGGTAATATTAACGGCATCGAAGGTGCTATGATTAAACCTGGAGATAGAATACTTGTTCCAGTATCGGATTAAAACTAGTTATTACTCATTTTTTTACTTATATGTTATTTTTTACATATTTTACTAAAAGTCAAAAATAATAGACTTTTTATTAAAAACCATAAAACACTTATAAATACTATATTTAAGCTGTAAAGTTCATTTTTAAAATAGTGGACTTTATTTTATTTTGGACTTTTGAAATCTAAATAATAAAGTTCATAATTATATACTTTTATATTTTAGTAGTTTAATTTTAAAAGTACATTATCTTCCAGATCTCTCCAATTTAGGAAACCCTATGTTCTAATGACAATGATTAAAAAGAAATTATATTTGATTATAAAGTCCATCTATAACAATTATTACAAAATTTTATCATAAAAATAAAGACAATTCTTATTGTATTCCTTTTAAAAACAAAAAAATATGATAGTATTAATATATAAGGAATTTTAACATATTTGATATTACCTTTCTATAAATAATTTATTGACCTATGGAGGAAAAAATACATGTATAAAATAGCAATATGTGATGATGAACCTGCTATCTGTAATATGATTCAAAATGTAATAATAGATCATTATGAAAAAACGGATAAAAAGATAGAAACATCAGTATTTTATTCTGGAGAAAAGCTAATCGAATCTTTAAATAAGGGACATACCTGTGATTTGCTTTTTCTAGATATTGAATTATATAAGATAAGTGGATTGGTAGTTGGAGAAAAAATAAGAAAAGAATATAATCTTGAATCAATGCATATAGTCTTTATATCAGCAAAGACAAAATATCACCACGAAGTATTTAAAATTAGACCTTTGGATTTTATTGATAAACCTATAGATAAAAAAGAAGTTATAGAATGTATTAACTATGCAATGAAACTGGACGGAAAAACAACTGGAACCTTCACTTTTAAATATAATAGGGAAATTTACAAAATTCCTGTTAAAAATATAATCTATATAGAAAGCATAAATAAAACCCTACATATCTACTGTATCGATGGTGTAAGAAAGATGTACGGAAATTTAAAAGAAGTATCAAAAAAACTATCAAAATATAATTTTGTTAAAATTCATAGATCTTATCTCGTTAATATTAAAATGGTAGAAGTATTCAAAAGTGATAATCTTTTAATGTCAGATGGGAGTTCTATACCTATAAGTAGAACTCAAAAATATAAAATCCATGAAACTCAAAACCAACTACAAGGAAGGATATAATAATGATTTTGACAAGTTATGATCTAGTATATATGTTATCTTTTATATTTGGTGTATATATCCTTTATAGATTCATGGGGATATTTTTTAATAGAAAAAAAGTTAATAAAAAAATTGAATTAATCTCGTATTTTATCTATTATATATTGGCTGTAACTATAAGCATATTTATCAATATTCCTATCATAATGACGATATTTAACCTTATCTCAATTTTTATCCTTTCCTACAACTATACCGGCTCCATTAATAGAAGGCTTGTATCTGTAGTAAATATATACATAATACTTATGATATCAGAACTTCTTGCTGGATTTATAATAGGAATGGAAGGGATAGACTTTAGTGCCTTTGAAATAAATCAATACAATTCAATAGTCGGGGTAGTTTTAAGTCGTGTTATTTCTTTTGCAGCAGTTTTGATATATGAAAGTTACAAAAATATAAAAACAGGAGTACATATCCCAATATCAAAATGGATATGTATATTTTTAATACCCTCATCATCAATATATATAATTTTAATAGTGTTCAGTACAGAAGGCATTGTATTTTACAATAAAATGTTGATTACAGGAATATTACTCTTTATAAACTTCGCTACATTTTATCTATATGACGTTGTATCTGAAAATATGATGAATAAAATAGAAAAAGCAGTAGCTGAAGAACAAAACAGATACTACGAAAAACAATTTCATATAATGAAAGTTTCCATAGACCAAATGGATACATTAAGACATGATTTTAAAAATCATATAGAAACGCTCAAACAACTTGTGACCATAGATGAGAAAGACAAGGCGATAAATCATATGTTAGAAATTTCAGAAACCTCTTTAAAGAAAAATGATATTTATGTAAATACGGGCAATGTAATTATCGACAGCATAATGAACTTTAAAATCAGCGAATCTGAAAAATTTAACATTAAATGTAATACAAAGATAATACTACCCTGGGATCTGAAGCTTAACTCCTTTGAAATGACTGCAATACTTGGGAATCTAATGGATAATGCAATAGAGGCAAACAAAAAAATTAAGGAAGAAAAAAGACAAATCAACTTCACTATGAAATATGATAGCGGAAGATTATTTATAATGATCTCAAACCCATACAATCGAAAAATACTAAAAGATAAAAATACTAAAAAATTGTTAACGACTAAAAAAGATAGTAGCAATCATGGAAATAGTAGCAATCATGGAAAAGGTATTGACAGTATTAAAAATATAGTCGAAAAAAATGATGGCATTATAGATATTGATTATGATAATAATATATTTCAAGTTAGAATAACTTTATTTTACAATAAATTCGAAAAAAAGAAGGCAAATGAATAAAAAACTGTCGTTCACGGTCTCTAACCATACAACTCACGGTGTGAAACCGCACAGAGTAATCTTTTATGCTAGTATTTAGCCACCAAAACAATTTATAAGCACAGGAGGGGAGTTCAATGTTTTAATAATCTAAGTCACGATCAGTTATTAAGAAAGCAAGGAAGTACTTTTATTAATTTATCATAGGAGGTTTAAAACCATGAAAAAATTATTTACTGTAATGTTAACCATTGCTTTATTATTTTCATCTGTAGGGACTGTTTTTGCAAATGAAGCTCCTACAACAGAAATACCTTTGAATGGTACCATAGAGTTTGAAGTACCCATTAATGACTTAGCTGAAGATGCTACAGTTAAGTTCTATATCGTCGAGAACGAAGACGGAACCTTCAAAGTTACCGATGAATTTAGTGCAAGAGCTTCTGTAGTCCTAGCTACTGCTGGAGTAGTTGAATGGGTTGATGAGGATGTCATAGTACATGTAACTTGCGAAGTTCTTAGTGGTGATCCTATTAAAAGATTCTCGGGGCACGTTGATATAATTTCGACTAGCTGGTTATTCCCCACTACTTATGACGATTTTAATTTTAGCCTATACGCTCCCACCGGTACTTATTTATTAATAGACGAATTTGATGCCGAGGTTGGTTCTGACACAGAGGAGGTAAAAGTTCGCATATCTAGTTTGACTGCAGAAACAATTTATGGTGAAGTTGGAAGTATACCATCGGACACCTCGTCTACATTTTATCGAGATTAAATTGCATCTTTTTAAGATTGAGTTGTAAAATCAAATATGTTACCAAAGAACTTTTTACTTGTCTTTTTTTTGGTAGCATATAATATAGATTAAAGATGAGTATAAAATAATTAGAAAGGAGCACAGTGGTATTTCACTTATTAGATACTGCTGAAATACAATGCTGAAAGAAATTTCAATTAAATCTATAATTTCATCGAAAATTGATAGTATAAAACCTTCAATAAAATATGTTCGCCTAAAGAAACAAATGCAAGATATCGGGAAAGAAGAAATAGAAAATATTATCATAAATAATATTAACATCCAATATGGATTGGCTAGTTTATACCCTTATCGTTTTGAAAATGATTTTACTTCTACTTTTCATATGCTAGGGCTTTTATCTGAAAGAGATCATTCTCAACAGATTAATAGTATTAAAAATATTTTTAACAAAGTTACAGTTGTGAATGTAAATAACGAACTCTGCGCACTTCAGGTATCAAATCCAACAGAAGAGGTCTTGGACACTTTTTTTGAATTGTCTCTAACCGCAAGCATTAATAGATTGATAACCCATTTTATGATGCGTTCTGAAATAGAAGATGTTTCACAAATAATAGGCTTCAAATATATTCTCGAAGAACATGACGTTGTAATATCGGAATATGCTAACCGATTGAATAAGGATGACTTTTTCAGATATATACGATACAACAAGCGAAATAAGGTAGCTCATAAGTGTATTCCCCTGCGTGGCTTTACGCTAAAAGAAATTGAAACTGACACTTACATTCGAGATTTCAGTATTCTTGTAAAATCTCTGTATGTCTATGTTTCTAAAGATATAAAAGATCAATTAAGGTATGTTAAGTTCCTTACTTGGGATGAGTTATAACTAATAAAACAAACCATTATCTCAAATAGAAAAAGAAGTATACGGTAAAAAAACCAAAATATTAGTTAGTATTTTAACCACTCTTAGTTTGATAATGTGGTTTACAAGAGCTAAAAGCATGGCCAAAAGTATCGTAATGGCAATGTTATTGGTAGGAGTGTTAATGATAATGGAAAAAATTATAACTAAAATGGAGGAT
>JAWOEG010000080.1:0-31682 GCA_046482875.1 Eubacteriales bacterium | reverse complement strand
TGGAGCAGTTGTTTGCAGAGATTGAAGGGGAGGATTACTGGGAAGATGATCAAGTAAGTATAAGTGCCGGCTCCTCAAATGAAATTATAATAAATCTTGAAGGATCTATTAAATCCAACTTTACTCCTGATATATATATAGAAGAAAGAGGAAAGTCTTTAAGAATCACAGACTCCAATAAGGGTTTCAGCGATTCTGATTACAAGGATAATTCTTTAATGATTGAGATAATAGTTCCCGAAAAATTTCACAGAGATATATCTTTAAATACTATTTCCAGCAGGGTGGAAGTTAAGGACATAGACTTTGATGAAGTGAGTATGAGTACAGTCTCAGGGGATTTGAGAGTAAATGAAATTAAAAGTACTGATACCAATCTTAAGTCTGTTTCTGGAAATATAGATATTACCAATTCTAACCTCTATAATCTTAAGGTAGATACAGTATCAGGGGACAGCAAGCTTATTGATGTTATCATTAAAGACATGAGATTTAAATCAGTATCTGGAGACTTAGAGATAGTGGGTAGTTTATATTCATTGGATTCGGATACAGTTTCCGGTAATACTGATATAGATATAGATAAGGTGGAAAGTGATTTTAACCTTAAATCTGTTTCTGGAAGCACTACTATATCTACCAGAAATGTAGATGGTTTTAATTTTAGATTTAGTTCTCTTTCAGGAGATGTAGAATCTGATAAGGATTTGAATTTCGATAGGATTCACGACGACACAGTAGAAGGAAGCTACGGTAATGGAGGAAATTTGATATATTTTAAGAGTACTTCAGGAGATTTGGTAATAAAATGATGATTTAAATACATAAGGCTTGGTTCTATAGTGAATCAAGCTTTTATTTTATTGTAACAATAGGTCCTTTTGGTTGATTATATTTTCTCAAGTAGTATAATTAAGGTAAGAATTGTAAATTAGACCATTACATATAAATATATTGATAGGAGTGATTATTTTGAAAAAGAGAATTTTGCTTATAGCTTTAAGTTTAATGCTAGTCTTTTCAGCATGCACTAGGATAGAAGATGAGCCTGATGGTGATGAAGGTGGAGTAACTACAGAAGACCCTATAGATGTTTCTAAGGGTGGAGATCCTGTGACAGTAGACCTTAAAGATAAATCCTACGCTGTGACTCCCCTGCTTAAGGATTCTGCCGGAGTAGATGTAAATTCTGCCCTACAGCTGGATTCTAAAAAGGAAATAGATGAAGATTTTATTACCGCGAATATGTCTATAGAACCAGCTACGGATTTTGAAATTGAAAAAATATCCGGGAATAAGTTTAAAATCATTCCTGATAAACCTCTAAGCAAGAACTCTATATATAAGGTAGGATTAAATGACTCCGATGAAGAGTCCGATTATACTTGGGCTTTTCAAACCAAAAGTCAACTTAGGGTAATAGGTACCGTCCCGGGAGACGACCACGATCACATACCTTTAGAAACCGGTATAGAAGTGAATTTCAGTCATGAAGGTATAGAAAATTTTGAAGAGTCCTTCCAAATTTATCCTGAAGTTGAAGGAAAATTCACAACAAATGGAAATATTGAAATTTTTGTTCCTGAAGAATTAGAAGAATCTACAAAGTATACAGTTACTGTAAAGGCTGGAGCTAAACTTAAAGATAGTGATTTAGCTTTAGAGGAAGATTATACTTTCAGCTTCACTACTAGAGAAGTACAAAGTTCTAGACTTAGACTAAATAAAAACTTCGCTAACTTTACTAGCCTACAAGTACCTTTTTTAGAAGGATATGTGGGAGAAAGTTTTAAAAATGAAGAAATAAGTATAAGTCTTTACAGTTTTGATTCTGGGGAAAATTTCTTGAAGGATATCAAAAAATTCGACGAAGTTAGAAATATAAAATATTTGTATGAAGATTTTGAAAATACAAAACCTGAATACTTAAATGAAATAAGTAGCTTTAATACTACTCCTATCCAAGTAGAACAGGGTTATTCATCCTTTGACATTTTACAGTTTCCTGAAGAAATGGATGAAGGATACTACCTTGCAGAAGCTAACTTGAAAGGTAATAAAAAGTATACCTTTATTCAGGTAAGCGATATATTAGTATATAATGCGGAGTTAGAAGACTCTCAGTTTCTATGGTTAAATGATGCATCTACGGGAGAAGCTTTAGCAGGAGCTGATGTATCTTTTGAAGGGGGCTTCGAAGGTAAGACTGGTTCCGATGGTATTGCCCAAATAGATTACACTCCTGAAGAGGAAAGTCGAATAACCTACGGTACAGTATCTGCAAACGGATATAATGATTTTGTATTGAGAACGGAATATTCCTACAGACCATTTTACTACAACACTTACAGCCCCGACTCTAAAGACTACTGGTCCTACTTCTTTACAGATAGGAGTACCTACCAACCGACGGACAAGGTGAATATATTTGGATATGTAAAACCAAAGAAGGATCTGGATTCTGATAACTACACTTTATCATTTATATCCAACGTGTACGGTGAAAAGGAAATTCAAAGTAAAAGTGTAAGAGTTGATAAAATAGGTACCTTTACCTCCAGTTTTTCCTTTGAAAATTTAACAACCGGTTGGTACAACCTAGTATTAACTAATAATGATAATACTGTGATGGAAAAAGAAATTTATGTAAGTGAATATACCAAACCAATATACAGGATAGAATCTGATTTCAATAAAGACTATATAATGGTAGGAGAAGATATAACTTACACCCTTAGATCTGAATTTTTCGATGGTAGTCCTGCTGCAAATATGAATTTTAACCTGGACTTTAATCTATCAGGATTAAGTACCAATACTTTGCAAACGGATGAAGACGGCACTGGAGAGATTACTATAAGTCCATCTGATAATACTACTTCATGGAGACCTACTTCCGGAAGGATGGGTGCATATAACAAGGATGCAGAAGATCAGAGGATTACAGATTTAACCACCTTAACATTTTTCCCTAAGACTAAGATGATAACAACAGACTTAAACAGCGAATTAGAAACTCCTGTAATTACTGTAAATATAAATGAAATAGATTTAGAAAAATATATAAACTCAGAAAATAAAGACATTGAAGACATGAAGGGAGCTCCCCTTAATGAAGAGGTAAACTTAAAAGTAGTGGAAACCTACTATGAAAAAGTAGAAAAAGGATCCTACTACGACCTAATAGATAAGGTAACAAAAACCAAGTACGAATACGTCAAAAGAACTAAGCAGAGAGAAAACTTTAATATTAATACTGTAAATGGAAAATATGAACTAGAAGCACCTTACATAAAAGACTCTGAAAGTACCTTTGAAGTTACAGTAACCTTAGATGATAAAAATGTTAAAAACGACAGTATCGTTGAACGAAGAAGCTTTAGGTTTAACCAAAGAGATCTATTCAATATGGAAGACAATAGTCTTTCTATAGAAATAGAAGATAAAGAACACCTCAGATTTAAAGAGGATGAAAATTTCACCTACTACCTAAAAGGCGGTGGTGAAGAAGAGGCAAACGAAGAAGTAGAAGAAGATAAACTACTTGTTATGATAATGCAGGACGGAGTAAAAGAATACTTCATCACAGACAGGGTAAGTGGAGCGTTAAGCTTTAAAAATTTCTACATACCTAATGTATTCATACAGGGTGTATATATAGATAATGGAGATATATTTAAAACCCTATCAGCAACACATCTAACCTACAAATACGAAGAAAAAGAAATGGACATAAGTCTAACTCCGGATAATAAGGATTATCGTCCTGGAGATGTAGCTACTGTTAATATAAAAGCCCTAGATAACAAAGGGGAACCTGTTCAATCAAATGTTAATATCAGTGTAGTTGATGAAGCATATTTTGAGCTTTTCCCACAGGATGTAAATCCACTGGCAGATTTGTATTCACCTGTTTATTCAACAGGCATAAAAAAGGATTATATATCCAACGATTACAACAGCTTTGATTATAGAGTAATGGCAGAAAAAGGTGGCGAAGGTGGCGACTATACTGTAAGAAGAGAATTTAAAGATACTGCCTACTTTAGAACAATAACACTAAATGAATCTGGGGAAGGAACCTTATCCTTTAAACTACCGGACAATCTAACTTCCTGGAGGGTTACCTTCCAGGGATTTACCGAAGATATGCAGTCTTATTCTTCAAAGATAAATATAAATGCCAAACTTCCATTTTACGTAAATACTATAATTAGCAAGGAGTTTATCACTGGAGATATTCCTTCTATAAGCCTTAGAGTCTTTGGAGAGGAAATCACAGAAGGCCAAAGTATAGCTTACAAGGTAGACCTAGTTAACAATACAACAGGAGAAGAAAAGTCTTTTTCTAAAGAAGGTAGTGCTGGAGCTTATACCAATATATCTTTAGAGGAACTTGATAAGGGAACCTACACTATAACTGTATATGCCGATGGAGGGGAATATAAGGATGCAGTAGAAAAGACCTTTGAAGTAGTAGATTCTACAGTATATTTCAACAATAAGGAATATTATCAATTATCTGAAGGTACGACCTTTGATGAAGTTTACTCCAATGCTGAAGTAACCTTCTTTAACGAAAGTGAATCAATGTTTTACAACACTCTAATGAACCTCAGATATGCTGGAGGCAAAAGAATAGACCAAAGACTTACCCCGGTAATCGCTAGAAAATTTATAAAAGAAAACTTTGATGAAAATGCTCAGATAGATAAATTCGTAGACCTAAGTGATTATGAAAAAACATCTCAAGGAGGAGGTATAAGTCTACTTCCTTACAGCGATAGGGATGCGGAATTGACTGCAAAGGTAGCCATGTTGGATACAGAGTATTTTGACAAGGACTTAATGAAAACCTACTTTTACAATATATTAGGTAGAGAAGATTCTACTTTAGAAGAAGTAGTATCTGCATACTTAGGATTAGCTGTATATAAGGAACCAGTACTACTGGATTTACAAAAGTTAGCTGAAAGTAGTGATATTGAAGGAAAACCTAGGGCTAAGCTCCTGGCTTCTATAGGATTAGCAGAATTCGGTGACGAATCTTTAGCTGAAGATTTGTTCAAAGATGTAATGGAAGAGTATTCCAAAGAAGAAGATGGCAAAATATACTTTGATGTAGAAAATACTACAGGAAAAACCAGCAAGGAACTTACAGGCCTGGCTTTAACAGCATCAGCAAAGCTTGAGTATTTTGAACAGGGAGATAAGATGTTTGATTACCTATACAACAGCGAGGATGTATGGACTCTGGTTAATTTTGAAAAATTAATTTATCTAATGAATAGAAATATAATGGAGACAGAAGATATTAAAGCTCTGGAAGGAAGTGTAACAGTTAAATTTACTCATCCTGAAACTAGATTTGAAACTTATGAAATAGATGGTTTTAAAACTAAATCACTTACCCTAACCAAGGAAGAACTGGCGGGAATGGAAATAACACAAGTAGAAAGCAGTATAGGCGCTTACGTATATGGTCTTGCTAATGCTGACTCTCTAGAAAAGAACAAAACAGAGGAATACTCCATAAGTAAAACCTACACCTTAGATGGAGAAGAAGTGGATACCTTCAGTCAAGGAGATTTGATTAAAGTAACTTTAGATCCTAAGATTAACAATAGGAAAGATTACAGTTCCTACGAAATTACCGAATTTGTACCGGCGGGATTTAGGTTTATGAAGCTGGGTAAAGACACCTACCTTACTGAAGAATCAGGCCAGACCCTGGTATTTAGATGGTCCTTTAGCCCTAAAGGTGTTAATCAACCTTTAAGCTACTACATACAGGCGGTACTACCGGGAGAATACACCGAAGACCATACGGTAATAAGAAAAACTACAGACACCAGCAGCTTATGGTATACAGACCAAATTAGGTTGAAGGTAGTCGATTAGATGAAAAAAGTAATTTTGATATTAATCAGCCTGGCAGTTTTACTGTCGGGCTGCACTTTATCTGTTGATAATGTGGAAAACAAAGAAGCAGAAAATTCTGAAGATTTATATAATAATGAAGAAATTGAAAATGATATTGAATATAAAAGCAGTGGATATAACAATTCCCTTTTTTACGAACCTAAGGATTTTTACTCTACAATACCGAGAAATATTGATAAAAAAATAGGTGGAGTAAAAGGAATAGTCTGCACCCACCATCTTTTAGCTTCTGAAATGCTTCACGAAGTATTTTTGAAAATTGATAATATCGAGAAATACAAAAATGTAGTAATAATAGGCCCGGACCACAATACTACCGATACTAAAAACATATACACTACCAAGCTGGACTGGATGACACCTTTTGGAAAATTGGAAATAAATCAGGATGGTTTAGAAATAGCTTTAGAATATAAACATATAGAGATTGCAGACTCAGTACTGGAAAGGGAGCATTCAAATGCAGCACTAGTCCACTTTGTAAAATACTATATGCCTGGTGTAAAAATTCTTAATCTTACCCTTCCTGGAACCCTAGACCTTGAAGAAGTCTTGGATTTCAGCAACTTTTTAGAAGAAGAAATACTAGACGGTGAAACTCTTCTTATAGGATCTATAGATTTTAGCCACTACCTGGACTATGATACAGCCAATGAGAAAGATGATGAAACTTTTAAAGAAATTCAGGAAAGAAATTTTATAGACATAATGGATTTTGGCAATGACAATGTAGATTCCCCTCAGACTTTAGTTTCATTTTTAGAAGTTATGAACAGATTAAATGGAGAACTAACTTTTATCAACAATAAAAACTCCTACGACATTATCTCTGTTGATAAGGATGAAACAACAAGCTATTTTTCCTTGATTTACAATTAATAAAAGCTTAAGAAGCACATTACGTGAATCCTTAAGCTTTTTATATTTCTGTTTATTTTCTATTCGAAAGTTGCTCTAACGGATTTTAGTCTATTGATTATTGGTATATTATAAGGACATCTACCTTCACATACACCGCACTCTATACAGTCAGAAGCTCTATTTATCTGATCATTGTATCTATCAACAGCCCAGTCGTTTAAGTTATATCTTTTTACATAATTTTCAAGAACCATCATTAGGGGAATATTTATTCCCTGAGGACAAGGGGTACAGTATCCGCATCTTCTACAGAAATCTTCTCCCAACTCTTTTACTTCTTTATCTATAAGTTTTTCTTCCTCATCATTTAAAGGTATGATTTCTTTACCTGCATATGCATTCTCAACAACCTGTTCTACACTATCCATTCCCGGAATAGCTAATGTAATCATTTCACTATTTATTATATATCTTAGAGAAAGCTGAGCTTCTCTAAATACTCCTCCAGCTATAGGTTTCATTCCTATTATTCCAATATTTTTCTCTTTTGCTTCTTCAAATACATCCAGTCCCTGATTTTCAATAGGGTTAAATGGGAATTGGATTGTTTCAAATTGGCTGTATTCAATAGCTTGAGAAAGCATATCTTTGTTGTGACTCGTAATCCCTATATGTCCTATTTTTCCTTCTTTCTTAGCTTCCTCTAGGGCCTTCAATGCTCCATCTTCTGAAATCACATCATCCATCTGCCGCTGATAGCTTACGTTATGTATTTGATATATATCTATATAATCTACATCAAGCTTTTCTAAACTAATTTCTATACTCTTTTTCATATCATCGTATGTATAGGATGGTGCCTTTGTTGCTATATAAAAACTATTTCGTCCTACTTCTTTTAAACCTTTACCTATATATTCTTCACTTACACTGTATCCTCTTGCAGTGTCTATGAAGTTTATACCTTGGTTTTTACATTCTTTGATTATTTTTACTGCTTCTTTTTCATCCACTCGCTGTATAGGTATTCCACCTAAACCTATTACTGAGACTTTTAATCCAGTTTTTCCTAATTTCCTGTATAACATATTTTCCTCCTATCCGAAATATGAATTAAATAATTTTTTTACATATACTGCGTCAAAGTACTCTGTTTCCTTTGAAGCGGTTTCTGGATCTCTAATCTTTATACTTTGAGCGATACTTTCCAAAGATTGTACATGCCATTTTGGATTATCGCATACGTACTGAATATACCTTAAAAACCTAACTATAGAATTATTAAGCTCAGCCAAGGTTTCTTCTAAAAGTTCATTTCTAGTAAGGCTTCTTAATTCCTTAAAAAATTCGTAGTCTTTTTGAATGTACTTATCATAGTCTGGTTTGCCTTTATACTTTGACATTTCCCTAGTTATTTCAAAAAGTTTTTTTATATCTTCCTCGGATGCATTCTCTGCAGCAAGTTCGGCTGCATAAGATTCCAGTTTCTTTTTTACTTGATAGGCGTTTTTTACTTTCTTAATATCTATTTGAGATACATAAGTACCCATTCTAGGTATCATCTGTACTAAATCTTTACCACTTAAAAAAAGAAGAGCCTCTCTCACCGGTGTTCTGCTAACATTAAACTCCATTGCAATCTTTTTTTCTTCTATTATATCTCCCGGCTTGTACTCTAAATAAATTATTCTTTTTAATATTTCATTATATATTGTTTCTTTATCTGCCAAAATTAACCTCCGTTCTAATTTTAATACTCATATTTAAATTATGTTGATATATTAGTATGGTTTTTATCATATATTTATTATAACTTAATATCCTTCAATATTCAACGATGCTATTTGATTTATTAATAGTAATATAATTGATTTGGATTTCAAAAAACTATAAATAATGATATAATTATAAATATTTACATTAAAAATTAAGGAAATATCTTTATTTAATATTCTTGACATACCCGGGTGGGGTATGTTATTATTCTATAAAGGAGGGATCATTTGGAAAATATATCTTTTTTAATAGCATTTTGGGGAGGTATTATATCATTTTTTTCCCCATGTATAATACCAATTATCCCGGCATATATTTCTTATACAGCTGGAGCTAATGTAAATAGTTATAATAATTTTAGAAAAATTAATTTTACAAGAACTATAGGATTTGTTTTAGGATTTAGTTTAGTTTTTATAACCCTTGGAGCTTCTGCAACTTTTTTAGGGGGCTTCTTAAATAGAAATCTATCCTTATTTAGAACAATCAGTGGTTTATTCATAATATTTTTTGGTTTATATATGCTTGGTTTAATAAAAATAGGATTTTTAAGTAGAAAGCATGGATTTAAAACACCTAAAAGAAAAAATAACTTTTTAAGTTCTACTCTAATGGGATTAGCCTTTGGAGCAGGATGGACTCCTTGTATAGGTGCAGTTTTAGGCTCAATATTGATATTCGCAGGAAGTCAATCAACAGTTGGTGAAGGGATTCTCCTATTATCCGTTTATTCATTAGGATTATCTATACCTTTTATACTTACTTCATTACTACTTGGCTTCTTTACAAAATATATTGGCAAAATAGAAAAATTTAGTTTATACCTCAATAAGATCGGTGGAATAATACTTATTATTCTGGGTATCTTAATCATAATGAACAAACTGACTATATTTAATAGTCTGTTACTTTGATAATTTAATAGGTGGTGAAATATGAATAAAAAATACTTGATTCTTATGCTAGTTGTGATATTATCTTTAGTATTACTCATAGGATGCAGTTCTGGTAGTGCAGATGTTGAAGAAAATAGTGATATTGAAGAAACTCAGGAAAACTCAGAAAATTCCATGAATGAAGAATCTAAGGAAGATTCAGAAGAAGAAGAAAAAGTTTATGCTCCAGATTTTACCTTGACGAGTATGGCTGATGAAACTTATACATTAAGTGAATTTCAAGGAAAAAAAGTAATAGTTAATTTCTGGGCAACATGGTGTCCTTACTGTGTTGATGAAATGCCTGATTTAACAAAATTAGCCCAGGACTACGAAGATGACCTAGTAGTCTTAGCTGTAAATGTAGATGAAAGCAAATCTAAAATTCAGGATTTTTTAGATGAAAACCCTGATATAGATTTAAATATATTATTGGATCCTAAAGGGAAAACTGCTGGAGCATACGGAGCAAATGCTCTACCTTTAACAATTGGAATCAACTCCGATGGATCAGTAGAAACAGGATATCCAGGCATGCTTAAATATGAGCAGATGGTTGGAATGTATGAAATGTTAGATTAATATATACTTAAAAAGAAAGGAAGGTGAATAACTTGATTATAGAAGCTACAAAAACTGCTGTTGAAGAAATAAAGAAAATTATTGAAAAGCAAGATGCTAACGATAAGGCAATAAGAGTAAATGTGTCAGGTTTTGGTTGAGGCGGCCCACAATTGGGACTTGTTCTGGATGAACAAAATAAAAATGATTACAGCCAAAATATAGACGGAGTTACATTTTTAGCTGGCGACGACTTAAAGCATTTTGAAGGATTTAAAATAGATTATACAAACAGCTTTTTAAGAAAAGGATTTGTTGTATCCCCTAAGGGAATGCCTGCAAGTTCTTGCTAAAAGAGTTAGTTAAAGGGAGAATTCTAATTCTCCCTTTTTTTATTTGAGCTTTTTTAAAGCTCTTTCCATTTGGTCCATACCTTTTTCTATGTTTTCCATAGAATTAGAATAAGCTATTCTTATATTATTATTTATACCAAAGGCTTCACCAGGAGCTACTGCTATCTTAGCTTCTTCTAAAAGATAGTTAGTCAAGTCCATAGAATTTTCTATCTTAAAACTACCGCTACTTTTACCGTAAAAACCTTTTACATTAGGCATTACATAGAATGCCCCTTTAGGTAAATTGCAGGTTATTCCTTCTATAGAATTCAGTCTGTCTACTATATACTTTCTTCTCCTATCAAATTCTTTTACCATTACTTCTACTGATTTTTCTGTATTGCACAAAGCTTCCAATGATGCATATTGAGCCGGGGCATTTGGTCCGCTTGTCATATGGCCCTGTAAATCTGACATTGCCTTTATTATATCCCTAGGTCCAGCTGCATATCCTATTCGCCATCCTGTCATTGCATAGGTTTTAGAAACTCCATTTATAAGAATTGTCTTATCTTTAATTTCTTCTGATAAAGTTCCAATACTTATGTGCTCTTCCCCATCGTATATTAATTTTTCGTATATTTCATCCGCTAATATATAAATATCATTATCTACACATATTTCTCCTATTTCTCTAAGCTGATTTTCACTATATATCGCTCCTGTAGGGTTATTTGGAGAGTTTAACATGATACATCTTGTCTTTGGAGTTATGGTATTATTTATTTTTTCTATATCTAATTTAAAATTATCCCTCTCATCTAGTTGAACAAGTACAGGTTTAGCTCCAGTTAACTTTACCATCTCTATGTAGCTAACCCAGTAGGGTGAAGGTATAATAACCTCATCTCCCTTTTCACAAAGGGTTAGAAGAGCATTCATTATAGATTGTTTTGCACCGTTTGAAACTATAATATCATTATAGGTGTATTTTAAATTGTTTTCCACATACAGCTTCTTCGCTATTTCTTCTCTCAACTCTATAGTTCCTGCTGCAGGAGTATATCTGGTATGACCTAAATCCAATCCTTCTTTTGCCTTTTCTCTGATATTTTCCGGTGTATCAAAATCCGGCTCTCCTATGTTAAAACCTATAATTTCTATTCCATCTTTTTTTAGTTCAGCAATCTTTGAAGTTATTTCAATAGTTGCCGAAGGTTTCATACTTCCTACTCTACTACTAAACATTATACCCTCCTAAATTACATAATTATATTAAATAAAAACCCATATATTCCACTTATTAATGGTACTATAAATCTACCTAAAAATCCTGTGAATAAAAGTATTATCAATCCTACCCTTATATATTGAGCGTATTCATGGTAAAATTTCACCGCTTTAAATCCTACAATATCTTGTACTACATGGTGTCCATCTAAAGGTGGTATAGGTATTAAATTAAATACCATTAAACCTATGTTAATATAAGCTCCTCCGTAAAGCATTGTATATAAAATTTGACCTGTATATCCTATATTATAAAGAAATCCTGTTTGTAGAGATATTTTCATAATAATAATAAATACTATAGCGGTAATAAGGTTCATTCCCACTCCTGCTAAGGATACTATAATATCATCTCTTCTAGGATTGCTAAAATTTCTAGGATTAACCGGTACCGGTTTAGCCCATCCAAATCTAAAAATCAACAAACATAAAAATCCGATTGGATCTAAGTGTTTTATTGGATTTAAGGTTAATCTTCCTTGAGCTTGGGCTGTATTATCTCCCATTTTATATGCTGCTAATGCATGACCGTACTCGTGTATGGATATTGCAATTAAAATTCCTGGTAGAGTTAATAACATTGGCACAATTCTGTCTAATATGCTTCCCATTTTAAGTCCTCCTGTTTATATTTATTATATTTTATTTTATAATATTAACATTAATTCATCCTTAAATTTACATTTATATATACTATATACATCTTGTGAAAAAAATTCAACACTTTTACACTTGTCCTTTTACATTGAATGTTATAAACTAAAAGCTAGTAAGTACAGAGGAGGATTATATGTATACAGTAGGAATTATAACTGCCAGTGATAAAGGCTCTCAAGGTAAGAGAGAAGATATAAGCGGTCAAACTATAAAAAAAATTATTGAAAAAGAAGATTATAAGGTAGTAGAATATGTTATAGTCCCTGATGAAAAAAAAGAAATAAAAATGGCCATCATCGATATGATAGACCATAAATCTATTGATCTAGTTTTAACCACAGGTGGTACGGGATTTTCTAAAAGAGATGTAACGCCTGAAGCTACTAAAGAAATTATAGACAAAGAAACCCCTGGAATTTCCGAAGGTATAAGGAATTTCAGCTTCCAAATAACTCCAAAAGCCATGCTTTCAAGAGCTACCTCCGGAATAAGAAAAAATTCCCTTATAATAAATATGCCCGGTAGTCCAAAGGCTGTAAGAGAGTCAATGGAATACCTTTTAAAAGCTTTAACTCACGGTATGGATATACTTAAAGGCAATGACTCCGAATGTGCCGAAGATTAAACTATCATCATTTCTAATCCAAATCTTTTTTTGAAATCATTTTTGAATTTTTTTAAGTATGTTAATTCTATTGATATATCATCATAGTTAATAGTTTTAATCATAACGTAATCTTTTATTCTTCTACATTTTAAATCTTTTACTTTTAAGGATAGACTTCTGTCTAACCCTTCTGCTATAGCAAGAAGTACTCCTAGTTTTTTTAAGGTTTTCACTTCTTCTTTACTGAACAATTTTTTAATTTTTTTATATTGCTTTTTATTTATTTTTAATTTACTGCCTGTATGCAATCCTGCTACTATAGATGCTTTCAACTGCTCTTCATTGCTTAAACCTCTAAGTATTGAATTTAGCATGATATAAAATGAATGCTCATAGTGATTCTTGTAGTCAAGCATCTTCCCAATATCATGTAGCATTGCAGAGGCATATATTATATTACTAACATCTTCTTTAATATTATGTACATCATTTAATTCAGTAAATAATTTAGTGAATAAAAACAAAACATGTTCTGGATGTTCAATATCAGAGTCATAAACTTTTAGCATGTTCTTAACTGAAAATTTAAGAGGATTTTTAACTGTATTGTCTAAATTATATCCTAGTTTACTGTAGATTAAACCTTCCCTAACACCTTCCCGTGATATGACAAGTTTACTTGAATTTGAATACTCCATTACTTTTTTTACTGCACAAGTAGCACCTACAAATATATCCGCTCTATCTGAACCTAAACCATTTATTTTTTTTCTATCTTCTAAGTTTTTATTACTAACTTTATCGTAAATGCTTTTTACATCTTTCAATTCTATTTCAAAATTATGCATTGAATTTAGAGGATAATGGATCTCTCTTTTTTTTATTTTTCCTATGTTTCTGATAGTCCCCCCTATTCCTATTAATGGCAGCTCATTATTTTTTTTAAGCCAATCTATTTTTTTAACTTCTTTTTCTAAATATGTTTCCAAATCCTTAAGATTGTTTTTACTAATATTGTTTTCTAAATAAAACTTTCTAGCTAGATCGACTGCACCAATAGGAATACTTATTTCTTCTTGAAGTTGTCTATTTTTTACTAATCCTATTTCTGTTGAACCACCACCTATATCCATAAACAAAAAGTCCTTTATAGATATGCTGTTAACTGATCCTAAAAAATCATACTTAGCTTCCTCATCTCCACTTAATAATTGAACTTCTAAGTTTAGTTCTAATCTTGCTTTTTTAAGGAATAAATCCCTGTTTTCTGCCTTTCTGAGAGCTGCAGTAGCTACCACTTTTATTTCATCTGTTTTGCTTAATTCGCAATATTTTTTAAACATTTTTAGTGTTTTAAATCCATAATTCAACTTTTCTTCAGACAAAATATTGTTTTCGTCTAATCCAGCTGAGAGTCTTACAGTTTCCTTAAATCCATCTGTTATACTGTAATAGTCATCTCCTACTTCCGCTATAATAAGTCTAAAGGTGTTTGACCCAATATCAATTATTCCATATCTCATCCTAAAAATCACTCTCTTTCTTTCTAATACTTTCTACTCTCTCCACAGCTCTCTTATGAAAAATCTTTTGACTGTCTATTTTTTTCTTTCCTCTCTTATCAACACTTTTATATGTTCCATCCTTAAGTTGAACTCTAGCTTTTAAAGTATCAGAAAGACATAAATCCAATATCCCTTCAACTCTTTCTTTTAATCTAATATCCTCTACAGGGAATAGTAGCTCAATTCTCCTATTTAAATTCCTACTCATCCAATCTGCACTTGATAAAAAAACTTTTGAATCTCCATTATTATAAAAATAGTAGATGCGACTGTGTTCTAAAAAATTTCCTATAATACTCTTTACTTTTATATTTTCACTTATATTTTTTATACCTGGCTTAAGACAACAAATCCCTCTAACATTTAATTCTATTTTAACTCCTGCTTGAGAAGCTTCATATAATTTCAATATAATACCTTTATCTACAAGAGAGTTGAACTTAGCCTTTATAAGGGCTTTCTTATTATTCTTAGCATTATATATTTCTCTATCTATATAAAATTCAAATCCCTTTCTTAAGGTTTTAGGAGCAACAAATATTTTTCGATAATCTTCTCTATATGTATATCCTGTTATCGTATTAAACATATCTGATATATCTTTACAAATCGATGAGTCACATGTAAACAAGCCTATATCTGTATATAATTTAGCTGTATTATCGTTGTAATTACCAGTTGAAAGGTGTACGTATCTTTTAATTCCCTCAGGTTCTTTTCTTACAATAAGAATTGCCTTGCTGTGTATTTTAAGTCCCGGCAACCCATATACTACATGGCAGCCTGCTTTTTCAAGTTTTCTAGCCCAGACAATATTATTTTCTTCATCAAACCTAGCTTTCAACTCCACAACAGCAGTAACTTGCTTTCCTTCTTCTGCAGCCCTTATTAGACTATCTATAATGGGTGATTTTTTACTTACCCTATATAATGTTTGTTTTATTGCAAGAACATTAGGATCCTCCGTTGCTTCTCTAATAAACTCAACGGTTTTACTAAATGACTCGTAAGGAAGATGAATTAATCTATCCTTTTCTTTTATTAATTCAAAAATATTTTTATCTTCATGGAAATCTATAGCCTCTTGAGGTATAGGGTTTTCATCTAATAAATTACTATGTCTATTCATTTCTACAAACTCAAAAAAACCAGTTAAATCCAGAGGACCATTTAATTCATATACCTCATGTTTTTCAACTTTTAATTTTTTGACTAGAAATTTTTTTAACTCTTCATCCCCATACTTACCTAATTCTAGCCTTACCACGTCACCCCATCTTCTTTTTTTTATAGTTTCTTCAATTTCTATCAAAAGATCATTAGCTTCGTCTTCATCAATTTCTAAGTCTGCATCTTTAGTTATTCTAAATACTAAACTTCCTTTTATCTTATAACCTTTAAAGATTTTGTGTAAATTGTTAATCATTATTTCCTCTAAAGTTATATAACTATGCTCTCCAACTTCCTTATTAACCTTAACAAATCTAGGTAAAACTGAAGGAACTTGAATTACGGCATAATATCTTTCTCCTTTATCTTCTAAAGACACAGCTATGTTAAGAGATTTATTGAGTAGTAGGGGAAATGGCCTACCTGCATCTACTGCAAGAGGTGTAATCGTAGGAAAACAAAATTCATTAAAAAAATCACTTATGTTTCTTTTTTCATTTTTTTCTAAATCACAGTATTTTAAAAAACTTATATTATTTTTTTTTAAAATTGGTTTTATGGATTTGTTTAAACAACTATACTGTTTATTTATTATATTGGCAACTTTAGGATAAATTTTATCCAGCTGTTCCTTAGCTGTAAGTCCTGCCGAATCTTTTTTATTATATTTAGCAGCTACCTGCTGCTTTAACCCAGCTACTCTAACCATAAAAAATTCATCTAAATTCGAAGCTGTAATAGATAGGAATTGTAGTCTTGTTAAAATCTTGTGTTCTCTATCATAAGCTTCCTCAAGAACTCTTTCGTTAAACATTAGCCAACTAAGTTCTCTGTTTACAAAATATTTCTCCACATTTTCTATTTCATTTATATTTTCCATTAATAAACTCTCCTAATTTCTATAGCCAAGTTTATTCCAAAAACTTCTTTGAAATATTCCTTATATTCGTCAAATTTCATCTGCTCTATACTTGAATCTTCTTTCGTTTCTAATATAAACTTAATATTAGATCTATATTTTTTTAAAGTTATTCTTTCAAATTTTTGTCTGTAATTTTTATCCAAAGAATCTGCAATCTTTAAAATAGCTGATAACCTAGCTACTGTCATTTTTTCATCATATTCCAACTTATTGTATTCTTTATCATATTCTTCAGGATATAAATATGATTGGAATTTTATTATAAGAGAAATAATCAATCTTTCTTTTTCATTTAATCCTATTATATTTGTGTTTTTAACTATATATTCAGAATTTATATAATGTTTATCAGGATTAATAAATTTACCTACATTATGTAAAATTACTCCGATTTCTAAATAAAGTTTTTCTTTTTTTGTAAAAGTCAGGTGTGTTTCTAATTTTTTCAACATTTTTTTTGTAATTTTATTAATATATTTTATATGTTTATCTAAAGATTTATAGTTTTCTGAAATTCTATATGCATTAGCAACAGAAAATCCATAAAATTTATTTTCAACTAGTTCATATTCTCTTTTATTTAAAAATCTGTAAAACAAAATATCAAAATAATATACTCTTGGTATCATTATTTTATTAAAATTACAAATTGTAAGTAAATTTTCAATTATCACAATAGCTATTAAAAATTCCCTTGCAAAGTCTTTAGATATATTATATTTATATGATATCTTTTCAATATTTAAATCTATCACATTAAAGTACAATTCATCAAAATCTTCTTTTTTGATAATAAAAAAATCTCTATGGGTTGTATTTTTACAATTCTTTTTAATAGTATTTGCCATTCTTCCTGTAAATATAAAATTGTTTTCTTCTTTTTTAGGAAAATAGTCCGGTAAAAATTTTATATACATGTCTATTTGTTCTTTTATTAAAAGATGAGTTTTATGAGAGTATTTTTCTGCACTTTTTGATATTTCATATAATTTTAATGTTCCTATTAGTATATTTTGAATAAACCTTATTTTTTCGTCCTGATAAAAAGCTATACCAAGATTTCCCGTGCCGATAAAAGATAGGACGCTGTTTTCTTTTATATATTTGTCTTTTTTTATAATAGTATACATAGACATGAATACTAAATTTTTTAATTCATCATCACTTAAAACTCTAAGATTGATGCCTGTTTCTCTTAATATTCTATCTTTAATCAAATCTCTATTTTTTGATTCTCTAATAGCTGTTGAAGCTATTAAGTCTATTTTTTCAACATCATATTCCTTACATAATTTATTGTATTTTTTTATATATTTTATAATAATATCTATCTTATCATTATCGATTTTTTCATACTCATAAGCTTGTTGCCCTATTTGTATTTTCTGAACACAATTTTCTACTACTTCAATTTCTTTTCTCTTTCTTTGACAAATCTTCAAATGAATTTCAGATGAACCAATATATATTATTCCTATTATATTATAATTCAAAAAAACCACTCCAACTATTTTACCTTAATTATAACACAAAAAATACCTCAATGTGTTAAATGAAGATTAATTCTTACTCAACATCATAAGGTATTTCATATATATCAAATATTAGTTGTCTAGTCTTTTTGTAATCACCAACGTAAAAAGATGTTCTCTGAATAAATTCATCTTCTCCTGGAAGTGTATAGAAATTTATATTATCTAAATCAATTCCAACTGCTAATTTTGCATATTTTGTCATTTCGCTTAAATTGGCATCTGTTCTTACGTGTCTAAAGACATCATCAACGATTAGGGGTAATTTAAAGCTCAGAGCTTTTTTTGCAACTTCCTTCATGAATTTCTGCTGCATACCAATCCTTTGAATATCACCATACTTTACACTACCATCACTATTTTGTCTAAATCTTAAAAATTCTACAGATTTTTCTCCATTTAATACCTGTTCTCCAGCTTTAATATCTATAACTAAAGGCGGATCATCCCATTTATCTTCATAATACATATCAAAAGGTACGTTTATTTCTATGCCTCCTAGGGAGTCTATTATACCTCTAACTCCACTGTAAGTTATGGTTGCATAATTATCTATATCCACTCCTAATATATCCTGAACCGCCAATTCTAAGCCTTCTATTCCTTTATTTCCATATAGGGCGTTTATTTTATGGTTTGGATAGTAGTCAAAATCTTCCCAAAATCCTTTTTTATAGTAATATGTATCTCTTGGTATAGAAACTAAATCTAGTTGGTTTTTTCTAGGATCAAAACTTATAAATATTATGGTATCCGTTCTCGGGCCTTCTAGCCCAGCAAGCAAAAAATTTATCCTTCCACTATTTTCAATTAAAGTTTCAGGCGATGGGTTCTCATCGTCCCCTCTTGATGGATTACTTTCACTTAACCATTGGTCGCTGTATATTGGTGTGAATTCGTAGCTTTTTACATATATATCATACTGGTTGTATACTATATTACCTGCGAATATAATTAATATTATCAAACTGATAATAAAAGTTTTAATAAATCTATTCATTGTCATTCTCCTTGTTTACATACAATAAATAATAGTATATATTAGAAAAATATTCAATTAAATATTTATTAAAATTCATTATTATTTTTTTCTCTAATATATGTTCCAGACTTTCCACCAGATTTTTTTATTAGTTTAATATCTGATATTATCATGTTTTTATCTACAGCCTTACACATATCATATATAGTTAAAGCTGCTACGGATACTGCCGTAAGAGCTTCCATTTCTATGCCTGTTTTTCCTGTGGTTTTAGCTTTGCTAATTATATCCACAGAGTTATCTATATCATTTAGATTAAATTCCATTTCAACACCGGTTATGAAAATATTATGACACATAGGTATAATTTCGCTGGTTTTTTTAGCTCCCATTACTCCAGCTACTTGAGCCGTTGATAAAACGTCACCTTTTTTTAAATCTCCCTTTTTTAATCTATAATAAGTTTCTTCTGAAAGATATATCTTTCCCGAAGCTACAGCTTCTCTATCTGTATCTTTTTTTTCTCCAACATAAACCATTTTAGGTCTTCCATTTTCATCTAAATGAGTTAGTTTTTTACTATCCATACTCAACCTCCAATCCTGTTCATATCTCTTTTAATGGGATTATATCCTTCTTCATTAATATGATGGTGGGAAGGTTTCCGACTGATTGCCTCTACTAATCCTCTATATATATCTTCTTCACTACTCATATGTTTTTTCATGTCTATTTCCAAATCCGAATGAAGACATGGCTTTATATTTCCATCAGCTGTAAGTCTAATTCTATTACAGGTGTTGCAGAAATGTCTGCTAATAGGATTTATTAATCCTATTTTACCCTTTGATCCTTTTATTTTATAGTATCTTGAAGGACTTCCCTTGTCATAATCTATTTCCTCAAGATTGTCCACCTTTTCTAAGACTCTGCTGTTGCTTAAAAACTTATTCTTAGTCCAGGAATATCTTTCTCCAAAAGGCATTAGCTCTATAAACCTAACTATTACATCTTTATCTATTGTAAGTTTAGCAAAATCTTCGATTTCATCATCGTTAAAACCTTTCATGAGTACTGCATTTATTTTTATAGGTTTCATATCATATTCTTGTGCTGCTTTTATTCCTTCCATGACCTTGTTAAAATCTCCACCTCTTGTTATATCTTTGTATCTATCAGGTTTAAGAGTATCTAAGCTTACATTAACTCTATTTAATCCTGCTTCTTTTAATTCTTTTATATATTTAGACAGAAGTATGCCGTTTGTTGTCATTGTTATTTCTTTAATCCCCTCGAGTTGAGATACATCTTTTATAAGCTTTGGCAATCCTAATCTGACTAATGGCTCTCCTCCAGTAAATCTAATTTTTTTTATTCCAATCTTTGTTGATACCTTTATTATTTTATAAATTTCTTCTAAAGATAATAAGTCTTGATGGTCTTTTTTTTCTATGCCCTCAGGAGGCATGCAGTATTTACATCTTAAATTACACCTATCTGTTACAGATACTCTTAAATAAGTAATTTCTCTTCCAAATTTATCATTCATATATTCCCACCTCTCCAGAAGATTCAGTGTTGTATCCACCTAGTCTTTCTAATCTATTTCTAAAGTCTTCATCTCTTAAAATACTTATAAATTTTTGGATTTTTTCATCTTCTAAAAGTTTAGCGTCAAGAGCAAAATCATATTCTTCTTCTTTTATCTCTATAAAATCGTTACCCATAATTTGAGCAGCTGAATAAACTCCTATTCCTACATCTGCAGTACAAGAACCAACTGCTGAAGATACAGCCATATGGGTATTTCCTTCCCTGTCGTACCCCATTATCCTGCTTCTTTCCATATTGTTTTCTTTTATTAGATAATCCGTTAGAATTCTTGTTCCAGAACCTTTTTGTCTATTTATAAATACTAAATCTTCCCTTTCAATGTCTTTAAAGGTTTTTATATTTTTAGGATTTCCTTTTTGAACTATCAATCCCTGCTGTCTTTTTACACCTTTAATATATCCTATCTTTCTTCCTTTAAAATATTTTTTAATAAAAGCTTCATTGTATTCTCCAGTTTTTTCATCAAGAAGGTGTATCGGTGCTATATGGGTTTCATCATTTCTCAAAGCCATTATTCCTCCCATACTTCCTGTGTGAGCAGAAGATACAGAAAACTCCGGATACTTTCTATGTAGTTCATCTCTAATTAAATCAATTATCAAGTCGTGACTTCCTATAGACACTAAGGTTTTTTCAATGTTTTTTATATCAGTCATTAATTCAATTTCAACTTTTTCTCCTTTTTCTATGCCTTCATATTCTTTAGGTATAGTAAGAACACCATCGGCATTTATGAGTGACATAGTAACTCCAGCTCCTCTTTTTAATGGAGTGGCTATTATATTATCATTTACCCTACCCAGCTTTATTCTTACATATTCTTCCTGTTTTAAGTTTGAAACAATTCTTCTTGATAAACTTGCCGTGATATACTTCTTTTCTTCCTTTAGTTCTCCCAAGTATTTTTTGATTATTTCCCGGGCAATATTTTCAAAAACAAAGTAAGCTGAAACAGGATATCCCGGTATACCTATTACGGGTTTATCATTTACGATCCCTAGTATTGCAGGTTTTCCCGGTTTTATAGCTAATCCATGTACCACTACCTCTCCTAGTTCCGAAATAATATCTTTTGTATAATCTTCTGTTCCTGCTGAAGAACCAGCATTTATAATAGTAACTTCATTTTCTTCAACGGATTTTTCTACTGCTTTTTTAATTAATTCATAATCATCAACTACAGGTTTATACCTCTTGGGTTCTCCACCATATTCTACCACTAATCCTTGGAATATTCTTGAATTTGATTCTATTATATCCCCTTCTTCCAAATTCTTACCTATATCAACTATCTCAGTTCCAGTAGGGATAATACCTACTTTTGGTTTTTGATATACTTTTACTTTTTCTACTCCCCCGCTAATTGTTCCACCTACATCTACGGGACGTATTTTATGCTTAGATGGTAATATCATTTCTCCTGCTACTATATCTTCCCCTATCTGTCTAACGTGCTGCCAGGGAAAAGCTGGTGAAATAATCTCCACTGTATTATCATCTACTTCTACTACATCCTCTACCATTATTACACTGTTGAAAGGTTCTTTTACTGGATCTCCAGTATCTATTATCTTATAATCTTGATCTTTTTTTAGTCTTACAGGATTAGTTTCTGTAGCCTTTAAAGTCTTCTTGTATTTAACAGCTATGCCGTCCATGGCTGAAGCATTATAGTTTGGAGAAGAGTAATTAGCAAAAACTCCTTCCCAGGTTATTCTTCCATAAGCTTTCCAGGGTTTTATATATTCCCATTTAGGTTTATTACCTATGTTTAATTCTTCCGAATATATTTTAATAGCTTTTTTTATATCTGTATTGCCTATGTATACATTTCTTTTATTATTTTCTTTCATAACATATCCTTTCAAATTAATATTATTTTTCTTTTCTCTCCTTTAGATATACCTTCTTCATCTATTTCTATTTTTAACATACCATCTGCTTTAACAATTGTAGAAATAGATGCAGATTTACCTAATATTGGCCTAAAGTAGGTTTTCCCATCTCTCTCTTCAATATTTACAGCTTGGTATGTTTCTCTTCCTGGAGTAGAGTGTATGTTTTGTTCACACCAGGCTTCTACAACTACTTCCTTAGTCTTAGTTTTATTCAAAAGTATACTGAAAAGTTCTTTTCCAAATATACTGAAAACTATAGCCGAAGATAATGGATGTCCCGGAAGTCCTATAAAGGCCGTATGGTTACTGCATGAAATAATCGTAGGTTTCCCAGGCTTTATAGCTGCTCCTTCAACGAATACTCCAGGTTCTCCAAGACTATCTAGGACCTTAGCTGTATTATCCTTTGCCCCTACAGAGCTTCCTCCAGATATTATAACAATATCTGAAATTTCACCGTATTTTTCTACTGCTTCTTTTAAACTTTCGTAATTATCCTTAACTATTGAAGTATTAATTATTTCTCCACCAAATTCTTCCACTGCTCCAAGTATGGTATATGTGTTGATATCTCTTATCTGTCCTTCTCTTATATCTTTGTAGGGTGGCACAAGTTCATCTCCAGTTGAAATTATACTTACTGAGGGTTTTTTATATACATCTACCTCCCATATTCCTTGAGCACTTAAAACTCCCAAGTCGTAGGATTTGATTTTTCTACCTTTTTCTAGAAGAACCTCATCTTTACTCATATCTTCGCCAATCTTTATGATATTTTCTCCTTCTCCTAAGGGTTTATATACCGCTATAGTTTCTTCGTCAATTTTTTCAGTGTGTTCTATCATTACCATAGCATTGCATCCTTTGGGCAGCTTTCCTCCAGTAGGAACATAGGCACAGTGGTCATAATCTATTGCAATATCAGTATCTTTACCCATCTCTACTTCACCGATATAAGTCAAAAAAGCCGGAATGCTTTCTGAGGCTCCGTATACATCGGAGGCTTTTACAGCATACCCATCTACAGTAGACTTATCAAAATCCGGTATATCTACCTTTCCTTTTATATCACTGTACAAATACCTATTTAATCCACTTTCTATGTTAACTGTTTCTTTTTCTATTTTAATATTTTTGAAATATTTATTCATTTCTTCTTTTATCTTTTTTGGACTTTTTACCTGATGTAATTTCATTAAAATTACCTCCATTTCAATATTCTCTTCATTTCAATATGTTAATGTATTTCACTAAATTAGTTCCATACCTTTTTGGGTTATCCTTGTCCCTTGTCTACCCTTACCTATAGAAACCAAGTGTTTTTCTTGTAATTCTACTAATTGATTTCTTACTTCTATTTCTGATAAAAATACTCCCTTTTCTTCTAGTTCTTTTGATAGTTTTTTTCTTCCTATTTTTTCCTTTTTTATCAATTTCTCATCTAATATTTTTAAAATAATAATTTTAACCTTAGATATTTTATCTTCTTTTTCTTCAACACCTATTTCTTTTACTTTATTAAAGTTATGAGGTAAATTTTCAATCATTATTTCTTCTTCAGACAAGTATGCCAAGTATTCAACTATATTTCTTAGTTCTCTTACATTGCCAGGCCAACTGTACTTTGTAAAAATTTTATATATTTCGCTATCCACGGGTTTATCACAATTTAGCTCTTCTAAAAAATATTCAAATAAAAATGGAATATCTTCTTTTCTTTCTCTAAGAGAAGGAACTTTTATAGGAAAAATATTTAATCTATAATATAAATCCCATCTGAATTTACCCTTTGTTGCTTCCTTGTATAAGTCTTTGTTTGTTGCCGAAATAATTCTTACATCAACTGTTCTTATTTTGCTACTTCCGATTCTTATAATTTCAGATTCTTGCAAGACTCTCAATAATCTTGATTGCATTTTAATACTTAATTCAGCTATTTCATCTAAAAACAATGTCCCGTGGTGAGCTTGTTCAAATAGCCCCAATTTCCCTTCTTTTTTAGCTCCTGTAAATGCTCCTTTTTCATAACCGAACAACTCACTCTCAATTAGTGATTCTGGAAGAGTCGCACAATTTATAGCTAAGAAAGGAAACTTACTTCTTTTAGATTCGTTATGTATTGCATTAGCAAATAGTTCTTTGCCTGTTCCACTTTCTCCCGTTATCAAAACAGATGCATTTGTTTTTGCCATTTTTTTAGCAATATTTTTAGTTTCATTGACCTTACTGCTAGTTCCTATAATATCCTTTAGTGTATATTTCGCAATATGACCTGATAAAGAAACACTTTTTCTCAATTTATCTTCGATTCTTTTTATTTCAGTTATATTTCTTATTATTATAATAGTTCCAACTTTTTCAGACAGCATATATATAGGTTTCGTACTTATAATCAACTGTTCTTTATTGTATTTTATAAGCTCATCCGTCACGTATTGATTTTCATCTATAAATCTTCCTACTTTTTCAAATACTTCATTTATATTTTTGCCTACTAAACTATTCTCTTTAAGGATATTTTTTGTCATTTCATTTACAAAGAGTATGTTTCCAAAATTATCCGTTTCTATTAATCCTTCATTTATTAAATTAACTATAGTATTTTTTTCTTGTTGTATAAAATAGTTATTATCAATTAATGAGTTCACACCTTTATCTATATTAACAATTCTTTTTTGATACTTTTGTATCATCAATTTCTTTTCATCTTCTTCTAAATTTAATTCATTTAACAACTTTAAAATAGTACTTATATCATAAACCATATGCCCTATATTATATATTTTTTCTATAGTTTCAGGTATAAGGTTTACTTCATTTGTTGTTATAGCTGTTTTTATTTCATCAATAGGTTCTACCCCTGGATAAAATGGATACAACTCAAAATTAAACCCTAGCGTATATATTAAAGATATTGCTTCAAAAGTTACGTCTATTCCATTATTTACTAAGTATAATTTCTCTTTATTAGGAACAGAAGATAAAAGTTCATAAGATTTTTTAGTAAATGTTCTTGTAATAGTAATTAATTTTGTTGTAGGATTGATATGTTTTTTTACCAAGTTAATCATAAGAGGAGTTGAAATTAATAAAATATCAACATCAATTTTTTTCTTATTTATTTTATTAAAATTAAATGATACAAGGGTATATCTTTCACCTATCACCGATTTCAAAACTTCATGATAAAGTTGTTTTGTGTTATCATTTAAAGCTCCTACTCCTATAACTGTTTTTTCATTCATTCAAATACCTTCTTTATGCATAATAAATATATTATACTCCAAATCAACAAAAAAATAAAACCATACCAATATATTTAAATTTTAACAAAAAAAGAAACCAGATAAATCTGATTTCTTTATTTTTGTTCTTCTATAAATCTTTCCGCTAAATGACAAGCAACATAATGTTCTTTTTTTACTTCTCTAAATTCCGGCCTTTCTTTTTTACATATATCTTCCACATAAGGGCACCTAGTATGAAACCTGCAACCCTCTGGAGGATTAATTGGACTTGGTATTTCTCCTTCAAGATCAATTTGCCTTTTATTTATTTCAGGATCTGGTATGGGTATAGCAGATAAAAGAGCTCTAGTATAGGGATGTATCGTATAGTCAAATAATTCTTGACTCTCGGAAAGTTCAACCATAGACCCTAAATACATTACTCCGATCCTATCGCTTATATACTGCACAACGCTTAAATCATGGGCTATGAATAGATATGTTAAATTAAACTCATCTTGCAGATCAGACATCAAGTTCAATATTTGTGCTTGTATTGAAACATCCAGAGCCGCAACAGGTTCATCTGCTACTATAAACTTAGGGTTTAAGGCTAATGCTCTAGCTATTCCTATTCTCTGTCTTTGACCTCCTGAAAATTCATGAGGATACCTATCCATATAACTTTTTGGTATACCTACTTTATCAAGTAACTCTTCTACTGTTTTTTTTCTTTCTGCTGAGCTGTATTTATGAGTTTTCAAAGGTTCTTCTATTATACTTTTAATTGATAATCTTGGGTTAAGACAAGCATATGGATCTTGAAAAACCATTTGAAAATCTTTTCTCATATTTTTTAATTCATTTTTATTTAAACTGGTAATTTCCTTACCATCAAAATATATTTCTCCTTCTGTCGCTTCTAGAAGTTTTAAAATTAATCGCCCTGTTGTTGATTTTCCACATCCTGATTCTCCAACTATTCCTATAGTTTCACCTTTATAAATTTTTAAATCCACTCCATCAACAGCCTTTAAATAATTCTTTGTACGAGAAAGAACTCCACTTTTAATTGGAAAATATTTTTTTAAATTTCTTACTTCCACCAATACATTATTTTCCATTTTCGTTCACCTCGTTTAACCAGCATGCTGCCTTATGATTCTTTTCAATTTCTATCAGTTGAGGCATTTCTTCCTTACATTTTTCCATTGCATAAGAGCACCTAGGATAAAATTTGCATCCTTTAGGGGCATTATGCAAATCAGGAGGCTGTCCCTCTATAATCGTAAGCCTTTCTTTTGAACCAGGTTTAGGTATTGATTTTAAAAGACCTTTTGTATAGGGATGCATAGGATTTTTAAATAAGTCTTTTACAGGTGCTTTTTCTACTAATGTCCCTGCATACATAACTCCCACAGAGTCACTAACTTCTGCTACTACTCCCAAATCATGGGTAATCATTATTATAGCCGACTTAGAATCCTCCTTAAGCTTTCTAAGCAGTTCTAATATTTGTGCCTGAATAGTTACATCCAATGCCGTTGTAGGTTCATCTGCTATAAGAAGTTCTGGATTACAGGCTAAAGACATACCTATTACGCCCCTTTGTCTCATACCTCCGCTAAACTGATGTGGGTATTCATTTACTCTTTTTTCTGGAGAAGGTATACCAACTTTACGAAGCATATCAACTGCTATTTTTTTAGCTTTACTTTGACTTTTTCCTTCGTGTATTATAGGCATTTCTGCTATTTGGCTTCCTACTGTATAAACTGGATTAAGAGAAGTCATAGGATCTTGAAATATAATCGACATATTTTTTCCTCTAAGTTTTCTTCTTTCTTCTTTAGAAATATTTGTTATATTTCTTTCTTTAAAAAGAATATCTCCCGATACAATTTCATTTTTTTTCCGACCAATTAATCCCATGATTGTCATACAAGTAACACTTTTCCCACAGCCAGATTCTCCAACTAATGCAAATGTCTCTCCTTTATGAACCTTAAAACTTACACCATCAACAGCTTTTACTAGCCCTTTTCTGGTCCGAAAATGAGTCTTTAGATCTTTTACTTCTAATACTATCTCTTTCACTGGAGTTACCTCCTTTCCTGTAGCTCTTTTATTCAGATTCATTTTTTAATTTCGGATCAAGAGCATCTCTTAACCCATCTCCTAATACATTGAAACTTAGTATTGCCAAGGTAGCTGCTAAACCTGGGAATACAGAAACCCACCAGGCTAATTCCAACCAGTCCTTACCTTCATTTAACATAATACCCCAAGAAGGAACATCAGGTTCTACTCCTAAACCTAAAAAGCTTAAAGCTGCTTCAGATCTTATAGCAAATCCAAAAGATAAAGTAATTTGAACTATTAAAGGCGCAAGAATATTTGGTAGTATATGCCTTATTATAGTCATTAAATCACCAACTCCTATAGATCTTGCCGCTTCAATATACGCATTATCTTTTACAGTCAAAGTTGATCCCCTTGCTATCCTTGCAAATATAGGAGTATAAACTATTCCTATAGCTATCATAACATTAGTTAAACTAGTTCCTAATATAGCCATTATTACCAAAGCTAAAAATATGTCTGGAAAGGAAAACATTATATCTATAATTCTGGATATTATAATATCTATCCATCCACCAAAATATCCCGCTGCTATGCCCATTGCTACTCCTACAACTAATGATATACCTACTGATATTATTCCTACTTTAAATGATATCCTCGTTCCATGAATAATCCTACTTAAAATATCCCTTCCAAATTGATCTGTACCAAAAATATGTGATGAGTTGGGACTTTGTAAAGTTTCTCCTACACTCATCTGAAAAGGATCATAAGGAGCAATAATAGGAGCTGCTAACGCTAAAATTATAAATACAACTAGTACTGTGAATCCAAATAATGCTAATTTATTTTTTCTAAATCTGTACCATATTTCTCCCAAATTAAAACCTCCTTTAGTATCTTATCCTTGGATTTAAGAACGCATAAATTATATCAACTATCAAATTTATAATTACAAATCCACTGGCAACCAATAAAATACAACCCTGCATCAGGGCATAATCCCTATTTGTAATTGCCTGAAGGGATAGTTGGCCAACACCAGGTAAAGAAAATATTTTTTCTATAACTACAGATCCACCAAGCAGATAACCCAACTGTATACCTAATACTGTTACTACAGGAATAAATCCATTTTTTAAAGCGTGATGAAATATTAATCGTCCATCTTTTACCCCTTTTGCTTCTGCCATCTTTATATAATCCTGTCCTAATACTTCCAACATAGATGACCTTGTCATCCTCATTACAACAGCTCCTACTGAAGCACCTAATGCTACAGAAGGCATAATCATATACCGTAAATTTTGTACTGGGTCTTCAAAAAAACTTACAAAGCCTCCTGAAGGAAACCATTTTAAATTTAATGAGAAAAATAAAATAAATAATGTTCCAAGCCAAAAATTAGGAACAGAAACCCCTAGTAAACCTACAAAACTAGCTCCATAATCAATAGCTGAATTTCTCTTTATTGCTGCTATTGTACCTAATGGTATGGCTATAAATATAGAATATAAAAAACTCATAAACATAAGTTGTAAAGTTACGGGTAATCTATCACCTATAGCTGTCACAACTGGTTCTCTAGTAAAAAATGAATTCCCCAAATCTCCAACTAAAACATTTTTAAACCATATGAAATATTGAAAAACCAAAGGTTTATCCAATCCATATTTAGCTCTTAATATTATAGCCTGTTCTTCATTATAATTAGCTCCTAATAAAGCAGTTACCGTGTCACCAGGAACTAATCTAATTAGAAAAAAGGCAATTATTGATATACCTAATAAAATAGGAATTGCCATTAAAATTCTTTTTACTATATATTTTAACACCTTTTTAGCACCTCCTCACAAGTCTATATAGGTAAGCAAGGCTTAAAAAGCCCTGCTTACTTAAATTTTTATTTATCAAGCCAAGTATTTTTCAATGATTTGGTTGTTACTGTAGCATTTACATCAAAACCTTTTACGTAATCTTGATAAGCAGATATTTGTTTATTTACATATATAAAAGCCATTGGTGCATCTTCTACTATTAATTTTTGTGCTTCATAGTATATTTCTTTTCTTTCCTCTTTATCTTGAGTAACTCTTCCTTCTTCAAGCAATTCATCAACTCTTTCGTTTGAGTAAGCATGCTGGTTCCATACACCATCTGATGTAAATATATTATACAAGAATTCATCAGGATCTACAAAACCTACCCATCCAATTATAGTTAATTCAAAATCATCACTTCCCAATCTCTCAAAATAAACACTTGATTCAATTGAATTTACTTCTACTGTAATATTCAAATCAGCAAGTTGCTGTTTTACTACTTGAGCTGCATTTACAGCTATTTCATTTGGTAAAGTTATTAAGCTTATTGTAAATCCATCTTCATAACCTGCTTCTGCTAATAAATCTTTTGCTTTTTCTATATCTCTTTCACTATGAATACCTAAATCTGCATAAGCCCAGTGACCTGGAGGTATAGGTCCTCCGGAAAGAGGTGTCGCTTGACCAAACTTAACTATTTGATTTAGCTCTTCTCTATTTATTCCGTATGATATCGCCTGTCTGACATTTTTCTCAGTAAGTGGACCATCTGACATGTTCATTCCTAAGTATTCCCAATATGTTCCTGGTACTGCCTCCACAACGATATCTTCTTCATTTTCCAAGCTCATTACGTCTTTTGGTGAAAGTTGAAGTATCATATCACTTTCTTTATTTCTTAAAGTTGTATTTCTTGCTGTTTCTTCTGATACAGGCTGAAGTATTACCTTATCTAAATAAGGAAGTCCTTCTTCAAAATAATCATCGAATTTCGCCATAATCATATGCTGGTCTTTTTTCCATTCTTCCAACATAAAAGGTCCGCTTCCTGCATCAACATTATCTAGTGATCCATCATTAGCTTCTACGACAGTTTTGTTTACAATTACGTTCATAGGATAAGCTAAAAATGTAGCAAATGGAGCCACAGGTTCTTTTAATTTAATAACTACTGTGTTTTCATCTGGAGTTTCTATACTTTCTACAGCTTCGAAATTTGATGCTCTGATTTCCATATCTATAATTCTTTCAATTGAATATTTTACATCTTCTGCAGTCAAGTCATCACCATTATGAAATTTAACTCCTTCATGAAGATTAAATGTATAAGTCAACCCATCATCTGAAACTGTATAATCTTTTGCCAATTCTCCTTCAATTTCTCCATATGTTCCTTGTTTATACTGAAGTAAGCCGTTGTACATATTTTCAATGTGTCTCATAGATCCGGCTGCTGATGCTAAATGAGGGTCCAATGTTTTAGCATCATTAAAAGATAAATCTGTAATTGTAATTTCTCCACCATATTTGGAGTCTCCTTCTGTCTCTTCCTCAATCTCTTCTGATCCTTCTTCTTCACCTGGTTCTTCGCTTTCTGGCGGTTCTTCACTTTCTGGCGATTCTGTTCCACCACAAGCTGCAAGCGATAATACCAATACTGCAATTAATAAAAAACTAATTAACTTTTTCATAAATTTCCTCTCCCTTTTTAATTATTATAATACAATTTAAACTCCTCAGGATGAGGTAGTTTAGATATGTAATTATGTTCTTCTTTTATTCTTTTTAACTGGTTGTTAATTAAATTATCTGAAAATACTCCATCTTTTGTTAAAAATTCTCTATTTTTTTCTAGTTCTTCTGATGCTTCTAGTAAATTTGTCGGTAAGGATTTGATTT
>JAWOEG010000104.1:0-13408 GCA_046482875.1 Eubacteriales bacterium | reverse complement strand
CATCCACCTTTTCTTCTACAGTAGATTTTACATCTTCAGAAACTTCTTTAGTTTTATTTTTTATATCTTCTCTAGTTTCCTTACCTGGCTTTGGAGCAAATAAAATTCCTGCTAATGTACCTATTGCTGCACCAATTCCAGCACCAATTCCTATATCCTTAGCTTTTTCTTTCTTGCTTCTTCCAATAATTATTTTTTTCCAATGTTCTAACATTTCAATTTCTCCTTTCAATTTTATTTTTTTTCAGAATTAATCACGTCTGATATTTATATACCCGAAATAAGATAATTTAAACTATTAACTTCTAATTATCTTTAATTTTCCTTACCTCTTTAAGCTTACCTTTACATAATCCACATCTATACTTGTCTATATTTGAAAATCTACGAGTTCTTTTGTATTCTTTGCTGCAGCTTTTGCATTTATATATCCAGTTTACTTTCTTTTCTGTAGCTCTTCTTTTAGAATATCTATTCACTTTACCACCTAATGAATTTATTCTAATGATTTCATTTCTAAAATCTTTTCCGTGTCCCTTTATTTTTAAATGGATCATTTCATGAAGAATTGTACTTTCAATATCTTCAGGAAAATCTTCGTGATAGTAAGTGGATAAACGAATTATTGGTTTGCAAGATTTAGGATAGCATACTCCTGCAGAAGCAGTTAATCTACTGGACCATTCTATTATTATATCAGATGATTTTGGTAAGGTATTATTAAAGTATTTACTATTAAAAAATTCGTATAGTTCGTACAAGTTACTGTTCATATAAACCTCTCTATTAAAAAGAATTAGTTTTAATCAGTTAAAATAAAAGGTGATGTTAATCTACATGATATAATTTTAAAAGAAAAAGATATAAAATTCAATAATTTTATAAAGACTTTCCATGAGTAAAAATGAAGACTATTAAAATTTAAAGAATTAGTGATTCTAATCAAAAGCCTTTGAATAATTATGAGCAAGATAGTATAATATAAGTGATAAAATATTTTTTTAAAATAAATATAAGCTATAAGAATATTTAACATAAAATAATAAAATACATCTAAAATAAAACATAATATTATACTTTTATATAAATTTTTTGAATAGGAGGTGAATTATAATGAAAAACGTAAAATTTATTTTATTGCTGACTTTATTATTTATTATTTCTTCTATTTCTGTAGTAACAGCTGATGTAGAACTACCGGATATAACAGATCATTGGGCAGAGGATTTTATCAGAGAACTTGTGGATATAGGAGCTATAACAGGATATCCCGATGGATTATACAGACCGGAAAATAAAATCACAAGAGCAGAATTTGCATCAGTACTAAGAGGTGCCTTGGAATTAGAAGAAGTTAAAGGGGAAACTTTTAATGACACACTAGGTCATTGGGGAGAAGGTAGAATAGAAGCACTAATTAAAGAAGGAGTTATTGACACGGATTTATATGAAGAAAACTATTCTCCGGATGATTATATTACTAGAGAAGAAATAGCTATGATGACTGTCAGGATGTTAGGTGTTGAAATTAAAGCGACAGAAACTCCTTTTTTAGATGAAGGAGCTATTGGAGATGGATACAATGATTATGTTGCTGAAGCTTACAAAAAAGAAATAATTACAGGTTATCCTGACACAACATTTAGACCTGCTGGTACAGCGACTCGAGCAGAAGCAGCTGTTATGGTGATTAGAGCATTAAGAATAGAGAAATTAGACCAAACACTTCCTAGTGTTTTAGTATTTTCGAGTGAACCATCTACTATAACTGAAGGAGAATCTTCAACCATAAGCTGGCAGGTAATTGGAGCAGACGATGTTTCAATAGAACCAGATATTGGAGAAGTTGGTTTACAAGATTCTATTTCTGTATCACCAGAAGAAACAACTCAATATATAATTACAGCGTCTAATGATTTTGGTAATATTACTGATGAACTAACTGTGGAAGTAGAATTAGAAGAGGAACCAATTACCACCGCTCCTACCATAAACTTCTTTTCTTCTGATACAACTACGATGTTTGCAGGAGGAACTGCATTTTTAGAATGGGAAGTAGATGATGCAGATAAAGTCACCATCACACCTGTTTTCAATGAAGTTCCTTCATCAAGTTCAGCTTCTGTATCACCTTCAGAGACTACAACCTATACCTTGACGGCTACAAATACTTTGGGAAGCAGTACTGCAGATTTGACTATAAATGTATTTGGAGCTTGGACTCCACCTGAAAATGGATTTTTTATACCAACACCATCTATAAGTAACTTTTCGACGGATAAATCAATTATGACAGAAGGTATTAGTGCTACTTTAAGCTGGGAAGTGGAAGGTATTGGCACAGCAATTATTGAACCGGACATAGGTGAAGTAGATTTAATTGGGACAATCTCAGTATCACCTACAGAGACCACCACTTATACCTTGACTGCTGGTAATGTAACGGGAGTTGTTAATAAAGAGGTAGAAATCACAATTGAATCAGAAAAGATAATACAGCCAGGGCCTAAAGATGGTAAAGATACCTGGGTATCTACAAGGAAAAAAGATACTAATTATTCATCTTATGATAATTTATGGATTGGTAGAAACTTTGATGGAGATGTTACTAGAACGCTTATAAATATTGATGTTAGTAGCTTACCATCAAATGCTGTAATTGTTTCTTCTTATTTAGAGCTTTATCAAGATGTTGTATGGGGAACAGAAAATTTCAATATTTCTACACATAAAATCACTACGTCCTGGGATTTGAATGATGTTACTTGGAATAACCCTCCTCTATTTAATTCTACAGCTGAAAGTACAACCCAGATAAAAGCAGGAAAAAAAACATGGCTATCTTGGGATATTAAGGATATCACTCAGGATTGGGTAAATGAAAATACTAATAATTATGGGATTCTTTTGAAAAAAACAAATGAATCTTCAGGAGAAACGGATATTGCTTGTTGGAGTTCTTATAACTCAACTGAACCTGATTTAAGACCTAAGTTGCGAATTAAGTATTATGTGCCGTAAAATAAATTTCATAAAACAGGTAATATTATTGTTTTAATAATTATTAAAGCTAGATTCCTTAAATTGATTGGAATCTAGCTTTATTCTTTTATTGAAATTTGAACTATATAACATATAGATTAATTAACTTCAATCAAGGTTATCTACTTGAATTCTTATTGTTACTATGGTTTCGTGAATTCCATCGGTTACAGTCAAGTCATAATAAGTCCAAGTAGCAGTAGAAACTTCATCTGCTGTGAAGTAAAAATATTTAGCTACATAAAAATCTCTTATTTCTGGTGTTCCTATATCGTGCTGATTTTGTTCACTTACAGCAAAGTCAGTAATTAAAAGAGTATCATCATCTGGATCTGTAGCTACATCCATTCCCCGGTAAATTTTTCCTGTACCTTCATCTTGATGTAAGGTAGTCATAGGTTTTGCTACAGGGGGATCATTTACATTTACAACAGTTATACTAACGGGAACCACTACTTCATTAGTACCATCGGTTAAAGTAATATTATAGAGGGTGTTGGTATCTTCGCCAACTAAGTCTGCAGTAAATTTAAAAGAGTTCGGAGTTCCAATCAAACAATACATTATTTCTCCGGTACCAATTTCCTCGGTCATATCTTCGTCCAGTACGAACTCAGTAAAAACCAAAACATCGTTTTCTGGATCTTCACCTACTTGAGTAGTAGAAATCACAACTGATTCACCTTCGTTTACTGTAAAAGGTGGATTCATGTATAAAGTTGGAGGTTCATTTGGAGTATCTATTACATTGAAAATAAAATCTATCTGAGTTTGTTCTACTTCATCAGTAACTGTTACATGCCAATTGCTTACAACATCTTCATCTACAGTTTTCGCTGTAAAAGTTACATAGTCTGTGTAATCTACCATATTACCAAATGTATTATTCCCACCTAGACCAGATATTCTAATAGAATCACCATCAGGGTCGTAAGCTATATCTTCTAATGCTATGTCAATACTAGTACCTTCCTGTATATCGAATTCAAAGGTTCCATTTGGCAAAGCTTCAGGAGCTTCATTTTCTTTCAATGGTAAATATTCATTATATACCCTTAGAATAAGTAATATGCTTTGTTCTATTGTTGTATTACCTTTAGGATCAATTCTATTATCTCCTACACCTTTCATAATACCTAAATGGTTAGCTTCACGAACATTATTTAAAGCCCAATTCGAGATATCCTCTTGATCAGCAAAGTCTGGATAATTTTGTAACATTATCATTGTAAAATTATGATTCATTAGGTCATCAAGTTTTCTTGCTGCTCTCATAACCATAGCAGCAACTTGCTCTCTCGTGATTAATAGATCCGGACCAAATTTCGTGGTAGTCATACCATTAATTATCTCAAGTTGGTAAGCTTTAATGATTTCTGTATTGTTAGTGTCTTCGAAGGGGTTTGTAATAGTTATTGTTACAGGATTACCCGTTGCTTGCTCAACTAGATTCACAACTAACTTGCAAAATAATTCTCTAGTAATTTCATCTTGAAAATTATCATCAGCTTCTGGTAAGACTAAACCTTTGTTTCTAGCTTCATTCACCTCTGCTTAAGCCCATGAGCTTGGGGTAGCTGCATAAGCTGCTGATAAACCACTTAGTATTAATGTTGATATTATGAAAGTTATTATGAATTTTAAGTAAAATTTTTTCATCATATTCATTCCCTACCTTCATTAAATTTAATACATAAATATACATGCATCATTATAAAAATTATATCATATAAACTTTTTTCAATCAAAATATTGATAAAAATATAAGAACCTCCATAGAGATGATTGATATAAGTGTTGTCTAATTATAGTCATATGATATAATATAAAAGGAAATTATCAACAGATATTACATTAGTAGTATGAAGGGAGTAAAAATTTGGAATATAAAAATCAAGAATACTATGATATAGACATAAGAGGAATGAAGAGAAGACTGCCGGTAGTTAAAGCTAATGATAATTTATGGATAGCATCTTTCGTTATTCTAGGGGATGTTCAACTTACAAGCCACTGTGCCGATGAATTAAAAAAAGAACTTAAAGATTTAGATTTCGATTATTTAGTAGGTCCTGAAGCGAAAGTACTTCCTCTTCTGCATATAGTTGCGGAAAGACTAGGATTTAAAGAATATATAGTTTGCAGAAAAGAAGTAAAAGCATATATGAAAGATGTTATAGTATACGATGTGAAATCTATTACTACTAAAAATAAGCAGCAGCTAGTACTAAATGGTCCTGATGTAGAAAGAATAAAAGGCAAAAGAGTAGTTTTATTAGATGATGTTGTTTCCACTGGAGGGACATTTAATTCAATGGAAAAAATCTTGGAAAAAGCAGGAGCAAAAATTGTAGCAAGATCTGCAGTTTTGAAAGAGGGAAACAGCTATAAAAAAGATGTGATTTATTTACAGGATTTACCTATATTTGTAAAATAGAAAACCTATTTAATTCAGGCTGGATTTATTGACAAAATCCATATAATAATGTAAGATAATGCAGTATAAGCACAAAATACAATATATATGCAGTGAATGGAAGAGTACCTATTTACATCCTTTATAAGAGACGTAGTGGTTGGTGTAAACTACGAGGATTAAATATGGGAAGATCATCCAGGAGCATAGCTGTGGAAACCAAGTATATAGCTACGTGATAAGCGTTAATTATAGAGAGGCAGTAAAGGATAATTATACTGCAATGTGGGTGGAACCGCGGTTGCTATCGTCCCAATTTATTTGGGATGTTTTTTTATTTATAAAGAAATTATAATATACTTCAGGAGGAGATTTAATGAAGAAATTTGAAGAAATATCAAAGGAGTCCTATTCCGATTACGAAAAAAATATTAGAAAATACTGGAAAGACATTGACATATTACACCAAAGTGTAGAAACAAGAAAAGATAAAGAGAGTTTTATTTTTTACGAGGGGCCACCTACAGCAAATGGTTCTCCAGGAATACATCACGTTATAGCAAGAACGTTGAAAGATTCTGTATGTAGATATAAAACTATGGAAGGATATCAGGTTAAGAGAAAAGCCGGATGGGATACCCACGGATTGCCTGTAGAGATAGAAGTTGAGAAAAAACTTGGATTAAACAATAAGCAGGATATTGAAAACTACGGATTAGATAAGTTTAACCAACAATGTAGAGAATCTGTATTTACCTACGAAGGTGAATGGAGAGAAATGACTCAAAGAATGGCTTATCTTATTGACTTAGATAATCCTTATATAACTTTAGATAATAACTATATTGAAACTGTATGGTGGATACTTGATAAATTTCACAAGGAAGGTTACATATATGAAGGACATAAGATACTTCCTTACTGTGCAAGATGTGGAACAGGATTAGCTTCTCATGAAGTAGCACAAGGATATGAAGAAATAAAGACTACTACAGTATATGTAAAGTTTAAAATAAAAGGTAAGGATGAGTATTTCTTGGTTTGGACTACTACACCTTGGACTTTAGCAGCTAATGTGTGCCTTACAGTTCATCCTGAAGAAACTTATGTTAAGATAAAGGTAAATGACGAGTTATTAGTATTAGAGAAAAAATCTGCAGCAAGAATCATAGATGATGAATATGAAACACTAGAAGAAATGAAGGGAAAAGATTTAGAGCATATAGAATATGAACAGCTTATGCCTTTTGTAAAGCCTGATAAAAAAGCTTTTTTTGTAACTAATGCAGATTACGTAACAACAGAGGATGGAACTGGAATAGTACACACTGCTCCAGCTTTTGGTGAGGATGACTACAACACAGGAGTAAAATACGATTTGCCAGTACTTCAACCAGTAGATGAAGATGGTAAATACACAGATACTATATGGAAGGGACAATTTGTAATGGACGCAGACCCTCATATAGTAAGATGGTTGAAAGAAGAAGGAAAGCTATTTAAAAAAGAAACAATAGATCATAACTATCCACATTGCTGGAGATGTAAAACACCGCTACTATACTATGCTAAACCAAGCTGGTATATAGAAATGACAAAGTTAAAGGACAAATTAATTGAAAACAATAATGGCGTAGACTGGTATCCTGATTATGTTGGAGAAAAACGATTTGGGAACTGGCTGGAAAATCTAAACGACTGGGCTATATCAAGAAGTAGATACTGGGGGACACCTCTTCCTGTATGGACTTGTGATTGCGGACATACTGAAAGTGTAGGATCAAGAAAAGAATTAAAAGAAAGAGCTTTAGAAGAGATAAGTGAAGATATAGAATTGCACAGACCATATGTAGATGATATTCATTTAGAATGTCCAAAGTGCGGCGAAAAAATGGAAAGAGTTCCAGATGTAATAGATTGTTGGTTTGACAGCGGTTCAATGCCTTTTGCACAGCACCACTATCCATTTGAAAATAAGGAAAACTTTAATGAGTTATTTCCGGCAAACTTTATATGTGAAGGTATAGATCAAACGAGAGGCTGGTTTTATTCCCTAATAGCTATATCAACATTTGTAACTGGAGAATCTCCTTACAAGAAGGTTTTAGTAAACGATTTAATACTAGACAAGCACGGTAAAAAAATGTCTAAATCTAAAGGAAATACGGTCAATCCTTTTGAACTATTTGATCAGTACGGTGCCGATGCTTTAAGATGGTACCTATTATACGTATCACCGGCATGGACGCCAACTAAATTTGATGAAGATGGATTAAAAGAAGTAATGAGTAAATTCTTTGGAACAATAAAAAATGTATATACATTCTTCTCTCTTTATGCAAACACAGATGAGGTAGATCCAAGAGAATTTGAAGTGGATTACGACAAGAGACCTGAATTAGATAGATGGATTATATCTAAACTAAATAATTTAATTAAATTATCTAGAGAAAGCATGGATGAATACGACCTTACTAAGGTAGTAAGAGGAATACAAGAGTTTGTAAACGAAGATTTATCAAACTGGTATATAAGAAGATCAAGAAGAAGATTTTGGGCTTCAGGACTATCTGATGATAAAAAATCTGTTTATGCTACAACATATGAAGTATTAAGAGACGTATCCTTATTAATAGCACCTTACGCTCCATATATTGCTGAGGAATTATACGGAAAACTAACAGGTAAAACTTCAGTGCATTTAGACTACTATCCAGAATACGATGAATCTTTAATTGATGATAGGACTGAAAAAAGAATGGATCTTGTTAGAAATCTTGTAAAACTAGGAAGAGCTTCAAGAGATACAGAACAAATAAAGGTAAGACAACCTCTTAGGAAAATCCACATAGATGGAAAACATGAGGAACTAATAAAAGACCTAGCTCCGTTAATAAAAGAAGAATTAAATATAAAGGAAGTAGTATTTGAGAAAAACTTAAGAGAGTTTATGAATTTTAGTCTTAAACCTAACTTTAGAGTAGCAGGACCTAAATTTGGAAGCAAGGTAAAAGACTTTGCTAAGGCTTTAAGAGAATCTGATGAACTTGAAATAATAAATTCGGTACAAAAAGGTGGAGCTTACCAACTGGACTTAGATGGGGAAAAAGTAGAAATTAGTGAAGAACTACTGGATATAAGAATAGATTCTAAAGAAGGTTACAACATATCTATGGAAAATAATCTTTTTGTTATACTAGATACCAATTTAGATGAGGAATTAATTAACGAAGGATATGCAAGAGAGTTTATTTCAAAAGTACAGCAGATGAGAAAAAATAACGGTTATGAAATGATGGATAATATAAAAATATTTTACAGTGGTCCAGAAGAAATAGAAAAAGCTGTTAAATTATATGAAGACTACATAAAGAAAGAAACATTAGCAGTAGAAGTAATTAATGAAGAAAGAGATGATTTTAAAACAGAAAACCTAAATGGTAAAGATACCGGTTTAAAATTGGAGAAAATTTAGCAACAATTAAATTAAATAAAAAAAAAGTGCCAGTTAAACTGGCATTTTTTTAATATTCTTGTCTTAAACTTCTTTCGAATAACTCGCACTTATCTAACATGCATTTATTATCTATATTGTGGATGCAAGTTACTGTTCTACACACCTTGAATTTCGGTTTTGCATCTTTTTTTACATCGACTTTCATCTCTTTTTTCATAACTAATACCTCCTATTGATTTATTATGGTTTAATTATAACAGAATAAATGCAAGTTGTCAAATAAAACTTTCATAAAACAAAGATAATAACCAAATAAAATATTTATAAATCCGAATACTGCAAGGGAATAATATTACGCATCACAATCAAATGAAATACTTTTAGAAAGAGTGATACAATTATATGCAAATTAAAACATAAATATAAAAATAAATATTCCGAAATGCAAGATATATAATAAATGATTCAAACACTGGTTATTTTCTCATAAAAAATATAAAAATAAAAAAAACATCGTTATTTTTATAACAAAACCTATAAGCATTGCAATAACCTAACTAGACAGCATAGGGACAAAATAAAACCCTCGAATATTAAGGATATTTAACAAAAAAGATATTTACAAGGCCTGTTTTTTTTGTATAATGATTACGGTTTATAAATTCCCCCCCTCTTTAAAATATATATTTTGTTTTAATGTACAATTATTATATCCGGTCCTTGGACCGGATATTTTGTTTTTTGTTGATAGATATAATTAATAAAGCTTTTATTATTATTTATCTCAATTTGTGATAAAATAATAATTGATTAAAAAAGGATGGAGGATGTATGGAAAAAAACCCAAAAATGAAACCATCAGGTATATTTAAAAGTGAATATTTAAGAAAATATTTTTCGAAATATAAAAAGAGATATTTAGTCGGAATTTTTGTGCTTATAATAATAGATATACTTCAGTTAAGAATACCTTTAATAATAGGTAATGCTGTAGACTTTTTAAAAACACAAGGATCTGGAGTTGCAGGACTAAGAAGATATATTTTACTTGTGGTTGGAATAGGTATAGTAGTTGCAATAGGTAGATTTATATGGAGACATATGATTTTTGGTACATCTAGATTTATAGAATACGATATAAGAAATGAACTTTTTTCTCACTTAGAGAAACTATCATTAAAATACTACAACAAAAATAAAACTGGAGATATAATGGCTCACATGACTAACGACTTAAATGCTGTAAGGATGGCAGTAGGGCCAGGAGTATTAATGGTTGTTGATGCTGTAGTAATTGGTACTCTGACGATATACAATATGATTACTGAAATAAATTTAAAGCTTACACTTTTCGCGGGAATACCCTTGCTTTTAATTATAGTAAACTCAATAATTATTGGAAAAATAATGCGGCAAAGATTTAAGGATAAGCAAGCTGCCTTTTCAGATCTTTCGGATTTTACCCAGGAAAGAGTATCTGGAATATATGTAATAAAGTCCTTTGTTCAAGAGGATAAAGAAATAGAAGCTTTTAAAAAAGTTACTAAGGATTATTATGATAAAAATCTAAAAATGTTAAAAATATTTGTTTTAATGAGACCTTTCATGAGATTTATTTCAGGGTTTAGTTTAGCTGTTGTAATTGGATTTGGAGGATATTTATCTATTATAGGAACAATTACAGTAGGACAGTTTGTAGCATTTGTTCAATTCATAGGAATGTTGGTATGGCCTATGATTGCTATAGGATTTACTTTCAATATACTTTCTATGGGAGCAGCATCCTTAGAGAGAATCGAAACTATACTAGATGAAAAAGTAGATATTAAAGACACAAAATTTGTAGACAATTCCATAAATGAAATTAAAGGAGATATAAGAGTAGAGAACTTATTATTTAAGTATGAAGGGGACAAGGATAACTCGCTAAAAAATATATCTTTTAACATTAATAGAGGAGAGACTTTAGGAATAATCGGAAGAACTGGAAGTGGAAAAACATCTTTGGTAAATCTCCTTTTAAGACTACATGATCCTGAAAAAAACACTATATTTATTGATGATAAGGATATATTAGAAATACCTTTGAATACTTTAAGGGATTCAATTGGATACGTACCTCAGGATAATTTTCTTTTCACAGATAATATATACAATAATATAGATTTTGGTAATAGGGATAAAAGTAAGGAAGAAATAATAGAAGCAGCAAAGAAAGCATGTGTACATGATAATATAACAGAGTTTAAAGAAGGGTATGATACCCTAGTTGGTGAACGTGGAGTCACCTTATCCGGAGGACAGAAACAGAGAATATCCATAGCTAGAGCATTGATTAAAGATCCTAGAATACTTATATTAGATGATGCAGTATCTTCAGTAGATACTGATACTGAGGAAAAAATCTTAGGACATCTTAAAGAAGATAGAAAAGACAAAACCACAATTATCATTGCCCATAGAATTTCAACTATACAAAATGCTGATAGAATTATAGTAATTGATGAAGGTGAAATTATAGAAAAAGGAACTCATGATGAATTATTGAAAAACCAGAATCTTTATTACAGTTTGTTCCAGAAACAGCTTTTAGAAAAAGAATTAGAAGAAGATAAGGATAATGGGGATGTGATAGAATGAACCAGTACGTAAATAAAGAAAAACAATATAAATCATTAGATTTAAATCTTATGAAAAGGCTATTAAAATATGCAAAACCTTTTTGGATTCAGATTACAATCTCTTTAATCCTTCTTTTAGGAGTTGTAGGGTTGGAACTTTATCAACCAATACTACTTGGTAAAGCAGTGGATGAGTTTATAGTAAATGAGGATATTCCTGGTGTAGTAAGATTATCTTTCATATACTTTGGTACAGCCTTAGGAATATTTATTCTTACATATATACAATCGATGATTCTTCAATACAGCGGTCAAAAAATAATATACAACATTAGGATAGAAATGTTTGAAAAACTTCAATCCCTATCAATAGAGTTTTTTAATAAAAATCCCATAGGAAAACTTGTAACTAGAATAACCAACGATACAGAGACATTAAATGAGCTTTATACAAGTGTTATAGTCAATTCGATTAAAAGTATATTTGTTTTAATAGGTATAGTTGTAACAATGGTTGCTTACAATCTCAGATTATCCTTAATCACCTTTACGGTAATTCCTTTTATCGTACTATTTACAGTGATATTTAGGAAAAAGACAAGAGAAATATACAGGCAAATCAGAAAAAGAGTAGCGGGAGTAAATGCCTTTATATCTGAACATATAAGTGGAATGAAAATAGTTCAGATATTTGCTGTTGAGAAAGATGTTTTTAATAGATTTGATGATGAAAACACTAAATTAAAAGAATCATATATGGATCAGTTGAAGATTTTTAGTATTTACAGACCCTCTATGTACTTATTAAATATAGGAGCCTTTGCTCTACTTATAGCCTTTGGGGGTAGAATGGTTATAGAAGGAACAATAACTATAGGTACTATAGTTGTATTTCAAAGATATATAAGTAAATTCTTTGAGCCTATACAGGAATTAGCAGAACAGTTTAATGTAATGCAATCATCCATGGCATCATCAGAAAGAATCTTTAAGCTATTAGATGAAGAAGAATACATAGAAAACAAGGAAGTAACAAAAGAATTTAAAGAAGTACAGGGAAGAATAGAGTTTAAAAATGTTTGGTTCCAATATAAAGAAGATGAATGGATATTAAAAGATGTATCATTTAAAGTAGAACCAGGTGAAACCGTTGCTTTTGTAGGAGCTACAGGAGCGGGAAAAACTACAATTCAAAATCTTATTTCTAGATACTACGATATACAAAAAGGTGAAATACTCGTAGATGGAATCAACATAAAGGATATGGATTTAAAAGAATTAAGAGAAAAGATTGGACAGATGCAGCAGGATGTTTTCCTTTTTACAGGAGATATAAAAAGCAATATACGATTAAGAGATGAAAGTATAACTGATGAAGAAATTTTTCAAGCTTCAAAATACGTAAATGCAGATAAGTTTATTTGTAAATTGGAAAATAAATACGACCAGAAAGTGTATGAAAGAGGAGCTACCTTCTCAGCGGGACAGAGACAGTTGATATCTTTTGCTAGAACTTTAGCTTTTGATCCGGATATACTTATTCTTGATGAGGCAACTGCAAATATCGATACAGAGACAGAAATGCTGATTCAAGATGCAATGGAGAAACTGATGGAAGGTAGAACTACTTTAGTAGTAGCCCACAGACTTTCAACCATTCAAAATGCAGATAAAATCATTGTAATGCATAAGGGAAGAATTAAAGAAATGGGTAAACATCAAGAACTTCTAGCTAATAGAGGAATATACTACAATCTTTACAAAATTCAATACGAGAAAGTTATATAGGAGAGTTAGATGAGTAATAAAAACGTAACAATAATATTAATAATACTTTTAGCAGTAACAATATTTTTTAATCTTACAATGATG
>JAWOEG010000099.1:0-129024 GCA_046482875.1 Eubacteriales bacterium | reverse complement strand
GGAAAAACATCCTTGTGACTACTTAAAGCTTCAGAAAATGTAGAGCCTTTCTGTACCTTTTCAAATAAATCCTGAATTATAGTTTTAAAAACTTTTTTATCAGTTTGTGCCTGTAATATGTCAAGAGAACTAACTATAGTAACACCGGCATTGAGCATTACCTGAAATTGTCTGCAGAATACCGCTAAATCTTTAATCTTTACTTTTGAAAATATATCTAAAAAACTAACGTCTATAGATTTTGATTTTTTTTCATTTATATTAATTGGAATATATTTTTTGCTTTTCAGCATTTCTATTACGTCTGTTATAGATGACGTATTATAGCTTCCACTAATTTTCTTTCCTCTATTATCAAGAGCTGTATAGTTAAAATTAGGCATTTATATCCCCCCTAAATTAAATATCTTTTTAAATAATCTGAATCTATACCGTACTGCATTACAGTTTCTTTTGATATGGTATTGTTTCTATATAATCTAAGTAAGTCGTTGTCCATAGTATGCATACCATATTTTGTTCCTGTTTGTATAGCATTTTGAATTTGATGGGTTTTCTTTTCTCTTATTAGGTTTTTAATAGCTGGTGTAGTAATCATTACTTCTGTAGATACTACCCTTCCACCTTCTTTTTTCACCATAAGTTGCTGAGATACAACTGCTACCAATACGTTAGCCAGCTGTACTGAAACCTGCTGCTGCTGGTGGGGTGGAAAAACGTCTATAATTCTATCAATAGTTGCTGCTGCACCTATTGTATGTAGGGTGGAGAAGAGTAAATGGCCAGTTTCTGCTGCTGTTAGGGCTATTTCTACAGATTCCAAGTCTCTCATCTCTCCAAGTAGTATAATATCTGGATCTTGTCGCAGTGATGCTCTTAGGCCTTGGGGAAAACTTTGGAAATCTGAGCCGTACTCTCTTTGGTTTACTATACATTTGTTATGTTTATGAAGGTACTCTATAGGGTCTTCCAGGGTAAGTATATGCTCACTTCTCTGTCTATTTATAATATCTATCATAGAAGCTAAGGATGTAGACTTTCCGCTACCCGTTGGCCCGGTGAATATTATCATTCCTCTTTTTTTATGTGTTAAATCTTTTAGTATTTGTGGAAGCTTTAGCTCTTCTAAGGTTGGTATGTCTAAACTAACTGCTCTAAGAGCCATACTGTATGTGCCTCTTTGTCTAAAGGCATTTATTCTAAACCTACCTACATCTTTTATAGCAAAAGAAAAATCTATATCTCCTTTTTCTTTTAAAGCTTCCATCTGTTTCTCATTTAAAAGTTCTTCAGCGATTGCAAAAGTATCTTCTGGAGTTAGTTTTTTATCTCCTACTATTTCAAGCTTACCATCTATTCTCATAGAGATATAGTGACCTACGGTAACATGAAGGTCAGATGCACCTATTTCTATTGTACGTTTTAAATAGTTTATAATATCTATACTCATTAATACCCCTCCCTTTAGTCTATAGTATATGCAACTCTCAGCATTTCTTCTACTGTTGTAACTCCTCTTATTACCAATTCTCTACAGTTGTCTCTAATTGAAATCATTCCTTCTTCTAGGGCTGCCTGTCTTATCTCATCAGTAGTAGCATCTTTATCTACTAAATTTCTTATAGTTCCCGTTACTTTCATAATTTCATTTACTGCTGTTCTACCCTTATATCCGGTATTGTAGCATTTCTGACATCCTTCTCCTTTATATAGGGTTATGTCTTCATCTACTTTTAGTATTTCTTTTTCTTCTTGGGTTATTATGTGTCCCTTTTTACAGTTTTGACATATTTTTCTTGCCAAACGTTGGGCGACTATACCTTTTACTGAAGTAGTAATAAGGAAAGGTTTGATACCCATATCTGCAAGTCTCATAATAGTAGAAGGTGCGTCGTTGGTGTGTATAGTGCTTAACACTATGTGTCCTGTGATTGCTGCCCTAACTGCTATTTCTGCTGTTTCGGCATCTCTTATCTCACCAATCATTATAATATCTGGATCCTGTCTAAGTATAGACCTAAGACCATTGGCAAAGGTTAGATTTGCCTTAGTATTAACCTGTACCTGATTAACACCATCAAGCTTATATTCCACTGGGTCTTCTACTGTTACTATATTTGTATCTATTTTGTTAAAGTCATTGAGTACTGAATAAAGAGTTGTAGATTTACCGCTACCTGTAGGTCCAGTTACTAATATTATACCGTTTGGTATATCTAATATATTATTGAAAAGCTTTAGGTTTGTTTCTGTAAATCCCAGCTGTTCTTTTGTAAGTAGTGCATTAGCACTATCTAAAAGTCTTATTACGGTTTTTTCTCCGTGAACTGTTGGTAGTATGGAGATACGTAGGTCAATATTTCTACCGTCTATTTCCATCTGCACCCTACCGTCTTGGGGTTGTCTTTTTTCTGCTATATTTAGTCCTGCTATGATTTTAATTCTCGTTACTAAGGCAGAAAGGGTGTTTTTAGATGGGGACATGATTTCTTGGAGCTGTCCATCTATTCTAAATCTAATTCTTAGAGTGTCTTTTAATGGCTCCATATGTATATCACTGGCTCTTGATTTAAGAGCCTGTTTTATTATTGAATTTATCAATCTAACGACTGGAGCATTTTTTATTGCCTCTAAAGATTCTTCGTCCAGTCCAGCATTTTTATCTTCGTTGTACTCTTTTACAAAGTCTTCTATAGCTTTTTCTGCTGTTTGTTTACCGAAGTACTGATCAATTGCCCCCATTATATCTTTTTTAGCAGAAAGTACAGGTTCTATTTTTAGACCTGTTGCTATTTCTATATCTTCAATAGCAAATATATTCAGTGGGTCGTACATAGCAACTTTTAATTTATTGCCTACCACCTTAACTGGCAATGCTGAATATCTTCGGGCTAGGTTTTCTGTTATTAGTTTAGGAATTTCAGGTTCAATAACTTCTTCTTTTATATCAAAGCTTTCTATTCCCATTTGATTTTCAAGGACTCCCATGACTTCATTTTCTGAAGCCCATCCCTTATCTATTATTATTTCGCCAAGTTTTCTACCAGATTCTTTCTGGGTTTCTAAAGCTTGACGTAGTTGTTTTTGAGTTATTTTCCCAGAGTAAACTAATAGTTCTCCGAGTTTCATTCCTTGTTCTTTATTGTCCATATTTTCACCGCTCTTTGCTAAGTTTTTTTAAACAATATATATTAATAATATCACATAATACTAAAAAATCAATAAAAATAGGCTGTATAACTAATAATATAGCTTTACAACCTAATATTTTATATTCTTTTAATTAAAGACTTAATTTTTGTAACCATAATATCTATAGCTACTAGATTATGACCGCCTTCCGGAATAATAATATCGGCAAATTTTTTAGTAGGTTCTATAAACTGCTCGTGGGCAGGTCTTACAGTCTTCATATACTGATTTAGTACGGATTCTAAGGATCTTCCTCTTTCGTTTATATCTCTTATTATTCTTCTTACCAATCTTATATCGGAATCTGTATCCACAAATATCTTTATATCTAAAAGGTCTCTAAGGCGTTCATCGTAAAATATTAAAATGCCTTCCAGTATAATAATCTCTTTTGGTTTTACAAGTTCTCTTGTTTCTTTTCTATTGTGTATAGAATAGTCGTAAGTAGGTTTTTCAATATCTTCCCATTTTGAAAGTTTTTCCAAATGTTTTACTAAGAGGTCGCTGTCAAAGGCAAAGGGATGGTCGTAGTTGGTTTTACATCTTTCTTCATAGGAAAGTTCACTTTGATCTTTGTAGTATGAGTCCTGTTCTATTACAAGAACACTTGCTTTTGGTATATCTGTTTTGATTTTATTTACTATAGTTGTTTTTCCGGAGCCACTGCCTCCTGTTATTCCAATAAAAATAGGTCTATCCATATTAAATCCTTTCTCTATCTCTTTCTTCGTATTAAATAATCCGGTTCTACTTTTTTGTCTATTTTCATTTTCACCATTTGTTGAGGATGGGGAGCTGCTTGTACTTCTTCTCCCTTATCATCTACTATACTTTCTATTTTATAATCTATATGTTCGGTATTTGGTCCAAATATTTCTACATCTTCTCCTACTGAGAATTTGTTTCTTTGTTCTACTGTAGCTATTTTAGTAGTAGGGTTGTAATCTTTAATCCAACCTATAAAGTCGTACTCTCTAATGTATGAGCTGGATGTGTAAAGTTGTCCTTTTTCCTTTGGATTTCCGTAGTAAAATCCTGTGGTAAAGTCTCTGTGGGATGCTTTAAGGATTTCACCGTACCAGTAGTCTTTATCAAAGTCATGATTCTTAAGGTTATCTAACGCTTTTCGATATGACCTAACTACTGTAGCTGTGTAGTAAGAACTTTTCATTCTTCCTTCGATTTTTAAGGATTTGATGCCTGCACCTATTATATCTTTAAGGTTATGAAACATACATAAGTCTTTGGAGTTAAGAATGAAACTTCCCTGGTCATTTTCCATTATTGGGTAGTATTCTCCAGGACGGCTTTCTTCCATTAAGGCATACTTCCACCTGCAAGGTTGAGCACAATCTCCTAGATTTGCATGTCTTCCCGTCATAAAACTGCTGATAAGACATCTTCCGGAATAGGACATGCACATAGCCCCGTGAATAAAGGCTTCTAAATCTAAGTTTACATTTTTGTTAAGATATATTTTCTCTATTTCCTCCAGAGATAACTCTCTTGCCAGGACAATTCTTTTAACTCCTTGAGAGTACCAGAAGTTGGCACTTTGGGAGTTAGTAGTATTGGCTTGTGTACTTAGGTGAATTTCCATATCTGGCGAGTTTTTTTTAACGATGCTTAATATACCGGGGTCTGCTACTATAACTGCATCTACTTCTATTTCTTCTAAAAAATCAATATATTTTTCTAAATCTTTTAGGTCTCCTTCATGAGGTATCATATTTACTGTAACATAGGCTTTGGCACCATTGTCGTGGCAGTATTTTACCCCTTCTTCTATGTCATCTAAATCAAAGTTTTTAGCTGCGGCTCTTAGTCCAAAGTTTTGTCCTCCGAAGTACACTGCATCAGCACCGTACATTACAGCCATTTTCAACTTTTCTAGATTACCTGCTGGTGCAAGAAGTTCGATTTCATTCATAACTTTCTCCTCTTTTGATTGTAATAGCAACTCCATCTCCTAAAGGTAGTACTGAAGATTCTAGAGATTTATGGTTGTTTATTGTTTTCAAATATTTTCTCATTTTTCTTACTATGGTTTTTTGTCTTCTTTTTACCAAGTCTTCATTAGCTATCATACCTTTGTAAAGTACATTATCTGATATAATAATACCATCTTTTTTTAACAATTTAAAACAATAAGGTAAAAAATCCAAGTATTTACTTTTGGCTGCATCTATGAATACTAAGTCAAATTTTTCCTCTAGATTTTTAAGCACTTCCAAAGCATCTCCCGGTAAAATTTCTATTTCACCTTTATATTTATATTGATTTAAATTGTCCGATGCTTCTTGTATAAAGGTATTTCTTCTTTCTACTGTTTTTATTACTAGTCTATCGTCATCTATGATTTTTGCCATAAAAAAAGAAGAAAAGCCAACAGCAGTTCCTAATTCAAGGATTTTTAAGGGTTTATGAAGATGGAGGATAACTTTTATAAAGTTAGCCACCTCTTCGTGAATTATAGGAAGTTTTCTTTTTTCACATTTTTTCCTAAAATCTGCTATTTGTTTTTCTTCTTCAACTAAAGACTTTATGTAATCTGTTGTAAATTCTTTGTTTATTAATTCCAAGTTATCACCTAATTTATGTATTTTGATTTGGCATCTAAAAAATCATCGTAGTCATCTGTAAAGTAATGAGAACCGTCTCCTTTTGCTAAGAAATATATGTAGTCTGTTTGGGCAGGATTCAAAGCTGCCTTTATGGATGTAAGTCCTGGAGAATTTATAGGTCCTAAGGGTAATCCTGTATGTTGATATGTATTGTATAGGGATTCTATCTGAAGATCTTCTTCATAAAGCTTTTCTTTTTTTTCACCCAAAGCATACTGTACTGTTGCACAGGATTGGAGTAACATTCCAATTTCCATTCTGTTGTAAAATACTGAAGCGATGATAGGTCTTTCTTCATCTACTTGAGCTTCACCTTCTACTACTGATGCCATTTTAACTACTTCATATACACTTCTATCTCCTGTATTACCTTTTATGTGTTCATAATAAACTTTTTCGAAGCCATTAAGCATAGTTAAGATTATATCATCAGCCCTACTATCAACATATACATTATACGTATTTGGATAGAGAAAGCCTTCTAGGGTTTTTATTTCATCATCCTGTAAAAATTCGTAGTTTTCTCTGTATATACCTACTGTTTCCGTCAACCTTAAAAACTCTTCCTGAGTAAAATCAAACTTCTCCCTTAAGATATTTCCAACTTCTTTAAGGTTTAAACCTTCTGGAACAGTAAAGTTGGTGGTTTTATCCACATTTTCACCTTCTATTATTAGATCCACTACTTCCGGTAGACTTAACCGGTCACTTATTTCAAAGTCTCCAGCCTTTAATTGACTTCCTATATTGTTTTGTCTTAGGTAGAGTTTATATACCGTCAGGTTTTTTATTAAATTATTTTCAAGAAGAATAGCTCCAATATCATCAGAGCTACTTCCTGCTTCTATATTTATAACTTTAGTGTTACCTTCATCTACTGGTGTAAGGTTGTCGTTGTAAAAATTATATCCAAAACCGATACCAAGTCCTAATATTATAATTAATGCTACCAGTATTTTCTTCATAGATTATCTCCTGTTAGATTTCCATTATTATTGGTAGAATCATTGGGTTTCTTTTCATTTCGTTGTATATAAACTGGTTTAGGTCCTGTCTTACTGTGTTTTTAATTACAGACCATTCTCTTTCGTTGTTTGCATAACATTTGTCTAGTGCTTTTTTTACTACATTTTTAGATTCTTCCATTAGGTCTTCGTTTTCTCTTACGTATACGAATCCTCTAGAAATAATATCAGGTCCTGCTGCTATTTTACCTGAACTTTTGTCTATAGTAACTACAGCGATTATTAATCCGTTTTCGGAAAGATTTTTTCTATCTCTAAGTACTATATTACCTACATCTCCTATTCCAAGACCATCAACTAGTATATTACCGGACTGAACCTTTGAATTGGTCTTTATATAGTTATCTGTAACTTCTATAATGTCTCCGTTGTATCCAACTACTGTATTATTGTGGTGGATTCCCATTTCTTCAGCTAATTCTGCATGAAGCTGTAGATGTCTTCTTTCACCGTGTACAGGTATAAAAAATCTAGGATTAAGAAGGTTGAGCATTAATTTTAACTCTTCTTGTCTTGCATGACCGGATACGTGAACATCGTGAAGTGCTTCATATATTACCTCTACCTCTTGTTCGTAAAGCTTGTTTATAACAGTACCAACAGTTTTTTCGTTTCCAGGTATAGGATTTGCAGAAAATATAACCATATCTCCTTTTCTAAGTTTAACCTGTCTATGAGTATTTGCTGCCATTCTTGATAAAGCTGCCATAGCTTCTCCCTGGCTTCCAGTAGATATTACTACTATCTGGTTATCTTTGTATTTATCTAAGTCTCTTGCATTTATAAGTATGTTTTCAGGTATATCTATAAATCCGGTTTTTTGTGCTACGTCTATAGTATTATGCATGCTTCTACCGGAAATAGCTACCTTTCTATTATAAATAGCTGCTGCATCTATTATTTGCTGTATTCTATGAATATTAGATGCAAAAGTTGCAACTATTATTCTTTTCTTTGCTTTTTTGAATATATCAATAAACTTTGCTCCAACTGTCTTTTCAGACATAGTATATCCTGGCCTTTCAACATTTGTACTGTCTGAAAAAGCTACTAGAACACCTTTTTTACCGTATTCTGCTATTGTTTGCAGGTCTATAGGCATATCATTGATAGGAGTTTGGTCTATTTTGAAATCTCCTGTGTGAAATACTACTCCCAGTGGAGTTTCAATTGCTAAGGCTGAAGAATCAGGAATACTGTGATTACTTCTTATGAAGTGTACTCTAAAGTTATTACCTGCTTTAATCTTATTTCCATGATTTATTGTATTTAACTTTGTTTCCTGTAGGTTGTGTTCTATGAATTTATTTGCTAAAAGTCCCATTGGAAGCTTAGTTCCGTAAATTGGAACATTTGGTATTTTTTTTAGTAAATAAGGTATTGAACCTATATGATCTTCGTGCCCGTGGGTTACAAATAACCCTTTTATTTTGTGTTGATTTTTGATTAAGTAGCTTATGTCTGGTATTACTATATCTATACCAAGCATTTCATCTTCTGGGAATCCCAGGCCACAATCTATTATTATTATCTCATCATCATATTCTAATAATGTTATATTCTTTCCTATTTCGCCTAATCCACCTAGGGGGATTATCTTTAATTTTTTGTCTTTATTTGTTGTCATTTGTTTTCTCCTTTTTACAATCACTACACAATCCGTAGAATTTTAAACTATGGTTGTGTATCTCAAAATCGTACTCTTTTTCTATCAATTCTTCTAATTCGTTAAGATGGTCAATTTTTACTTCAACTATTTTTCCGCACTTACTGCATAACAAGTGATGGTGTCTGTGTTCATCATCTTCAGATAAAACTATTTCGTACCTAGCACATCCATCATTAAACAACACTTTACTTAGTATTTTTACTTCTTCAAAAAGTTTCGTAGTTCTGTAAACCGTAGCTATTCCAATATCGGAATCTACTTCTCTTACTAATTCAAAAATTTCTTCTGGACTTAGGTGTTCTCCAGTGTTTTTCATAAGAACATCATAAATAACTTTTCTTTGATTGGTAATTTTGTATCCGCCTTTATTTAGTTTGTTTTTAAAGTTTTCCATATATTTATTCATTATAATTCCCCTATATTAAATCTTCTGCCATACCTTCATAAATGTCTATAACTTCCTGCAGCTCATCTCTGTCTTCAACTATCTTGAATATAGGCATATCTTTTTCATCTCTTTCTATCTTGTAGATCATTCCTTCTTCACTGTTAGGGTAGCTTAATACAGCGTACTCTATATCGTCTATATGGAAGGATGCATTAATAATTAGTTTTTCTAATTCTCCTTCATCATTTATTAGTTCAACTATATCAGACATATTAACTCCTTTTGTCTAAATAAACGGACAGTATATTTACTGCTGCCAGCTTATCAATTACTTTTTTTCTTTTTTTCCTTGAAACATTACCCTGTATTAGGGTGTTCTCCGCCATTTTAGTTGTCATTCTTTCATCTTGAAACTCAATTTTTATATCAATCTGTCTTTTAAGTTTTTCTGTGAATTTTTTTACTTTTTCACCTTGTATTCCTATATCACCGTTAAGCCTTTTAGGCATTCCGATAACTAAAACATTAACGTCATATTTTTCAATGACTTTTTGTAGAGCTTCAAAATCTTTTTTGTAGCTCTGCCTAAATATTGTATCTAAACCTTGGGCTGTTATATTCAATAGGTCACTTACTGCTAAACCAATAGTTTTTTCTCCAACATCTAGTGCTAGATATCTTTCCTTCATCTCATCTCCTATACTATTTTTATACAAAATTCTTCGCAAGCCGAAACGCAATAGCTGCACAGGCTGCATTTTTCAAAATCTACCTTTGCTTTGCCATTGACTATTTTCAGAGCATTTTGGTTGCATTTTTCAACACATTTTCCGCACCCTTTGCACCAATATGCTATTTTTAATTTCCTTTCTTTTTTATTTATATTATATAATTCATCCTCTAAAATATTATCTTTTTCTAATAAGTTAAAGTTGAAATCTATTTCTTCTTTATATCTCATACCTACTGCTATAGAATCTATATAGTCTAGGGATTTTACATATTTTAAAGATTCTACGGGACTTTTGCCTAGATGTCCACCGCCTAATGGTTTCATACTTAGTATAAACTTATTATAGGCTTTGGCTTTTTTAATGCTGTCTTCCATCTGCTTTTTATTGCCGTCTGCAATACCTATACCATCTTTGTTTATAATTGGATGAATAATGTCTATTTCATCTAAATCTGATACTTCATCTACTCCCTTTATAAAGTGGGTTGAAACTCCAAATTTTTTAATAATGCCTTTTTCTTTACATTCTAAAAAAAACCTTACAGCTTCATAATGACCTTTGAAGGTGTTTAGACCCTCCTGTTCATGAAGCATGAAGATATCTACATAATCAGTATTCATTTCTTTCAAGGCCTTATCAAGACTTTTTCTTGCAGTTTCCCTATTGTAGGAATAAGACTTCGTTGAAATAAATACTTTTTCTCTATTTTTATTTTTCAAAAATTCTTTTAAGATATCGTAGTTGTCGTAAAGCTCTGCTGTATCTAAAAAATTTATACCTAAATTGTAAGCGTAATTCAATAGATACAGTTTTTCTTCTTTAGTATAACTACACTGAAGTTTGCTTAAAGACAAGGTACCGTAGCAAATCCTAGATACCTTTTGAAATATATCACTTTGGGACATTTTACTCGTCTTCTAAGCTTTGGAGATAATGATTTAATATTTCTTCTACCAACTCGTCTCTTTCAATTTTCATTACAATACTTCTTGCATTATTGTAGCTTGTAATATAAGTTGGATCTCCTGAAAGTATATATCCAGTCATTTGACTTACAGGATTATATCCCTTTTCTTCGAGAGCACTGTACACAGTCTTAATAAGCTCTCTTACTTCATTTACGTTATCAATATCAAAGTTAAACTTTGTTGTGTGGTTGTCATTCATAACTTCACCCCAATTAATAATTATAAATACAAATAATTTTATCCTCTTAAAATATCATATACTTTTTTAAATGCTTCGTCAATCTTTTCAGGCTTTTTACCTCCGGCTTGTGCAAAGTCAGGACGACCTCCGCCTCCGCCTCCGGTAACTTTAGCAGCTTCTCTTACAATGTCTCCAGCCTTTATTCCTTTTTTAATATTATCCTTTGTAACTCCTGCAACAAATATTACCTTATTTCCGTTTTGAGATGCCAATAGTACTACAGCACTGTTTTCCTTGTCTTTAATTCTATCGGTAATATCTCTTAGAGTATTGTTATCAGTATCTTTAAATTTGATGGTAAATAACTTTGTATCTTTTACTTCTTTAAAACCATTCAAGTATTCTGAAAAATTATCCTTGATTAGTTCATTTTTAAGCTTTTCTATTTCTTTTTCTTTGTTTTTCATTTCTTCATTTAAGGATTTTATTCTATCTATTATATTTTCTTCTTTTGTTTTTAACTCAATTCCAATCTGGTTGAGATAATCTTCTTTTTGGTTAAGGTATTCTAATGCTTTATCCGAGGTATATGCTTCTATTCTTCTTACCCCTGAGGCTACACTTGATTCTCCTACAATTTTAAAAAGTCCTATCTTGGAGGTATTATCTACATGCGTTCCTCCGCATAATTCTCTGCTAAAATTATCAACTTCTATAACTCTTACTTCTTCAGAATATTTAGAATCGAATAAGGCTACTATATTTTGTTTTTTAGCTTTTTCTAGGGACATGTAGGTTTCTGTAACTTTTTTACTGGAAAATACTACCTCATTAACTCTTTTTTCTATATTTTTAAGAGCATTATCACTTATAGAACTAAAATGGGTAAAATCGAATCTAAGTCTTTTATCATCTACATAAGATCCATTTTGTTTAACGTGATCTCCTAATTCTTCCCTTAAAATTCTATGAAGAATATGAGTAGAGGTATGGTTTGCCTCAGTTCTTCTCCTAAGTTTATCATTTACCTTAAGGTTAACTTCATCTTGAATTTTTATTTTCCCTTCAATGTTATCGATAAGATGTAAAATAACTCCACTTTTTTTAATAGTATCTACAACATCTGCTGTACCATCTTCAAGTTCTAATGTTCCTTTATCCCCAATTTGGCCTCCACCTTCAGGGTAAAACACCGTCTCTAAAGTCATAAGATATCCTTTTGATGTCAAGGTATCAACGGACCGTCCTTTTTCGTCAAACAAGGCTTTAACCTTTGTATTTAGAAGTTGTTCCTGATATCCTCTAAAATCTGTATTTGGAATATCTTTAACTATAATGTTAGATGAATCCCAAGTTGATCCTTTAGCATTATTCCTTGCTTTTCGTGCTTCTTCTCTTTGAATTTTCATAAATTTATCGAATTCATCTCTATTAGTTTTAAGATTTTTTTCTTGAAGAATTTCTTCTGTTAATTCATAAGGAAAACCGTAAGTATCGTAAAGCTTGAAGGTGATTTCTCCGGAGATATTGTCTTTCCCATTTTTTTCTGCTTTTTCTATATATTCATTTAATATATTGAGTCCTTGATTTATAGTCTGTTGGAATTTCTCTTCTTCGATTTCAATAGTTCTACCTATATTATCCTTGCTTTCTTTTAGTTCAGGATAAGGCTCCTGCCAAAGTTTTACTACTAATTTGGATAAGCCTTTTAATTTATTACCTTTTATTCCCAATAGTTTACAGTGTCTTGAAGCTCTTCTTAAAAGCCTTCTAAGAACATAGCCTCTTCCTTCATTTGACGGCATTACACCATCGGCTATCAAAAATGTTACGGCTCTAATATGGTCGCTTATTATTCTAAAAGATATATCTAAGTCTTTATTTAAGTTATATTTACTATTGCTTAATTTTTCTAGTTCTTTGATTAGCGAAAAGAAAGGTTCTACTTCAAATACATTTTCCTTTCCTTGAAGTACTACTGCCATTCTTTCTAATCCCAGACCAGTATCTATATTTGGATTAGGGAGAGGTGAATAGTTTCCTTCTTTGTCCTTGTCATACTGAGTAAAGACAAGGTTCCAAACTTCTACAAATCTATCGCAGTCGCAGCCAGGCATACAGTTATCTAAGCCGCAGCCGTATTTTTCTCCTCTATCGTAGTATATTTCAGAACAAGGTCCACTTGGTCCTACTTCGAGTTCCCAAAAGTTGTCTTCTTTCCCTAATTTTACTATCTTTTCTTCCGGGACTTTTATATCTTCCGCCCATATTTTATATGCTTCTTCATCTTCATGGTATACAGATACCCATAGCTTCTCTTCTTCTATTTCCATAACTTGTGTCATGAATTCCCAGCTCCATGCTATAGCTTCTTTTTTAAAGTAGTCTCCAAAAGAAAAATTGCCAAGCATTTCAAAAAAAGTACAGTGTCTTGAAGTAATACCAACATTATCTATGTCTCCAGTTCTAAGACATTTTTGACATGTTACTACTCTTGAGCTTGGTGGTGTTTCACTTCCTGTAAAGTACTTCTTTAAGGGTGCCATACCTGCATTTATTAGCAGTAGGCTATCATCGTCTTTTGGTGTTAGTGGAAAACTGTGTAAGTGTAAGTGTTTCTTTTCTTTGAAAAAATCTATATATTTATTTCTAATTGAACTAACAGAATAATCTTTCATTGTTTCCTCCCGTAAATATTTAAACTCGCCTTATATAAGACGAGCATTACTAAAATTATAAATAAAGGATATGCATTTGTCAATACATGTAAAAACTAGTTGTCTATTATTCCTCCACCTATTAGGTATTTATCTTTATAGAAAACAAGAGACTGTCCTAGAGTTATTGCTCTAACTGGATTTTTGAATTTAATTTTAAGATTTTCCCCTTCTTTGTTAATAGAAATTTTTTCTTCTTTATGGGAATATCTTACTTTTGCATTAAATTCTTCTTTTTCTATGTTTACGTCTGAGTTTAGTATGTTGTATTCTCTTAAAATGCATTGGCTGCTGTAAAGGTCTTCTTTTAGTCCTAATGTTATATTTTTATTATCATAATTTATATCTATTATATAGTGAGGTTCACCTAAAGCTATACCTAGCCCTTTTCTTTGACCTACTGTATAGTTTTGTATACCTTTATGTTTTCCTAATATATTACCATTCTTATTTACAAAATTTCCTTCTAAGTTAATGTTAATATAGTTTTTTAAAAATTCCTGGTAGTTGTTGTCTTTAATAAAGCATATGTCTTGACTTTCACTCTTAGAATGAAAATCTATTCCGATTTTTGATGCTATCTTTCTAGCTTCAGCTTTATTATCCAATTCTCCTATTGGCAGTAGTATATTTTTTAAATTTTCATACTTAATATTATATAGGTAATAACTTTGGTCTTTTTTCTCGTTAATTGATTTTTTAACGTAGTATTTGTTACCTTCTTTAACTATACGTCCATATTGTCCTGTTGCTATTTTATTTATTCCCAGTTTATTTGCAGATTTTAAAAATTCATTGTATTTTATTTCCTTGTTGCATTTCACGCAGGGGTTAGGTGTTTTTCCTTTTCTGTAGTTATCTACAAAATCTTTGATTACTGAATTTTTGAATTCATATATATAATCTAAGACATGGAATTCTATTCCCATTTTTTCGCAAATTTTTTTAGCATCATTTACAGTAGCTTGGGCTTTTTCATTGTCTATGACCTTAAAGGTTGCTCCTACAACTTCGTAACCTTTTTCTCTCAATATAACAGCAGCAGCGGTACTATCAATACCGCCGCTCATGCCAAGTAATACTTTTTCTTTTTTAATGCTCATGTGGATCCTCTGGTTTATAATTTTCTATTCCTTTTATTGTTTTTCCAGTTTTTTGAGAATAATCGTAAAGTGCTGATTTTACTGCTTGTTCTGCTAATACAGAACAGTGAACTTTAGCTTTAGGCAGTCCTCCTAAAGCTTCTACTACAGCCTTATTTGTAAGGGCTACTGCTTCGTTTACACTTTTTCCTTTTATCAGCTCTGTAGCCATACTCGATGATGCAATTGCTGATCCGCATCCAAAGGTAAGGAACTTAACATCTTCGACTATATCATCTTTGTTGATTTTAAGATATATTTTCATTATATCTCCACATTTTGCATTTCCTACTTCACCAACTCCGTCTGCTTCTTCTATTTCTCCTACATTTCTAGGATTTTTAAAGTGATCCATTACTTCTTCTGTATACATGTAATTATTCCTCCCTTTTATTGAATAATGGTGACATTTGTCTTAATCTTTTCACCACTGTTATTAATTTTTCTACCGTATAGTCTACATCTTCTACTGTATTATACTCTGATAAACTTAGTCTAAGTGACCCGTGGGCAATTTCGTGGGGTAGGCCTATTGACATAAGAACATGAGATGGATCTAAAGCTCCTGATGTACAAGCCGAACCACTGGAAGCACTAATTCCTTCCATATCTAAATATAGCAAGAGTGATTCTCCTTCTATATATTTAAAGGAAAAGTTTACATTCCCCGGTAGTCTTTTTTTCCTGTGGCCGTTTAACCTAGCGTCGGGGATTTCTTTGTCTATTTTTTCGATTAATTTATCTCTTAATGCAATCAATTTTTCATTTTTTTTATCAAAATTATGGTAAGCTATGTCTGCTGCTTTACCTAATCCAGTTATTCCCGGTACGTTTTCTGTTCCTGCTCTTAGGTTCTTTTCTTGAGCTCCACCGTGGATAAGATTATGAATCTTTGTACCTTTTTTAATGTACAATGCTCCCACACCTTTCGGTCCGTGAATTTTGTGAGCAGACAAAGAAAGCAAATCTATATTCATTTCTTTTACGTCTATTTTTACATTTCCTACAGCTTGAACTGCATCTGTATGAAAGTATATACCATGTTTTTTAGCTATATCTCCTATTTCTTTAATAGGTTGAATACTTCCGATTTCGTTGTTTGCAAACATTATTGTAATTAGAAGTGTATTGTCTTTTATAGAATTCTCAAGCTGATTTAAATCTATAAGTCCATCTTCGTCTACATCTAAGTAGGTTACCTCTACACCTTTCTTTTCTAAATATTCACAGGTATGTAAAATCGCATGGTGTTCTATTTTTGTAGTAATAATGTGATTACCTTTTTTTTCATTTGCTGAAATTATTCCTTTTACAGCCCAATTATCAGCTTCTGAACCTCCTCCAGTGAAATATATTTCATCAGATTTGCTATTAATTAATCTAGCTACTTTTTCTCTTGAACTTTCTACTGCTTTTTTAGCCAACTGCCCAAAATTATATATACTAGATGGATTACCATAAAGTTCTCCATAATATTTGTTCATTTCTTCTATTACTTCAGCTTTCACTCTCGTAGTAGCTGCATTATCTAAATATACTTTTCTCATTAACGAGCCTCCTTGCTTATTTCATTTCTTTTTTTTACCATGTCATATAAGGTTGTGTTATCTATAATGTTATTTATACTTTTTTCTATATCTTCAAATATTATTCTAGTAACACAGGTATTTTCTGCTCCACAGTTTTCGTTTTTAAGGCAATCTGAAGAAGTAATATCTCCTTCTAAGGCTCTTAAAATCATACCTACAGTAATATCCTTTGGCTCTTTGGCTAAAAGATATCCTCCTTGCTTTCCTCTAATAGTTTCTATATAACCTGATTTTTTCAACTTGGATAAAAGCTGTTCTAAATAGCTTTCAGGTATTTTATATTTTTCCGATATAGACTTAAGGTTTATAGGACCATCTCCATAAAAAAAGGCAAGTTCCAGAGAAGCCTTTAGACCATATCTTCCTTTTGTTGATAAGAGCATTTATATTTCCTCCTAATCCCTACTTATCTTGTAGGGTATAAAGAAGTATACAATACCCTACTAACTTTGTCAAGATTAGACTAAAAAAAAGATGAATTAATTAAGGTATAAGTCATCTTCTAATTCTTCAAGAAGACCAAATTCGTATTTTAATGTTCTGATTTGGTTTTCGTATTCCACTATATCTATTTCATCATTGTTGAGCATATCATCAAGAATTTTTTTGCCACCGTCGTAGAAAAATATTTCTTTGCAAGGCCATATGATATTTTTAGTTTCTTCATTTTTAGTTGCTTCTTCAACTACAAAACTAGCCTCTTCCATTAGGCTAAAATCTTGAGAACCTAATATATAAAGTTTTTTTATGTTTATTTCTTCTTTCTCACAGAATTTTCTAATTCTATTTTTAAGCAGTAAATGTTCTTTATTAATTTCACATTGTTCTACATCATTTGGACTGGAAATCATATTTTCATTGTAGTATTCAAGAATAATATTGTATGATTTATCTTTTTTAAGATTATTTATACTATCCTTTATATTTTTTGGTATTTCATCACTGTATAGGTCTTTAGTTTTTATTTTAGTTATCATTTTCGCACCTCTTTATCCAGATTTTCCAGGTATTCTAAATATTTTTTTATTTTCTTTTCGTACCCTATTGACCCTGGATTATAAAACTTTTCATTAATACCTTCTGGAAGGTATTTTTGTTTTACGTAATTATATTTATAGTTATGAGGATATTTATATATTCCATCACTGGTATCTTTGTTTTGTTTGTAGCTTTCGTCTTTTAAGTAACTCGGAACTCTAACATTTGATTTTTCTGCTTTTGACATAGCTTTGTTGATTCCCATATAAGAAGTATTGCTTTTAGGAGCGCAGGCTATGTAAACAACTGCTTGTGCTAAAAGTATTCTTCCTTCCGGCATACCTATGATTTCTATACCTTTAAATGCGTTTACAGCTACTTCTAATGCTTTGGGGTCTGCATTGCCTACATCTTCTGAAGCACAAATAATTATTCTTCGACCTAAAAACTTAGGATCTTCTCCTGCTACAAGCATTTTGGCTAAGTAAAATAGGGCTGCATCTGGATCTGAACCTCTCATACTTTTTATAAAAGCTGATATATAATCGTAATGCTTATCTCCATTTTTATCGTAAAAATTTGTATTCTTTTGAATGCTTTCTTTCGCTACATCTCTAGTTATTTGAATTTTACCATCTTTGTTTTTATTTGTTGTTACAACAGCAAGTTCCAAAGCATTTAATGCTTTTCTACCATCTCCGTTGGAATAATTGGCGATTAATTCAAGAGCTTCATCTTGGATTTCTATAGGTTTATTGCCTAAACCTTTGTCTTTATTTTCAAGAGTATACTCCAAAAGTTTCTTTATGTCAATTGGAGATAAACTTTTTAATTCAAATATAGTAGATCTGGACAATAATGCATTGTTAACTTCAAAATATGGGTTTTCAGTTGTAGCTCCTATTAATATAATGGTTCCGTTTTCTACGTATGGTAGTAAAGCATCCTGCTGAAGCTTGTTGAATCTGTGGATCTCATCTATAAATACTATGGTTTGCCTTTCGTGCATTGAGATTTCATCTATAGCTTCTTGAATATACCTTTTTATGTCTTTTACTCCTGAAGTTACAGCATTGAGAATTTTAAAGGTCTTTTCCGTCTGCTGCGCTATAATCTTACCTAAGGTTGTTTTACCACTACCAGTAGGTCCATAAAGGATGATAGAGCTGATCATATCTGCTTCTATCATCCTTCTTAACATTTTTCCCTCGCTTATTATGTGTTCTTGACCGAAAAACTCGTCTAAAGTTTCAGGTCTCATTTTATCTGCTAGAGGTTTATTTTTATCTATAAAATTTTCATAACTTCTGTTAAAAAAATCATTTTCCATATTTTTATTAATTATTTTCCGCCTTTGAAATTAAATTTGCAACTCTTTCTTTTAAATCTATTTTGTTATGTTTTTTTAATAAAGCATCATTGATTATGTCAGCTAATTCTGACATATTTTCTTCTTTAAAACCTTTTGTAGTTATAGCAGGAGTTCCTATTCTAATTCCACTAGTTACAAATGGACTTTCAGGATCTTCTGGTATAGTATTTTTATTTACAGTTATATTTATTTCATCTAATAAAGCTTCAGCATCTTTTCCGGTAATATTTTTGCTTCTTAAGTCTAATAGCATAAGATGATTATCCGTACCACCAGATACTACCCTAAAGTCTCTTTTAGTAAATTCTTCTGCTAATGCTTGTGCATTTTTTATTATCTGCTTTTGATATTCCTTAAAGTCATCTTGAAGAGCTTCTTTAAAAGATACTGCTTTAGCAGCAATAATATGCATTAAAGGTCCACCTTGAGTTCCAGGGAATATAGCTTTATCAATTTTTTTAGCGTGTTCTTTCTTGCATAAGATAGCTCCACCTCTAGGTCCTCTTAGGGTTTTATGTGTAGTTGTAGTTACCACATCAGCATATTCCATTGGATTTTGGTGAAGTCCTGCAGCTATTAAGCCCGCAATATGAGCCATATCTACCATTAGGATTGAGCCTGCCTCATCTGCTATTTCTCTAAATTTCTTAAAATCTATTTTTCTTGAATAAGCACTTGCTCCTGCTACTATCATTTTTGGTTTTTCTTTTAATGCTAGTTCTTTTAATTTGTCATAATCTATTGTTTCGGTTTTTTTATCTACTCCGTAAGCTATAACTTCATACTGTTTTCCAGAAAAATTTACTGGACTTCCATGAGTTAGATGTCCACCTTCTGAAAGGTTCATGCCTAATATTTTGTCGCCAGGCTTTAAAAATGCAAAATAAACAGCAATATTAGCGCTTGAGCCTGAGTGAGGTTGAACATTAGCATGATCTGCATTAAATAATTTTTTAAGTCTATTTATTGCTAAAGTTTCTACTTCATCTACAAACTCACAACCACCGTAGTATCTTTTTCCAGGATATCCTTCAGCGTATTTGTTGGTAAGCTGACTTCCCATAGCTTCTAATACTGCATCTGAAACAAAATTCTCCGATGCGATTAATTCTATATTTCTATCTTGTCTTCCCAGTTCTCTTCCAATTGAGTTGTATACTTCTTCATCTACTTTTTTGATATTATCAAACATAATTACTCTCCTTTATTTATTGAATTTTATTATTATGTCAATTAAGTCGTCGATTGTTTTTTCAGGATCTTCATTTTGGATTTTACTCTTTATACATTCTTTGGTGTAATTTTCTAAAACTATTCCACCAACACTGTTTAAAGCTGATTTTGCTGCTGTTATTTGAGTTATGATATCGCCGCAAAATTTACCTTCTTCTATCATTTTTTCGATACCTTTAACCTGACCTTCTATTCTTTTTAGTCTGTTTATTAATTTTTTCTTATCATTTTCCATAAAATACCTCTTTAAATCTTTCTTATATCTTCAATTATTATGGTATCATTCAAAAGATATTTATCAATAGCTTTCATAATAAAGTGAGAACCAAGGAGAGACAATAATCCTAGTAATCCTCCTACAGTTTCGCTAAGTTGTAAAAAATTAATTGTATAAACTATAGTAAAAATCATTATAATCAAAGGTAATCCGTAAGCTAATATAGAATACAATAGTACATTTTTAGCTTCAGCTGTTAGTTCTACGTAGTCTCCTGGATTAAATTTATTATTTTTTACTTTTATAATATGTCCATCTTCAGAACATCCACTACTACAGGATTGACAGTTATCACCACAGGATGATGCTCTAGGTACTTTTATAAATGCTTCATCATTATCAATATTAACTACTTGTCCAATTTTTTTCACAATATCACATCCTCTTCTTTAAAGGCTATTTTATTTATAACATACGATGATAATAAAAGTCCAGCAGAACCAGGAACAAAGGATGTACTTCCAAGTTGATTGTCTTTGGTTTCAACAGGTTTTTCAGATGAAAACACAACCTTTAATTTATTTATTTTTAGTTTTTTCAATTCTTTTCTCATCTTTTTAGCTAAAGGACAATTAAAGGTTTTATAAATATCTTCTACCCTTAACATCTCGGGATTAATTCTGTTTCCAGTACCCATACAACTTATTACAGGAATGTTATTTTCCTTGCAATATTTTATGATTGCAAGCTTTCCTTTTACATCATCAATAGCATCTATTACATAATTATACTCTATTTTAAAAAAATCTTCGATATTTTCTTCCCTAACCTTTTCTTTACTAATAATTATATTGGTATCTCTACAGTGGTTTTCTATATTTTCTTTTAATACTTCCACTTTTTTTCTACCGATATTATTATAGTTAGAGTAAAGTTGTCTGTTTAGATTAGATATATCATAAGCATCAAAATCTACTAAGGTTAAAGTATTTATAAAATTTCTTGATATAGATTCGGCGGCTAAACTTCCTACGCCGCCTAATCCAAATATAATAACTTTTGATTTTTTGATTTTTTTTATCTTGTTTTTATATATTATTTCACTTCTTGAAGACGGCTTATTATTCAATTATCTTCAATCCTAATTCTTCTAATTGCTTTTCTTCAACATCCGTTGGAGCATTTGATAATAAACAAGTGGCTTTTTGGGTTTTTGGAAATGCAATAACATCTCTTATGTTTTTAGAGTTAGTTAGAGTCATTATAAGTCTGTCTAAACCAAAAGCTATGCCTCCGTGAGGTGGAACTCCGTATTTAAAGGCATCTAGTAAAAATCCAAATTTTCTATTGGCATCTTCTTCTGTTATGCCTAGAACCTTAAACATTTTATTTTGAAGCTCAGTATTTGTTATCCTAATACTTCCTCCACCTAATTCTTCTCCATTTATAACTAAATCATATGCTTTAGCTTTAACTGATGCCGGCTGTGTTTCTAATTTATCCATATCTTCATCTATAGGGCTTGTAAATGGATGGTGTTTAGCAGCATATCTTCCTTCTTCTTCATCGTATTCTAACAGTGGGAATTCTGTAATCCAAAGCATTTGGAATTCATCACTATTTATTAGATTTAAATTTTCAGCTATTTTTTTTCTTAACGCTCCTAGGGCATTGTTTACATTGTTGTTCTCATCAGCTATTATAAATACAATATCTTCTTCTTTTAAGTTTAAATCCTTAACTATAGTATTTAACTCAACTTCTGATAAAAATTTAGATATAGGAGAATCAAGTTTTTCATTTTCATACTTAAACCAAGCTAAGCCCTTAGCATTATATGTTTTTATATATTTTTCTAATTTTGATATCTTATTTCTTGAAAATTCATTGGATTTTCCTTTTATTACTATACCTTTTACAGATCTGCCCTTTTTAGTGTTGTTTTTAAAAGCATTAAATTTAGAATTCTCAAAGATATAAGAAAGGTCTTTAAATTCAAAACCAAATCTTAAATCTGGCTTATCACTACCGTATTTATTTATTGCTTCTTCATAAGTCATCCTCTTAATAGGTATTTGTACTTCATAGTTTAATATTTCTTTAAATATTTTCTTTACTAGTTTTTCATTGATTTTAATGATATCTTCTTCATCAACAAAAGACATTTCCATATCCAACTGTGTAAATTCCGGTTGTCTATTTGCTCTTAGGTCTTCGTCTCTGAAACACTTAGCTATTTGATAATATCTATCATATCCTGAAACCATAAGAAGTTGTTTGAAAATCTGCGGTGATTGAGGAAGTGCAAAAAATTTACCTTTGTTAGTTCTACTAGGTACTAAATAGTCTCTGGCACCTTCTGGAGTTGGCTTATTTAATATAGGCGTTTCTATTTCTAAAAAACCATTTTCTTCCATAAAAGTTCTTATTATATTTACTGTTTTACTTCTAATCCTAAGATTGTTCTGCATGTATGGCTTTCTAAGCTCTAAAAACCTATTTTTTAGTCGTAAATCATCTGATATATCATCGTTATCTTTGATATATATCGGAGGAGTATCAGCCTTGCTAAATATCTTAAGTTCCTGAGCATAAATTTCTATGTCTCCTGTAGGCATTGAAGAATTTTTTGATTGCCTTTCTCTAACTAAGCCTTCTACACCAATTACATATTCGGATTTTATATCTTCGCTTTTTTTCAAAAGTTCTTTATTATCTTTATCATCAAAAACAACTTGCACTAAGCCACTTATATCTCTTAAATCAACAAAAACAAGTCCCCCAAGACTTCTCTGTTTTTGGGTCCAACCTGTTACAATTACTTTATCTCCAATGTTATCTTTTCTAAGTTTTCCGCACTTTATCGTAGGCTTAAATTTCTTATTTATTTCCATTTTTCCTCCTCTTATGTTCTACGTAGATAAATACTTCTTATTTAGTTTACATAATAATATTTAAGTAAACTACTTTAAAAACTGATTATTTTCTTTTTCATATTTAATAGTAGTTTTTCCTTCATGTCCAGGATATACTACCGTATTTTCATCTAATACCAATAGTTTTTCTTTTATTGATTTAATTAATTGGTCATAAGATCCACCAGGAAAATCTGTTCTTCCTATTGAACCTTTAAAAAGAGTATCACCACTAAAAACTATATCTTTGTGCTTGATACTAATTCCTCCTGGAGTATGTCCTGGAGTATGTAGTACTTCAAATTTCATATTATCCAGTGTTATTTTATCTCCATCTTCTAAGAACTTATCTGCATTTAAGGAGATTCCATTTTTGTACATCATCTTTGTAAAGTTAAGTCTTTCATCTTTAAGCATATTACCATCTTTTTTATGTATGTATACAGGTATATTGAATTCCTTTTTCAAGTCTTTTGCTCCACCAATATGGTCTCCGTGACCATGGGTAAGTAATATGAATTTAGGGTTATATGATTTGCTTTTAATTAGATTTTTAATCTTTGTGCTTTCAGCTCCTGGATCAATTATCATTATATCTTTAGATTTTTCACTGCCTACTATATAGCAGTTTGCTCCATAAGAACCTAATCTTAATGTTTCTATAATCAATTTGTTTCCTCCTTGTTAAAATATCTTTTTGCTATCCAATAATATGGTAACGGGTCCATCATTTACTAGATGAACTTTCATATCTGCTCCAAATTTTCCACCTTCAACGGTTTTTATTTCTTTGCTGCAGTTTTCTATTAACTTATTATAAAATTCTTCAGCTTTTTTTGGGCTTTCTGCATTTATAAAACTGGGTCGTCTACCTTTTCGAGCATCTCCATGTAGTGTGAATTGAGGAATTATTAGTAATTCTCCTTCTACATCTTTAAGACTCAAATTCATTTTCTCATTTTCATCTTCAAATATTCTTAAATTACATATTTTATCCTCAATATATTGTAAATCTTTAAGGGAATCCCCCTTTTCTACTCCTAATAAAATCAACAATCCCTTGTTGATTTTACCTAATATTTCATTATTTACTTTGACATTTCCTTCTGATACTCTCTGAACTACAGCTCTCATTTACCCTCCTACTTTTTATGTCTAAAAACGTTTATTACTCCCTTTACTTTTCTGAATTTTTTAATTAAAAAATCTAGTTCTTTTGTTTCACTTATTTCAAAGGTCATATTCATAATAGCTATTTTATCTTTATTTACTCTTAAATTCAAGTTAGTTGCATTTATCTTATTTTCTGTGTATATGTTTGTAATATCTTTTAGTAATCCCGGTCTATCGGCTGATTCAACCTGGATTTCTGCGGTGAATTTTTGTTTTCTGCTGTGATCCCACTCTGCTTCTATAAGTCTACCGTCATTTTCCTGACCTGAAATGTTTGTACAATCTATACGATGGATAGAAACTCCTCTACCTCTTGTTATATAACCGATTATTTCATCTCCAGGAACAGGATTACAACATTTGGCAAATCTTACTTTAAGGTCATCCATTCCTTTTATTATTACACCAGAAGTAGGTTTTTTATTTTTCATTTTCATTTTTGTTTTTAATTTTTTAGGATCAACTTTTATTTCGTTTTTTTCTAAGTATTTATTCTTTAGCCGAGTTATAACTTGAAGTTCTTTTATTGAGCCATTACCTATTGCTGCATATAGACTGTCTAGTTCTTTTATATTAAGCTTATCTGCTATTTCTTTAAGCCAAGGGTCTTTTAAAAGTTCTGTAAGCTTATAGCCCTGTTTTTTGACTTCTTTTTCAAGTAAACTCTTTCCTTTTTCTATATAAAGGTCTTTATCCTTTGTTTTAAACCATCTTCTTATCTTTGTTTTAGCTTGACTACTTTTAACTATTTTAAGCCAGTCTCTACTAGGACCTTTACTATTACTTGAAGTTATTATTTCTACTTGGTTTCCGTTTTTTAATTTATAGTCTAAGGGAACAATTCTACCGTTTACTTTGGCCCCTACACATCTATTACCTACTGCAGAGTGAACTCTGTAAGCCAGGTCAATAGGTGTAGAACCCTTTGGTAGATTTACTACGTCTCCTTTTGGAGTAAATACAAAAACCTCATCTGTATAAAGATCTATTTTTAAAGATTCCATAAATTCTTTAGGGTCTTTGGTTTCCTGCTGCCAATCAAGCATCTGTCTTAACCAGTTTAGTTTTTCCTCAAAGTCGTCTTTTTTTATTCCTTCTTTATATTTCCAGTGAGCAGCGATACCATACTCAGCAGTTCTATGCATTTCGTAGGTTCTTATCTGTATTTCAAAAGGATCTCCATCTGGTCCTATTACTGTAGTATGAAGTGATTGATACATATTTGGTTTAGGCATTGCTATATAGTCTTTAAATCTACCAGGCATAGGCTTCCATAATGTATGAGCAATACCAAGTACACCATAACAATCTTTAACGTCTTCAACTATAGCTCTTATTGCTGATATATCATATATTTCATCGAATTCTTTATGTTTTACATACATTTTCTTGTAAATACTGTAAATACTTTTTCTTCTTCCGGTAATTTCACCTTTTATATCAGATTTTTTTATTTCTTCATTAAGTTTTTCTATAATACTATCAATAAAATCTTTCTTCGCTTTGACTTTAGCATCGATTCTGTCTGAAATCTCTCTATAACCTTCAGGGTCTATATACTGTAGGGACAGATCTTCTAATTCCCACTTTATTGATGCCATACCTAGTCTACTAGCTATAGGAGCATAAATTTCCATAGTTTCTACAGCTTTTTCTTTTTGTTTGTTAACAGGCATGTATTCCAATGTTTTGATATTGTGAAGTCTATCTGCAAGTTTAATAATGATAACACGTATGTCTTTTGACATTGCTATTACCATTTTTCTTAAACTTTCAGCCTGACGTTCTTCTTTGGTTTTGTACTTTACTTTGCTTAATTTTGTTACCCCGTCTACTAAATTTGCTATTTCTTCTCCAAATTGAGCTTTTAATTCGTCGTACTCAATTATAGTATCTTCCAAAACATCATGCAGCAAACCAGCTGCTATTGTAGATTCATCCATGTTTAAATCAGCTAGTATTAAGGATACATTATAAGGATGAATGAAGAATTTTTCTCCAGACATTCTATTTGGATTATCGTCATGAGCTTTCTTTGAAAGATAAAAAGCTCTTTCAATTAAGTCAAAGTCGGCTTTTTTATTATATTTTTGTATTTTTCCCTTTAGCTTATCAAACATTTTATCACCTGTTTATTCAAATTTAAGTTTAGTATTTAATTATTGAATCTATATTATATTTAGTTAATTTATCTCTACCTTTTAAATCAGTAAGTTCTATAAAAAATCCTAGTCCTACTACTTTACCACCAAGAATTTCTACAAGTTTAGCAGTGGCACTTACAGTTCCACCAGTTGCTAATAAATCATCAATAATCAGTACTCTTTGTCCTTTTTTAATTGCATCTTCATGGATTTCCAATGTGTCTGTTCCGTATTCTAAATCATACCTGTATTCAACAACTTTTGCTGGAAGTTTCCCAGGTTTTCTAACAGGAACAAATCCTGCGTCTAGTTTATATGCTATAGGAGTACCAAATATAAAGCCCCTTGATTCTGGTCCTACAACTATATCAACATCCATATTTTCAAACTTTTTTGTCATTTGGTCGATTGATTCCTTAAGTAATTTTGGATCTTGAAGTACTGTTGTTATGTCTTTAAAACTTATTCCATCTTCAGGAAACCCTTCAATTACTCTAATTTTTGATTTTAAATCCATTTTATCCTCCATTATTTTCTTATATATATATTATTTTTTGATATTTTATATTTAAAATTTATTCTTTTAAGTTCATTTTCAAGAGTATAAATTATTTTCTCTGGATTTACTTTTATTTCTTTTTTATCTTTAAGGTATTTAATTAATTTAAATATATTTGTTTTTATAATTTTTCTATTATTGTCAAGAGTTACCCTTTTTATAATTTCATATTCTTTTTCTGATGGAATCCATTTATTAATAGTATATATAATTTTTTTATTTTTTAAAGGGTAATTATTGTTTTTATTAAAATTATTTAACTCATCAATGTCTTTTTCCTCTATATCGATTTTATTATTTAATATTAATTTTGTTGATAATTTATTTTTTGTACTTTTTTTAAAATCAGTTAATTTTTTTATATATTTTATTTTTTCTTCGTATATTATGTAATTATTTACGTCCTTTATTATTAATTGAGGAGTCACATCTCCTCTAAAGTAATTTATATCTATAGAACATACTACTTCTTTGTAATAAAGTAAAGCTTGGAGATAATCTTTTTTAAAATTAAAATATAATAAATCTATTAAAATACCGTTTTTTTCTGTAGTAATTTTAATATGTTTTTTTTCTTTTCCTATTTTACAAGTACTTTTAACTGTAAAATCGCTATATAAAAATTTGGGTTTTGAATTGCCAAAGCCATAGGGTTCAAGTATCTTAGCTTCTTTAAAGACTTTAATATTAATGTGTTTAGATTCTAGGTATGAGTCAATAGTAATGATTTTTCTAAAATCTCTATAATTAAATTTTTGGTTAAAGTGTTTTAGAATTTCATTTTTAAAGTTATTAAAGTTATCTTTTTCTAAACTAAGTCCTACTGCTTGGGAATGGCCTCCGAATTTTTTAAAATATTTTTTATAGTTTTTGAGCTCTTCGTAAAGGTTTATGCTTCCAATACTTCTTCCGGATGCTTTTAGCACCTTTTCGCTTTTAGTAAAAATTAAGGATGGTTTATTATATTTTTCAGTAATTTTAGAACTAACTATACCTATTACACCCTCGTGCCAGTCTAATCCTTTTACAATTAGAATATTATCTTCTCTGCAGTATTTTTCTATATATTTCTCAACTTTTTGATATATTTTACTTTCTACTAATTTTCTTTTTTCATTGAAGTCGTTAAGCTTTTGAGATATTTTCGCTGCTTTATTGATTTTTTTTGTATAAAGTAGTTCAACTGCATTATCAGCACAATCCATTCTTCCAGAAGAATTTATCATCGGAGCTATTCTAAAACTTATATCTCCGGAGTCTATTAAATTTTTATTAATAGTATGCTTAATTGCTTGAATACCTTCTATAGGGAGTGTATTTATGCTTTTAAGGCCTTTTTTAACAATTCTTCTATTTTCTCCCTTTAAACTTACAATATCGGCTACAGTTCCTATTGAAGCAAGCTGTGAGTATTGTGACAATCCTTCTTCAGGATAATATGTATTGATGGTATTTTCTATAAATTTATATGTCAAGCCTGCGCCACATAAATCAGCAAAATAACCTTCTTTATCGTAAATTTTCGGATTAATAATATAGTCGGCTTTTGGTAGTGTTTCTTCACAATTGTGATGATCTATTATTATCACGTCTAAACCTTTTTCTTTACCTAAGTTTATTTCTTCTATATTTGTAATCCCACAATCTACAGTTATCAAAAGTTTTGTTCCATCTTCTACTATTTGATTGATTTTATTGCTGTTAAGTCCGTATCCATCCTGTTCTCTATGGGGAATTATGTATTTTGTATTTGGGTTTTTGTCTCTTAAAAAACGAAGGAGCTGAGCGGTTGAAGTTACACCGTCAGCATCATAGTCTCCGTATATAGTGATTTTGTTTTTATTATCAATATTTGCCTTGAATAACTCTGTCGCTCCTATTATATTTTTTATGTTTTTAGGATTGCTTTTTGGGGTGTATTCAGGTTTTAAATAGTCCTCAATGTCCTCCACTGTTTTAAGATTTTTATTTAATAATAATCTAGCGGTTAATTCCTTCAAATTAAAGTCATTCATTATTTTTTTGATTTCTTCATCTTTATGGATTAATTGCTGACATTTAAAATACAAATTACTTGTCTCCTTTTTCTGAACCTTCTTCTACTTCCTTATTTTCTTCTTTTTCTTCTAATTCTTCTATTTCGTCAACTTCTTCTTTTTCTTCTAATTTTTCAACATTTCCTTTTTCATTTTTAACTTTATCTGCTTCATTTCTTTTTTTATCATATTCTTTAAGTTCTGTTAGTAATTCTTTATTCCTTTTTATTTCTTCTTTTAGGTCAACATTTATCTTCTCTAATTCTGTTTTATCATTTTCTTCATCTTTTAATTTTTCTTTTAATATTGCTGATTCGTCTTCAAGTCCTTTTACTTTTTTTGTTAAATCTCTTATCTCTTTAGATTTTTTAAGTCTTTTGAAGGCTCCTAAAATTCCTGCAATAAGAGCTCCAGAACCTACTGAGATGAGTATTACTAATGCTTGCGACACACTATATCTAGCAAAAAACAAGTCGATTGTAACCTTTCCTCCGTTTTGAATTGCGAAGATCGAAATAAATATTGAAATAATTAAGACTATTATAAAACTTAATTGCATAGAAATACCTCCTTTTTATTTATTTAATTATACTATACTTTTACAATAATTAACAAAATATTTTCTATATTAATTGTCTAGAGTATTTGGATTGTACATATTTACATTACTTTTTCTTCTTTTTAGCAAATACCAAACAGGACTTGCTATAAATATTGAAGAATATGTTCCTGATAATACTCCTATAATAAGAGGTAGTGCAAAATCTTTTATGGCTTCAACTCCAAGAATATAAAGCAATGTTACGGTTATTAATGTTGTAGCTGAGGTATTTATAGATCTTGTAATTGTTTGTTTTATACTTGTGTTTATAATCTCATCAAAAGGTTGCTTTCTAGTTCTTTTAATATTTTCCCTAATTCTATCGAACACAACTATTGTATCATTTATGGAATAACCTACAATGATTAGCATAGCTGCAATAAAGGAACTATTCACAGGTATTCTTAAAATCGAATATACGGAAAGTCCAATTAAAACATCGTGTAGTAGTGCCGTAATAGCTGCTAGTCCAAAATCGAATTCAAATCTAAAAGTTATATATATAAGCATTCCTATAGTTGCTATGGCTACAGAAATAAATGCTCTTTGCCTAGTTTCTTCACCAATAGAAGCACCAAACTTTTGCTGATTAATTAGAGCTTCATCTTCTAAGTTATAAATATCTTTATATTCATTAAATATCAAAAGTCTTTCTTGATTATTGTAATCCTTTGTAGATTTAATTATAACTTCATGATTTTCGTCACCAGCATGTACTACACTAGCATTTTTATCATACTTATCCATTATTTCTCTTATTTCTTCAACTGGTACTTCTCTATCCAAATCAATTTGTATCAAGGTACCACCAGTAAAGTCAATACCTACATTTAACCCAGATGTCATCATCATTACTAATCCGATAATTATTATTAAAGCTGAAATACTAAAGCTTATTTTTTTATTTTTAATTATATCTAATTTCATGATTACCTCCTATGCTCCACCAAATAGTTTCTTACTTTTAGTTAGATCCATTTTTATAACAAGTTTTAGTAAAAATCTAGTAATAAATACAGCAGAAAACATAGAAACCACTAAACCTATAAGAAGTGTAACTGCAAATCCTCTTATAGTTCCTGTCCCGAAATTGTATAAAACTAATCCTGCAATTAATGTAGTCACATTTGCATCTACTATTGTTCTCATAGCACGTTTAAATCCGGAATCTACTGAGGTTCTTATTGTCTTTCCAACTTTAAGTTCTTCTTTTATCCTCTCAAATATAATGACATTGGCATCTACAGCCATACCTATTGATAGTATAAATCCTGCTATACCTGGCAGTGTTAGTTTAGCATTAATATATATAAATACTCCTAATGCTAGTAATATGTATATAGTAAGAGCTATATCGGCTACTAAACCTGGTATCCTGTAAATTATAATCATTAGTAAAAATATTAGTATCAATCCTATTGTAGCAGCTGTTATGCTTTTATCTAATGATTCTAACCCTAGGCTAGGTCCTACTACATTAACTTCTAGTTCTGTCATTTCAAGGGGCAAAGCTCCAGCTCTTATTAAATTCGCTAGGTTTGCTGCTGATTCAATAGTATAAGAACCATCTATTATACTTTTACCATTTACAATAGTTTCACTTACAGAGGGTGCCGATATAACTTCGTCATCGAGAACAATTTCTATTAATCTGTTATTCCTGTTTTCATTACCAGGGTACATTTCCATTAATCTTCCTGTTGCTTCCGCAAACTGTTCTGTTCCTACACTGTCAAATTCTAAAGCCACTGCCGGTTTATTGTTTCTGTTGTATGTTACCTCTGAAACTTCTACATTTTCTCCAGTAACTATTACATTTCCCTGCAAATCTCTAAATTGAAGCTGAGCTGTTTTACCTATTAGCTCTATAGCTTCTTGAGGATTGCTTAATCCTGCCAGTTCAACTCTAATCCTATCCTTATTTTCGATAGTTATGTTTGGCTCTGCCACTCCCAGTCCATCAACTCTTTGCTCTATTATAGCCTTAGTTTGCTGCATTTTTTTTGCTAATTCATCACCTGTATCCTCAGTATTTGCTTCTAAAACTACATATACTCCTCCAGAAAGATCAAGACCTAAGTCTATTTCTTCTCCGAAAGGACTCACTACATAGTCTCCAACATTAAAACCAAATATAGCGGAATATGATATTAATACTATAGCTAATATAATTATTGCAAATAATATTCTGCTTTTATTCATAACTTCCTCCTATTTTAAAGTTATTTAAATATATATTACCTTTTTCTATTATTTGTATATTTTTGCTACTACATCATAATAATATTTACTATGTTTAATAGTTTGAGCAACTTCTTCTTCTGAAATTTTTCTTTTGATTTTATATGGATTTCCCATTACCATTGAATTTGGCGGTATTTTTTTACCTCCCGGTATTAATGTGCCGGCAGCTACAATTGAATTTTCACCTATTTCACATCCATCTAATAGAATTGCCCCAATACCAATTAAACAGTTATCTCCAATTTTACATCCATGTAAGTTTACTGAGTGTCCTACTACACAATTATCTCCTATAATAGTAGGATAGCCCATGGAAGTATGAACCATACAATTATCCTGTATATTTGAGTATTCTCCTATTAGTATTTTTTCTCTATCTCCTCTTAGTACGGCACCAAACCAAATGTTGGATTTGGATTTAAGTTCTACATCTCCTATAACTAATGCTGTTTCCATTACTACAGCATCTTCAGCTATATTAGTTTTATATTCTTTTAGTTCTCTTATCATATTATTATTTACTCCTCTGACTTTATTCGTATTGCACATTCTATTCTTTTCTTTTCAAATTCGCAACCTATTTCATAAGGTATTTTAAATGACTTGTTGAAGTTGTATGCATTTGCATGACAACCTCCTCCGCAAAAATATTTAGCCCAACAATCTTTGCATTTTTCTTTTGTAGAAATATTAGATTTATACATAGAATTAGGTATTTCTTTTTCCGTAATTCCAGTCTCTACATTTCCTATTATAAATTTTTCATCTCCAACAAATTGATGACAGGGATAAATATCTCCAGATGGTGTTACTGCTACGTATTCGTTTCCTGCACCGCAACCGCTTATTTTTTTGTATATACATGGTCCACCATCTAAGTCTATTTCAAAATGAAAGAAATTAAATTCATCACCTTCATTTTTTTTATCTATATAGTATTGACATAATTTTTCATATTCTTTTTTTACAGTTTCAACATGTTCTTTTTTAATAGAAAAAAAATTTTTTTCTTCAGTCACTACAGGTTCCATAGATATAATGTCAAAACCTAGGTTTTTAATACTTTTAACATCTTGGGTAAAGTCTAGGTTTTCTCTTGTAAAGGTGCCTCTGATAAAATAATCTTTGTCCCCTCTTTTATCTACAAGATTTTTAAACTTTGGAACTATTTTATCATAAGTACCTTTATTGGCTCTATCTGTTCTCATATTATCATTTACTGATTTTCTTCCATCAAGACTTAAAACAACATTATGAAAATTTTTGTTAATATAGTCGATATTATCTTCATCTAAAAGCATTCCATTAGTAGTGATAGTAAATCTGAAGTTTTTATTGTATTCCTTTTCAATTCTTCTACCGTATTCTACTAATTCTTTAACGACTTGAAAATTCATTAAAGGTTCTCCACCAAAAAAATCTACTTCTAGGTTTTTTCTGCCATTTGAGTTCTGAACTAAATAGTCAAAAGCTTTTTTGCCAGTTTCATAGGACATTAATTCTTTCTTGCCTCCAAAATCACCTTTTGATGCAAAACAATATTCACAAAGGAAATTACAGTCATGAGCTATATTTAGACACATTGATTTCAATGTAGGTTTAATTTTAGGTACAATATTTTTTTCTTTAGTATATAATAGTTCTTCGTCTTCTAAACTTTTTAATTCATCTATACATTCATCTACAATTTTTTTATCATAATTTGTATATATTTTACTTAGATTATCTCTATTTTTGTAGGCATCTTGTTTTATAATATCATATACTAAATCATCTACCTCGTGTACGATACCGCTGTTTACATCTACTATGTACTTTTTATTTAAAATTTCAAAAAAATGTATCATTATTTTTCTTTATCCTCCTGGTCAATAAAAAAGTAGTGGAAACCCACCACATTTTAATTATTTTCACATTTTTGATTTCCTACAGTGCATGAAGTTTTGCATGCAGATTGACATGAAGTTTGGCATTCTCCACAGCCTTTATCGGCTATGTTTTTCATTATGTTTTTATTATTTAATTGTTTGACATGTTTCATGATAACCTCCTATTAACCCAATGAATTCTAAAACATTATAGCATATTAATTATGAATAATAAAGAAAATAAAAAGAGCACGAGGCTCTTTTTTTAGTCTTCCTTATTTTCTTCATCTGAGCCAGATTCATTATCTAATTCTTTTGGTTCAGCTTCTTCTGCAGATGGTTCTACTAATTCTCTAATGGCCCATTTACCCATTTTTAGTCTTTGCTTTGCATGATCCAACTCAACCACTACTACTTCTTCATTTACCTTGATAATTTTTCCGTAAATTCCACCAATAGTAATAACTTCGTCTCCTCTTTTTAATGCCGCTCTCATTTCTTTTATTTCTTTATCTCTTTTTCTTTGCGGTCTTATAAGCATAAAGTAAAAAATAGCAAACATTGCTACCATAAAGATAATACTTGAATATTGTCCAGTCATATAGTTAACCTCCTGTATTTAATCATTATAACCGTATTTGTTGTAGAATTCCTCCCTAAATTCGAGGAGTCTTTCTTCCTTAATTGCTATTCTAATACGTTTCATTAGATTTATCAAGAAAAATAAATTATGTATAGTTGCTAACCTAAGTCCCAAAATCTCTTTTTCTTTAAATAAATGCCTAAGGTAAGCTCTAGAATAGTTTCGACATGTATAACAGTTGCATTCGTGGTCTAAAGGGCTAAAGTCTTTTTTATACTGGGCATTTTTTATTGCTATCCTACCTTCACTTGTCATAAATGTACCGTTTCTAGCCATTCTTGTAGGTAGAACACAGTCTGCCATATCAACACCATTAATTACTGCTTCAAATAAGTAGTCGGGACTTCCAACTCCCATTAGATATCTAGGTTTATTTTCTGGCATTTTAGGTGCAATATATTTCAGTATTTCATACATTTCTTCTGCTGGCTCTCCAACACTGAGACCACCGATGGCATAACCTGGAAAGTCAAGTTCTATTAAGTTATTTAAACTTTCCAACCTTAAGTCTTTATACATCCCACCTTGTATTATACCAAAAAGTGATTGTTTTTCAACATCTTTATGAGCTTCTTTACATCTTTTTGCCCATCTAGTGGTTCTTTCCATTGATTTTCGTGAATATTCTTTTGTTGAAGGATAAGGTGTACATTCATCAAAGGCCATTATTATATCAGAACCTAAGTTATTTTGAATATCTATTGACTTTTCTGGAGTTATGTAATGCTTAGATCCGTCAATGTATGAACTAAAGTCTACTCCTTTTTCTGTTATCTTTCTCATATCTCCTAAGCTAAAAACTTGAAAGCCTCCGCTGTCAGTAAGTATCGGTCTGTCCCATTTCATAAACTCATGTAGCCCACCAGCTTCTTTTATAATCCCATCTCCAGGCCTTAGATATAGATGATAGGTGTTACTTAAAATTATTTGAGCTTCTATATCCTCTAATTCTTCCGGTGTCAAAGTTTTAACTGTAGCTTTTGTACCTACGGGCATAAAAATTGGTGTTTCTATTTCTCCATGTAGAGTTTTGATTTTTCCAACTCTAGCATTTGTCTTCTTTGATTTGTATTCTATGTTAAATTCTAATGACATCTTTCCTCCTAATAAATAAACATAGCATCTCCGAAGCTAAAAAATCTGTATCTTTCTTTTATAGCTTCTTCATATGCTTTGAAAATATAGTCCTTTGATGCAAATGCACTTACGAGCATTAAAAGAGTTGATTCCGGTAAATGAAAATTTGTAATAAGACCATCTACAACTTTGAATTCATATCCAGGATATAAAAATATATCAGTCCACCCATAACCAGATTCAACAAAACCTGTTTTCTTTCCTATAGTTTCTAAAGTTCTAGTACTCGTTGTTCCTACTGAAATAACCTTTCTACCATTATTTTTTGTAGAATTTATTAATTCAGCATTTTCTTGGTCTATTTCATAGTATTCTGAATGCATTTTGTGGTCGGATATTTTATCTACCTTTACTGGTCGAAAAGTATCCAGTCCTACGTGTAGAGTTATGTAAGCAATATTTACACCTTTATCTCGGATTTTTTTGATTAAGTCATCTGTGAAATGCAATCCTGCTGTCGGTGCTGCTGCTGATCCAGTTTTCTTAGCGTATACTGTTTGATATCGGTTTTTTTCTTCAAGCTTTTCCTTTATATAAGGTGGTAAAGGCATTTCACCTATTAGGTCTATGATATTTTGAAAAGAACCCTCATATTGGAATGTAATATGTTTTATGCCTTGGTCTAGGTCTTTGGTTACCTTTCCCTTCAAATCATCTGAAAATATGATTTCCGAACCTAATTTTAGCCTTTTTGCAGGTTTAGTTAAACATTCCCAAGTAAAACTATCTATTTCTTTTAAAAGTAAGATTTCAATATTTGCTCCTGTCGTTTTTTCTCCATATAACCTTGCAGGAATTACTTTTGTATTATTTATAACTAAACAGTCTCCCTCTTCTACATGATTAATTATATTGTAAAAATATTTATGATCTATTGTTTTTTTACTTCTATCTAAAATCATTAGCCTTGAATTTGATCTTTTATGCAGAGGGGTTTGGGCAATCAATTTTTCAGGTAAATCGTAATAGAAGTCTGCTTTCTTTAATTCATTTATCATTTAACTGTCACTCCTGTATAGTAATACTCTAAAATTTCTTTATATGTAAATCCTTCTTCTGCCATTTGTTTAGCTCCATATTGACTCATACCTATTCCGTGGCCCCAGCCTCTTCCTTCTAGGGTAAAGATATCAGGACTTGTTTTGATTTTTAATGTATCTTCTATATTTAGAATTTCTTCAGTTTTGTTATAACCAATAATATCTTTTTTTACTTGATTTTCATCAAAAGATATTTTTGTATTTTCTGCTATATTTATTTCATATTTATTTTCTCTATCTAAAACAGACAATTGGTTATTTTTGCTTATATCAAACCAAGTACTTTTTAATTTGCTGTAGCCTAATACTGCTCTCGTTTCCTCTTTTATTAGTTTTATTTCTCCTTTATCTGTTTTTATAGAAGTTTCTAAAACCCTTTCATCATGGGAAACTTCAGTAACATCCATATCATAAATATCTTCAGTTTTAAACTCTTCTGAAAGTAAATCTATGAGTTCTTCTTTTGTATAAGAAATACTCCATTCAGTATGAGGTGATATATTAGAAAAAACATCTTCTTTACTTTTTAAATAAGGTAATGTATAATTCCAAACGTTTCCGCTATCTGCTGTTTTACCTCCGCTAGTTGAATGGTAGAAGGCCGAAATAAGATTGTTGTTATAATATATAAGCTGATTTTCCGTTTCTTCTACAGCTTTATTAGTAGATGAATATTCTTTGTTTATGCCATTATATACTTGACTATTTTGATTATCCACAACATGATATCCGTAAGGTATTGAATTATTAGTATAAGAAACGGCATATGTTCTTGCCGCAACTGCCTGTGCTTTTAGTGCTTCCATATCCCATGATGCAGGTATTTCACTAGGAACCACTCCTTTGAGATAATCTTCAACAGGAACTTTATTTATAGATAAAAGTTTATATTCGTCTATTATATAAAAAGCTGAGTTACCATGATATTCTACACCATCAAAAAATATAGTATTTTCCTCTTGTTTTTCTACTGTAAAAAAAACATTAAAATTATTGTTATATGAAAATATAATTTTGTCTTTATTATTAAAAACTAGTATGGATTTTGATTTATGGTTTTCTACATAGTAATCATAATTTTCAAAAATAGATTCTGCGATATCTTGAGCTTTTTCTTTGGATGTATATCTTCCAAAAGCAGTGTAATATTTTTCTCCATCAAAATAAACGAATCCTTCTAAATTATTTTCTAGTTCAACTTCTTCCAACCATTGAGCGGATTCAGAAAAGTTTTCGAAGGACTTCTTTAATATTATGTGAAAAGGTCCTTCTTTTGCTTTAGAATCGAATTCATTGTAGTATTTTCCATCACTGTAATAACTGTCTATTTTTACTGTTAAATTTTTAGACTGTGTATTAACTATCATATTCGACTCTATTGGGCTACCTATTTTTATTTTTAAATTTTCTTTACCAGATATATTTATATACTCATTTTCCATCCGAGGACTTCTTATTCTAACATTTATATATCTTTCTGCTTCTTCTCCCAAAGCTACGGTTAAAGATGAAATTATTGAAATTATTAAAATCACAAAAATAAATATCTTTTTTTTCATTTATTACCTCTCAACTACCATTAAAACTTACCTGGTTATTATTTTCAATATTTAAATATTTATATGTTTTTTCTGTTACTATCCTACCTCTAGGAGTTCTGCTTAAAAATCCTTTTTGCATTAAGTATGGTTCATATACATCTTCTATAGTTATACTTTCTTCTCCTATTGATGCTGCTAATGTATCTAGTCCCACAGGTCCACCATTATAAAAACTAATTATTGTTTTTAATATTTTTATGTCTACATTATCTAGACCTGATGAATCAATTTCTAATACATCTAATGCGGCTTTTGCTATATCTTCGTCTATTACACCCCTGCCTTTAACCATTGCATAATCCCTTACTCTTTTTAGAATTCTATTTGATATACGGGGTGTCCCTCTGGATCTTTTAGACAATTCTTTAGCACCGCTTTTACTGATATCTATGTTTAAAATGCCAGCAGAACGTTCTATAATATAAGTTAATTCTTTATTATTGTAATAGTCTAGTTTGCATATAACACCAAATCTATCTCTTAGTGGCGATGATAAAGCACCACTCCTTGTTGTTGCACCTATCAAAGTAAACTGAGATAAGTCAAGTCTTACAGATCTTGCAGATGGACCTTTCCCAATGATTATATCTAAAGCAAAATCCTCCATAGCAGGATACAGGATTTCTTCTACACTTCTGTTGAGCCTATGAATTTCATCTATGAATAAAACATCATTTTCGTTTAAATTTGTTAGTATTGCTGCTAAATCTCCAGGTCTTTCTATTGCTGGCCCGGAAGTTATCCGAATATTTACATTCATCTCTTTTGCTATTATACTAGCTAAGGTAGTTTTACCTAATCCCGGTGGACCGTATAATAATACGTGGTCAAGTTGTTCATTTCTCATTTTGGCTGCTTCTATAAAAATTTTTAACTTACCTTTTATTTTATCTTGTCCTATATACTGATCTAAGGTACTTGGCCTTAAGGATTCTTCCAGATCTTCATCAGATTTATTTAAAGATGAGGTAATTAGATCGTTTTCTCTTTCAGACATTACTATCACCTATTTCCCATAATTTTTAGAGCTTCTTTTATAATTTGATCTTCTTCTTTTCCTTCAGATTTTATCTTGGATAATGCTTTTCTTATTTCCATTTTATTGAAGCCTAACTGTATAAGAGCATTCTCAACAAAATTTCCGCTTACATTTATACCAGTATCAAAATCACCTGTGTCATCAAAAACTACATCCATTTTGTCTTTTAATTCTAATATTATTTTTCCTGCAGTTTTTTTACCTATACCACTAGCTTTTTTTAAATAGTCTATATTTTCACTTGCTATTTCTCTTTTTAAAGTTTTCACCTTGGATATTGATAAAATAGCTATTGCCGCCTTTGGACCCACTCCACTTATTTTTATAAGTTTTTCAAACATATCTAATTCTTCTTTAGTTAAAAAACCAAATAAATTTATTTTATCCTCTCTTACGTATAAATGGGTATGTATTTTTATCTCTTCATTAAGACTTAAATTGTCTATAGTGTTTAATGAGGTAAATATACCGTACCCAATATTGTTTGATTCTAATATTATTATTTCATCTTCTATTTTATTTACCGTTCCTTGTATATATGAAATCATAAATTCACCTACTATTATAGTTTGTATTCATCGCTAAACATATTTGAATGAGCATGGCATATACTTATAGCTAAAGCATCTGCAGCATCATCTGGTTGTGGAATACTTTTAAGATTCAAAAGTAATTTAACCATTTCTTGTACTTGAGCCTTTTCTGCTCTTCCATATCCTACTACTCCCTGTTTAACCTGAAGGGGAGTATATTCGTATACTGGAACATTATTTTGAGATGCTGCTACTATGTGTACTCCTCTTGCCTGACCTACTGCAATTGCTGTTTTAACATTTTTATTAAAAAAAAGCTCTTCAATTGCCATATGGTCCGGTTTATACTCCTGAATGATCTCGCTGTATCTATCAAACAACTTGTTTAAGCGTTTTTGCATTTGCATCTTACTGGGAGTCCTAATAACTCCATATTTTATAACACTAAATTTATTACCTTTATAGTCTACAATTGAATAGCCGGATATAGCATATCCAGGATCTACACCTAAAATCCTCATTAATTCTCTCTTTCTTCTATTTCAAACTGGCAGTTATGGTAAATGTCTTGGACGTCATCATCATCTTCTATAACATCTATCAATTTCATCAGTTTTTTATATAACCCTTCATCTTCTATTTTAATATTTGTTTTTGGTATCATTGTTAAATCTGATTCCAATATTTTATAGTTTTCTTTTAACTGTGTTTTTGCTTTATTAAAATTTTCAACCACTGTCGTAATTTCAAAAACATCATCTTCTCTTGTCATATCTTCTGCTCCTGCATCTACTGCTTCAAGCATAAGCTCATCTTCATCGATACCTTCTTTTGGTATTACAATAAGACCTACCTTATCAAAGAGATAAGAAACACATCCAGTTGCTCCTAGATTACCATCATATTTGGAAAAATAATGTCTTATAGCTGCTGCAGTTCTATTTTTATTGTCTGTTAAGCAACTTAGGATAAAAGCAGTTCCGCCGGGCCCATATCCTTCGTAGGTTATTCTTTCAAAATCGTTTCCTCCCAGCTCACCTGTTCCTTTTTTTATAGCTCTATCTATATTGTCATTTGGCATATTTTCGCTTTTAGCTTTTTCAATGGCATTTACCAAAGCTGAATTGTATTCTGGATCATCTCCACCTTCTCTTACTGCTACAGTAATTGCTCTTGCTAATTTTGTAAATATTTTTGCTTTTTTTTCATCCTGTCTACCTTTTCTATGTTTTGTATTAGCCCATTTTGAATGTCCGGCCATATGATATTCTCCTCTCTAGATTATAATTTTATTTTTATATATTGACTTATATTTTTTGTTTATTTCATTAAATTTAACATTATCGGAAGTATAGTTTATTAATTTCTCTTTTATTATATCTAAATCTTCTTCCTGACTTAGAATTTTTAGTGTGACATCTTCTTTAAAGTCTTTATTTTTTATTATTAGATTTTCATTTTGAAGTAAATTTTCAACTCCTCCGTATTGATTATATGAAATAATAATGTTAGTTTCAACGACAATTTTTTTTGTTACAATAATATTATTATTTATAGTTTGTCTTGCTGAACCTGAATAAGCTCTTATTAAACCACCTTTTCCAAGTTTAACTCCACCAAAATATCTTGTTACTGTAACTAATATATTTCTTAATTCTTCTGTTTTTATATAATTTAAAATAGGTAACCCTGCCGTTCCTGATGGTTCTCCATCATCATTAAATTTTTGTATTTCAGCATTTTTACCTATAATATATGCGTATGCTGTATGGTTAGCATCGTAAAATTCTTTGTTGGTTTCACTTATGTATTCTAAGGCTTCTTTTTCATTATCGCATATAAATGACCTCCCAATAAATTTAGATTTTTTTATTTCCAATTTACTTTCTGAGTTTTTATGTATTGTCTTGTATTCCTTCAACATTATATTCTCCATCTTCTAATTTCTTTAAAAGTGTTTCTCTTGTTTTTACTTTGAAAATCATTCCATCTTCCGTCATTTTTTTATTAATTATATTATATTTTCTTTCTATATGGTTTATTTTTTTAGGCTGGGTATATTTTATGAATATCTCCACCTCAATTTCTCTGCCATATACTGTTTCTATAATTTTTTCTGTTAGTTTGTCCAAATTAATTCCTTTTTTAGCAGAAATAAAAATATTAAAGTCTCTATTTTTATAATTATTTCTGGTAGTATCAATTTTATTATAAACGTCGATGATTGGAATATCTTCAACTTTAAGTTCTTTTAGAATATCTTCAGTAACTTTTTTCTGTTCCTTTACATTTACAGAATTTATATCTATTACATTTAATATGACATCAGAATATGCTATTTCTTCTAAAGTGCTTTTAAAAGATTCTACTAAAAAGGTAGGCAAATTGTTAATAAATCCTACAGTATCCGTTATAATTAATTCTATATTATTGGGCAAAAGTAGTCTTCTGTTTTCAGTTGTTAAAGTTGCAAATAACATATCTTTTTCAAAAACTTTTTTATTATTTATACCATATTCCTTAGTTAGGGCATTTATAAGGGTACTTTTGCCAGCATTTGTATATCCTACTACTGATATTGTTGGTATTTGATTTTTCATTCTTCGTTTTCTTTTTTCTTTTCTTACCTTTCTCACTTTATCTAAATTTTTCTTTAACTCTTCTATTCTACTGGTTATATGTCTCCTGTCTGTTTCTAATTTTTTTTCACCTGGACCTCTAGTACCTATTCCTGCACCTAGTCTGGACATATCTATCCCTTTTCCTTTAAGCTTTGAATATCTATATTCCAATTGGGCTAATTCTACCTGTATTTTACTCTCTCTTGTTTTTGCTCTTAGTGCAAAAATATCTAAAATTAAATTTGTTCTATCAATTATCTTACAATTTACTTTATCTTCTATGTTTCTAATTTGAGTATTATTAAGTTCTTGGTTAAATATTACAGAGTCAATCTCTTCCATCTCTACTAAATTACTTATCTCATCTAATTTTCCTTTACCTACATAATATTTAGGGTCTATCCTTTGTCGATTTTGTTCTATAGTGAAATAAACCTTTCCTGAAACGGCTTCTACCAGGCTATTGAGTTCATCTAAATCGTTACTTTTATTTCCTAAATTAACACCTACTGTAATACATTTTTCATAGTTTTGGTCCATAAAATCTCCTTTTAACATATCATTTTGTCAACAAATTAATGCAAAATCATCTAAAATATGGGATAATGTAATTTAGATAAAATAATTCTAATTAATATTAACATATTTCTAATATTGTAACAAATACATATGTTTTTATTTAATATTTTACAAATTATGTTATAATATTGCTTTGTAAGATAACTGGAGGTTTTTATGGCTAAAAAAAATAAAAAGAAAAAAAACAAGAAAAAATTTAGTATAATCAAAATGGTATTAATTATACTGGTAATAATAATATTTGTGGGAGCTGGTGCAACAATAGGCATAATAACTGCTACAGTTAGAAGTGCACCAGATATCGATCCTACTAATATTTTAAGTATGCTCTCTGAAAGTTCTGTAATTTTAGACTCTCAAGGAAATGAGATTGAAGTTGTACAAACTACGGAAGATAGAGAAATAATAGGTCTAGGTGATTTACCAGAACATTTAAAAGATGCATTTATTGCTATAGAAGATCATAGATTTGAAGATCATGTAGGTATTGATTTGCGAAGAATAGTTGGATCTATGATACACAATATTCAAGCTCGTGACCTTACTTCTCAAGGTGCAAGTACAATAACTCAACAGTTAGCTCGTAATCTTTATCTATCTCAGGATGAATCAGTTTTAGTTGCTTATGAAAGAAAATTAAAAGAAATGTATCTTGCTATAGAATTAGAAAGAGCTTTAACCAAGGATCAAATATTGGAATATTATCTTAACACAATTCCTTTAGGTCAGAGTTCATTTGGTATACAAGCGGCTTCTTATACATATTTTTCAAAAGATGCTAAAGATTTGAATATAGCTGAATCGGCTCTTTTGGCAGGAGTACCTAAAGCAGATACAAGATATGCTCCTTTTACAAGGGTAAATGTAGCTAACATTGAGGATATTCCTCAAGATAATATTGTAGGTTATGTTAGTATTTCAGGTACTAAATATGCCTGTATTTATAATCAGGATTCTGTAGACAGACAAAAAACTGTATTGGGAAGAATGCATGAATTAGGCTTTATTAATGATTACGAATATGAAACAGCCTTGAATTATGATATTAGGGAAAATTTAAATCCAGGTCAAAAATCAAATACTGATATTACTTCATTTTTTTCCGACTATGTAAAAAAAATAGTCATAGGTGATCTTGTTGAAGAATACGGATATACATACGAGCAGGCAGAAAACATTTTATTTACCGGTGGATTAACCATACATAGTACTGTTGATATGAATATACAAAAAATAATTGAAGAATCTTACAGAGATTTTGGCAATCAACTTCTAGGTGATACCACTAATGAATCTATACCTCTCATACAGGAATGGCGTTCTTTTTACTGGAGATACGATGGTAAAAGCATAGGTAATTTAGATGCTGAATATAATATACTAAACGAGTCGGGTCATAGGATTTATTTTAAAAAAGAAAATATTTTAACTGATGCTTATGATTTATATTTATCTAACGAAGAATACAATTTTGATGAATCCGGAAATTTAATAATCAATACTAGAAAAATTAAAATTTATACTAATGTTTTGGATATTGTAGATTACTATACAATAGAAAATGACTATTTAAAAACTCATAACTTAAGTGGATTAAACTTAGCAGGAAATTACGAAGTTATTTCTCAAGATGGTACTAATGGTAAAATTTTAATTGAAAAAAATTACTTAGATAATTTAGGTGATTTTTATAAAATAGACGATCAAAATAATTTAGTAATAAACAAAAAATATTATACTTTTGACGAAATCGGTGTTATACAACCTCAGTCTGCCGCTGTAATAATGGACTATAGATCTGGCGAAATAAAAGGGTTATTTGGTGGTAGAGATGTTACTGCAAGTAAGTCTTACAATAGAGCAACAAGAGCTGTAAGACAACCGGGATCCACTATTAAACCTCTTTCTGTATATTTACCAGCTTTAGATAATGGATATACTGCAGCATCTATAATTGATGATGTTCCCAGATATAATGATGCCGGTGAAAGATGGCCTAAAAATTGGTACGAAAACCAAACCTATAGGTATTGGGGCTTAACTACTTTAAGAAAATCTGTTGAATATTCACTAAATGTAAATGCAGTTTATATGCTGGAGAATATTGGTTTGGATTTAGCAAAAGACTATTTAGGGAAATTCCAATTGATTGATTCGGAAAATCCTGAAAATGATACTTTTGTTTCAAGAGAAGAAAATAGATCTTATAATGATGAGAATTTAGCTTCTTTAGCTCTGGGAGGTTTGACAAGGGGTTTTACTCCCATGGATATGACTGCCGCCTACGGAGCCATAGCTAATCAAGGAACTTATGTTGAACCAATTTGCTACACTAAGGTTATCGATAGAAATGGTAAAACTATCTTAGATAAAGTTCCTGAAAGAAATACAGTAGTAGATCCTAATGTAGCCTTTATAATGGAAGATATCTTGAGAACTACAGTAACCCAAGGACTTTCACATAGAGCTTCATTGCCTGCTGAATACGGCATAGAAGTTGCTGGTAAAACCGGTACTACATCAGATAATGCTGATATATGGTATATGGGATTTTCACCTTATTATGTAGGAGGAATTTGGATAGGAAATGATGATTCTCAAATTAAAGTTAATACAGGCAGTGGGTCTACTTCCAGGTTATGGAAAAACATAATGACAGAAGTTCATTCAGGACTAGAACCAGCTACCTTTGATGAACCACCTGGTTTAGTAAGAGCAAATGTATGTAAACAATCTGGTTTACTTCCTACTGAATTGTGTAGAAATGACCCCCGTGGAAGTCAGGTAAAGACTGAATATTTTGTTGACGGAACAGCCCCAACTGAATTTTGCGATGTACATGTAACGGCAACTGTATGTACTGAATCTAATATGCTCATAGGAGAATACTGTCCTCCTGAATTAGCTGAAGAAAAAGTTTTTATACAAAGAGATGAGTATTATGATCCTTTAAATTATCCTTATATTAAAACTCAATACTATGAACCTATTTTAAATGCTTTAAGATTATATGAACAAATACAGGATGAAATCAGAGAATCAGGAAACAATATTGGACCAGAAGAAATTAGACAGGTATATGGAAATCAAGTAGTTATTGAAAATGGTAAAATAATATCTGTAAATGGTTTAACTATTGAAGAATTAGTTATAGATACTATGTTAACGGAAGATTATCAGTATCAAATACCGAATAAAGTTTGCACTTTACATAATAAGGCTGACTACGAAGAAGGGATAGAAGAAAATTCAACTTCTTCAGGGATTCAAAATGGGACAACAGATTCTGCTATAGATGGGAGTGAACCTGTTGACGAAGAGAACGAAAGTAACGAAGAAGATTCGACCTTAAATGATGAAGATGATCAAATGGAAGAAAATGAAAATAACGACTAAATATAAATAGAAGAAGGCTGAGCCTTCTTCTATTTATATATATCATTACCTTTACTATCTACTGCTACTATTACTGGAAATTTTTCAACATATATTTTCAAAATAGCTTCTGTCCCTAAATCTTCATAAGCTACAAGTTCTTTCTTTTTAATACATTTCGAAATATAAGCTGCTGCGCCTCCTACTGCTGCAAAATATACAGCTTTATGTTCTTTTATAGAATCAACCACTTCTTTAGATCTTTTCCCTTTTCCTATCATCCCTTTAAGCCCTTTTTTCATTAGGGTAATTGTATAGGGATCCATTCTATAACTTGTGGTAGGTCCAGCTGAACCTATAACCTGTTCCTTTTTTGCAGGAGCAGGTCCAACATAATATATGGTTTCATTTTTTAGTTCTATAGGTAGTTTTTTCTTATCTTTAATTAAGTCTACTAACCTTTTATGAGCCGCATCTCTTCCAGTATACATATATCCTGTAAGATATACCCTGTCTCCTATTTTTAATTTTTCTATTACATCATCTTTTAATGGTAATTCAATATTATATTCAGCCATATTTTTCTCCTATAGTTTTATTGTTTTATGCCTGTATGCGTGACAGCATATATTTACTGCTACAGGTAAAGACGCTATATGAGTAGGAAAATACTCTATATTAACTCCCAGACAAGTGGTTTCTCCACCAAATCCACCAGGACCTATATCAAGTCCATTAATTTCTTTTACTAACTCATTTTCTAATTCAGCATATTTCTTATTTTCATTGCTTATTTTAATACTTCTTGTTAGAGCTTTTTTAGATATTAATGCAGCTTTTTCAAAAGAACCTCCTATACCAACTCCTAAAATAATTGGTGGACAGGGATTTGGACCAGCATCTTTTACAGTCTCTAAAATAAATTTTTTTATTCCTTCTATACCATCAGCAGGTTTAAGCATTTTTATTCTACTCATATTTTCACTGCCGAAACCCTTTGGTGCTGCTGTAATTTTTAAACCATCACCTGAAACTAGTTCAGTGTGTATAACAGCAGGAGTGTTATCTTTTGTATTTTTTCTTTCAAACAAAGGATCATCTACTACAGATTTTCTTAAAAATCCTTCATTGTATGCTTCTCTAACTCCTTCATTTATAGCATCATATAATAAACCCTTATCTATACTTACATCTTTGCCAATTTCTATAAAAACAATAGCCATACCAGTATCTTGACATAAAGGCATTTTTTCTTTTTTTGCAATTTCGTCATTTTTTATAATTGTATCTAAAACGAATTTTGCTGTATCGTTTTTCTCTCTTTGGTATGCTTTTTTAAGCTCTTCAAAAACTTCTTCATCTACATTGTAGTTTGCATCTAAAAAAATTTCTTTTACTGAATTCTTTATATCATCATATTTTATTGTTCTCATATATTTTCTCCTCAAAGTAAAATAACAAAAACTTAGCCTTGTATAGCTAAGTTTTTGTTTTTAAAATTATACAAGTAATTTTTCTAAATAATTAAAAATAATCTTACTAGTTTCAACAACATCATCAATTACAACATATTCATTTGATGAATGATATCTTTCTCCACCAGGTCCGAAAACAAATGTTGGTATTTTTAATCTAGATCCTATGTAGTTAAAATCACCTATACTACTAAAATAAGAAATTATAGGTTCTTTTTCAGTAATATCTTTAATTGATTCTATAAATTTTTGGGTGTATTCATTATTTTCATCTACTAAATAAGGTAAGAATCCATCACTGTTAGGTGTCGGTGCATCCCTAAATATTACTTCATATTCAGATTGAATATTAGCTTTTTTTACTGCTTTATCCACTTCGGCTTTCAAAGTTGTTTTATCTTCGCCTACAACTATATGTCTAAATACTGTGAATTCTGCCAAATCAGCTACAGAACATGCAGCTCCTCCACCTTTTGTTTCTATGATACAAACATCTCCTTTTCCAAGGTGTTCATCCCTCTTAAGTTTTTGATTTTTAAGTTCCACAATTACTTTGCTTGCGTCAACAATTGCACTAACTCCTTTTTCTGGATTTGCTGCGTGAGCAGATTTTCCTTTAAATCTAACCTTATAAGAATATCCCCCTCTTGCGCCTAAACACAGACATGGAAAATTTTCTTCAGTAAATCCAGAACTAGGTTCTGGTACTATAGCAACGTCTGCATCGTTGATTACATTTTCGTGAATTAAGAAGTTAGTTCCTAATCCATATGGACCTTCTTCATCAGAAACAAAAGAATACAATATGCTTCCTTTAAATTCCTTATGCTTGTTTTTAAATGCTTCCATTGCAATCATCATTGCTGCTACACCGGATTTCATATCTAATGCTCCAATGCCGTACATTTTTCCATCTTTAATTACTGGATCTGTAGGTTCTGTATCCCATCCTTCACATATGGTAACGGTGTCAAGGTGACCATTCAATAATACTTTTGGTCCTTTTTTTGTCCCTTTAATCTCCCCAATTACATCTACGCCTTCAAATTTAGTAACTTTTTCATCTTTGTAATTGAAAAATTTAGTATCTATATTTCTTTCTTTAAGCCAATTATGTACGAATCCCATAATTTCTTCTTCTTTAAAGTAAGGGCTATAAATACTTACTAGACTTTTAAGCAATTCGATGGTGTTTTTTTCATTGATTAATTGATCTAATTCATTACTCATAATTACACCTACCTATTTATATTATTGTTTTAATCTATAACTCTATGCAAAAATTGTATCAATTAAAAGTTTTTTATGCAACTTTTTTCCTAAATATTTGAAGTAAGTTCTAAATTGGGAACTGCATTTAATTTATAGTTACTAAATTCTTTATTCAAATATTTATAATAAGCTGAACTACCTATCATCGCTGCATTGTCTGTACATAATATTTTATCTGGATAATATAGTTTTTTATTCTTTTGTTTTTCCTTAAATAATTCTCTTAATCTGCTGTTAGATGCTACACCTCCAGCTAAAACTATTTTATCAAAATCATATTCTACTGCTGCTTTTAAAGTTTTATTAACTAAAACTTCTACTATAGCTTCTTGAAAACTAGCTACTAAATCAGGTACATTTATATCAAGTCCCTTTTGTTTATTATTGTTTATGTAGTTAAGAACTGATGATTTAAGTCCACTGAAGCTAAAATCATATGAGTCATCTTCTAGATATGCTCTCGGGAACACTACAGCCTTATTATTGCCCTTTTTAGCAATTTTATCAATGATGGGTCCTCCAGGGTATCCTAGTTCTAAACTCCTGGCAATCTTGTCAAAAGCTTCTCCTGCTGCATCATCTCTAGTTCTGCCTAATATCTTATATTTACCGTAGTCTTCTACTTTTACTAAGTGAGTATGTCCTCCTGATACTATTAGACTGATAAAAGGAGGTTTTAAATCTTTATGACTTATATAGTTTGCACTTATATGTCCTTCAATATGATTTACACCAATTAGGGGCTTTTTTAAAGAAAAGGCCAGTCCTTTTGCAGAATTAATACCTACAAGTAAAGCACCAACTAATCCTGGTCCATATGTGACTCCAATTGCATCAATATCTTCAAATGTCATACTGCTGTCTTTTAGTGCTCTATCTATTATTATATTAACATTTTCTATGTGTTTTCTTGAAGCTATTTCAGGAACTACTCCTCCGTATGCCTGATGAATTTCTATCTGTGATGATATTATGTTGGATAGTACTTCTCTTCCATTTTTAACTACTGCTGCTGCTGTTTCATCACAGGATGTTTCTATAGCTAGTATTTTTATGTCTTTCATATCTATCTCCATTCTTTAAGAATTACTGCCGATAAAATATTCTCCTTTCTAAAATATCTTACTTTTTTTCTCAAATAACAATAAGCCTTAATTTTATCAAGGTAAATTTCTTTTACTTTTATATTTCGTTCAGTAATTTCTTGTTCTTTTATGTAAATTATTCTTATTATTCTGTCCTCATCTAAAGATTTTTTTAATATGTAATTTTTCATTTCTTTCACCTTATTATAGTATAAGTTAGTTATTAGTTATTGTAAAGAAGGTCCTTTTTATTGTAGCTTAAATTATCTTTTGTTATAATGGTATTGTTATAAAAATAAATAGATTTGAGGAGTGTATTATGATTGATTTAAGAAGTGATACAGTTACTAAGCCTACAGAAGAAATGCGTAAAGCAATGTTTGAAGCTGAAGTTGGTGATGATGTTTATAGAGATGATCCTACTGTTAATGAGTTAGAGAAATTAGGAGCAGAAATCATGGGTAAAGAAGCCTCCATATTTGTACCAAGCGGTACCTTCGCTAATCAATTGGCAATACTTACCTGGACAAATCCTGGAAACGAAATAATTTTAGGAGATAGTTGTCATATTTTTAAAGATGAAGGTGGTGGAGCCGGTCTAATATCTTCTGTTAACACCTCACAAATACAGTCTCCTAATGGTGTTTTAAAAATAAGCGAAATAGAAAAACGTATTAGAACTAAGGATATTCACTATCCGGAAACAACTCTAATATGTACGGAAAATGCTCATTCTAGCGGTAATGTATTAACATTGGAAGAATCCAAAGATATTTATGAGTTAGGTCAAGAAAAAAATATTCCAATTCACACTGATGGTGCTAGGTTTATCAATGCGGCGGTATCTTTAAACGTAAAAATTAAATCCCTTGCCCAATATTCAGATAGTATAAATCTATGCCTTTCTAAAGGATTATGTTCCCCTATAGGTTCTTTGTTGATTGGAGAAAAAAAGTTTATAGAAAAAGCAAGAACATATAGAAAAATATTAGGTGGAGGAATGAGACAAGTTGGTGTTATAGGTTCTGCAGGTATTATTTCTCTCAATAAAATGATTAATAGACTATATATTGATCACGACAATGCATCTTATTTGGGGAGAAAATTATCACAAATTAATGGTATTAATGTTGATTTCGATAATCTTAAAATTAATATGGTATTTTTTACTTTAGATAATAATATTATAGAAGACAAGGATTTTCATATAAAATTAAAAGAAAAAGGTATCCTAACAAATCCTCTTGAAAATGGTCTTGGAAGACTTGTAACTCATAATGATATCTCCAGAGAAAATATAGATGTATTCATTAATACAGTGTCCGATTTATTATCAAATTAGATGTTAATGATAGATTAGTCTGTTGAAACAGTAGCTTATTCATATTGTATCTATTAAATTAAAACTTGTAGAATAATTATATCGATATAATTATTCTACAAGTTTATTATAAAAGCTATTTATTTAATATCTTGTTTTAGACTTTTCATTAATATCAAAGCATCTTCTTTTGGGTTAGAATAATAGCCATTTCTTCTACTTATTAATTCAAAACCATATTTGTAGTATAGATTTAATGCCTCCTTGTTTGATTCTCTAACTTCTAGTGTAATTCTAGTAAAGTAGTTTTCTACACCATATTTTATTATATAATCTAGTAGTTTTTTACCTAAACCTTTATTTCTATAATCTTTTTTTACAGCAATATTGTTTAAGTGTATCTCGTCGTAAATACTGAATAAAAAAGAATAGCCTACTAGTTCCTTGGTCTTTGTATTTATAATACCAAGGATAACAGCAAGCTTATTGTTAAATTCACCTTTTATCATCTTTTTAGTCCAGGGGTCTGTAAATATTTTATTTTCTAATTTATATATTAGGTTTACATATTTTTCTTTTTTTAGCTCTTTTATTTCAAACAATTATTTTTTATTCCTCTCTGCTTGAGTTTTCCTTAAATAAATTGGGTTGAAGTTTTCCCAGGTTAAAAAATCATGGTTTTTTAACTTCTCTATTCCAGCTTGAGCTGTGGATGATGATTTAAGATGGTTTATATAGTTACTTGCAAAGAAACATTTATCTCCAAGCCTACTTTTAATAAGCTCTTTATGTTTTTTTACTCCATCTCCAATAAAAATTATATCTTTTTCAAAATTTTTGTTATTTAAATTATCAAGATGCTCTTCAATTGTTGTAGCAGAATCTTTCTCTATATTGAATAATTTTTCTCCTTCCCATTTGTAAAGCCCTGTGTATATCCTATTAGATCTTGCGTCTAATACCGAACTAATTATTTTATCTGTTAATGGTAGATTATATGCTAAGCTTTCTAATGTAGATATTGACAATATGGGCAATTTTAAGCTTTGACTCATACTTTTAGCTATAGCTATACCTATTCTTAAGCCTGTATAAGATCCCGGACCTTTGGTTATAGCTATTCCAGATAAGTCTTTTAAACTTATCTCTGTATCAATTATTAAGGTATCTATTAATGCCATTAAATTTTCCGAATGAGTTTTACCTATGTTTTGGCTGTATTCTCCTAGTAGCTTTTCTTCGGATAAAAGAGCACAAGAAGCGGTTTCAGATGCAGATTCAATTCCTAAAACTATCATTTTTACTTAACTCCTTTAAAAGTTGGTTATAAAACTTTCCATGTCCATTGATATCTACTATTCTTTCTCTATTATTAATGCTGATGTTGATATCTATTCTCTTTTCAGGTAAAATAGATTTTATTTTATTTGACCATTCAATAATTACAACAGCTTCATCAGAATAAATATAATCTTCAATTCCTATATCTAATGCATCATCAACACCATTTAATTTGTACAAATCATAGTGATAAATTCTATGAGTTCCTTTATAAGAGTTCATTAAACTATATGAAGGACTGTTTACATATTCCTTTACTTTAAGTTCTCTACCTATTATCTGGGTTAAAGTTGTTTTTCCAGCTCCAAGGTCTCCATTTAAGCATAATAATGACCCTGGTCCTATAACGCTAGATAGTATTTTTCCAAATTCTTCAGTGTGTTTTAAATTTTTTAGTATTATTCTTTTCATGTTGAATTCCTTATGATTTTAATTATATCGTTAATTTGATATCAATTCAAGTAAGACAAACCCCCTGAGAGGTTTATTTTATTTGTGGATAATAGGAGATAATTTTTTGTATAATAGTGCTGTTACAACTGATATAATTATACCTTTAAATATATTAAAAGGTATAATAGCATATATTACTAAATCTTTGAGACTTGTTATTCTTTGGTTTACAACTGCTCCCATTTCTATTATTGATTCAATAGGCATAAATCTCGAGTAGAAAGGTAATAAAACAAAATAGTTCATTATCCCTCCTGTTGCAGCCATAACCAAAATTCCTATTATCATGGCTTTTATAGCATTTTGTTTTGTCTTTTTCTTTTTATATATATATCCTGCTGTCCCAACTAATGATATTCCAACTATAAAATTTGCTAATTCTCCAACTGGAGATCCTATGTTCCATTTGAAGATTAAGTGCAAAATATTTTTAATAAATTCAATTACTACTCCTGCTAAAGGTCCTACTGCAAATGCCCCTATTAAAGCTGGTATATCACTAAAATCCAACTGTAAAAATGCCGGAAATAAAGGTACAGGGAACTCAATATAATTTAAAGCAAATGCTGCTGCTGATAGAATTGCTACTCTTGTTATAAATACTGTTTTTGATTTTTCCATAATTTCCTCCTTTTAGTTTAGGAGATATTTAGCGTAAAAAAAACCTTGAAATTATCTCAAGGCTTAATAAACTAAATATATCCTCTCTCATCCAGACTTTACTGTCGGTACTGGAATTAAACCAGTTCAACCTTTCGGCTCGCGGACTTCACCGCCGGTCGGGATTTACACCCTGCCCTGAAGATACTATAAAAATTATACCACTAATTTATGATTTGTCAAATTTAATAATTAATAGCTATCATAGCTATTATAGTAAGTATTATAGCTATTTTTTCTCTATTTCTTAATTTTTCTTTAAAAATAAAAAATCCGTAAATTAAGACTAAAACTATAGTTCCTGAACTGTTTAGTAAAACAGCTGTAGATGTATTCATCTGAGTAAAAGCTAATACCATAAAGTATGAAGTGAATAAATTTGGTATCCCTACCAAAGTACCAGATAGAAATTCACTAATCCCAAAATTATTTTTATTTTTTAAAATTATTATCAAACTTGTAATTAAAGCCGATAAAAATATAAAAAACAGCAAAAGATTTTTGTATTCTATCATTGCATATTTTTGAAATAATTTTGTAGCAAATTGGGCTAAACCACCATAAAGTATAAGCAGAAGCAAATTCAATCTTAAATCTTTAATAGTCTCTTCTTTAAAGTTAATATTTGCGATTATTATTGCTATTAAGGATAATATTATTCCTATCCACTGAAAAGAAGTTGGATACTCTTCCCATAATATTAATGAAATGGTCATTGGTATAAGTACGCCTAGTTTTAAAAATGTATTTGATAAGCTTATGCCGTTGATTTTAATGGATTTTTGGTATTGAACAAAGGATAAACAAAATAGTATTCCTAAAGATAATCCTACCACTACTGCCCATATCGTAGAACCTTCAGGTGAAAAAATATTTTCTCTTAACAAAACTACATTATTAAATTCATTTTTGAATGCATCTAAACTATTAATATTGAAATGCTTGAATAAATTAAGATTTTTCGACATAAAAAAAGCGATTATACTTGCTGTAAGATAATTAAATAGGGTAACGGCATATCTATTTAAATTTTTATCTTCTGTTAATTTAAATACTACCGGTATCAATGAACTAAGAAATATTGATAATAACAAATAAGTCATAAGAACTCCCTTTGATTAGATGTATTATTAAGTGTCAAGTATCTAATAAGTAAAATAGAGAAAGTAATTTTCGACTTACTCTCTCTTTGTTAAAATATTTAATTTTTATATTGAATAGTCTGATTTTAATATGTTAACTAATTCCATAAAATCATTAATTATGAAATTAGGCTTTATTTTATCTTCATCTTTTGCATAATGACTCCATCCTACAAGTACCGACTTAACCTTGGCATTTTTTGCACATTCAACGTCAAATTTAGTGTCTCCTATATAAATACTTGAAGATGTTTCACCTTTAATTTTTTCTATAGCTTTCATCAGAGGTTCAGGATGAGGTTTATGATTTTTCGTATCATCTACAGCTACTACTCCTTTGAAGTATTTCTTTATTTCAAAGTTTTCTAATATTTCAACAGCAGTATTCCTTAGTCTTGATGTTACTACTCCAAGGGTATATCCTTTACTATGCAGTGTCTTTACTATTTTAATAGCATTTTTATGGGGCTTTAAATTGTCACTAAAAATATCTCTATGATAACTTCTATATTCTTCTAAAACCACATCTAAGTCTTCTTTAAAGTCCCTTTTTAAAGTTAATTCTAAAGGTTCACCAAATGTTTTAATGATTTGATCTCTAGAAGGGGTATATTTGTTGAATTTTTCATGTATATGTTTGAAAGATCTTACTATTATTTCTTCAGTATCTGCTAAAGTTCCATCTATATCAAATAATACATATTTAATCATTATCTACCTCTTTGCTTTCTTCTATCAATTTCCTTTAAGAATTTTTTTCTAACTCGTATGCTGTCGGGAGTTATTTCTACTAATTCATCATCTTCAATGAACTCTAAAGCATCTTCAAGATTCATTTCTATTGGGGGTTGTATCTTTAGACTACCATCAGTACCACTAGAACGCATATTAGTCATTTTTTTATTTTTACAAGGATTTACTATCATATCTTCGTTTCTACTGCAAATTCCGATTATCATTCCTTCATAAACTTCTTCGCCACTATCAATTATTAATCTACCTCTTTCATTGAGGTTGAATAAAGAGTAGTTCATTGCAACGCCGTTTTCCTGTGATATCAGAACCCCATTTTGTCTGTGTTCTATCTCCCCTTTATATTCTTCATAAGAGTCAAACCTTCTAATTATTGTCCCCTCTCCTCTTGTATCATTAATAAATTCGCTTTTATAACCAATTAAACCTCTAGTAGGAACTATGAAATCCATTACCATGTAGCTCCCCTTTGATTCCATTTTTACCATTCGACCTTTTCTTTTATTTAGCTTTTCTATTACAGAACCTTGGTAATTTTCAGGTACTTCGATTACAATTCTTTCCACTGGTTCAAGTTTTTTTCCATTTTTATTTCTAAAAATAACTTCCGGCATAGAAACTGCCAATTCAAATCCTTCACGTCTTAAGTTTTCTAAAAGTATAGATAAATGAAGTTCACCTCTTCCAGAAACTTTAAATGAATCTTTTTGTCCAGGCAATTCTTCTACTGTTAACCCTACATTTACTTCTAATTCTTTGTCCAATCTTTCTCTTATCTGTCTTGATGTAAGATATTTGCCACTTTTACCTGCAAGTGGTGATTTGTTTACCATAAAGTTCATAGAGAGTGTGGGTTCTTCTATTTTTATCATATCCATTTTTTCTATTTTATTTTTTAACCCAATTGTTTCTCCTATAGAAATATGTGGTATTCCCGATATTATTACTATATCACCTGATGTAGCTACATCTACAGGGGTTCTTTTCAAACCTTTATAAGTATATATTTGGGCAATTTTTTCATCTTTTATTTCACCATTTCTTTTATATATAGAAATATTCTGTCCTTTTTCTAACTTACCTTTGTATATTCTTCCTATTCCTAATCTTCCAACGTAATCGTCATATGCTAAATCAAAAATTTGAAGTTGAAGATCTTCTTCATCCAAGTCTGGATATACTCCAGCATGTTCTACTATAGTATCAATTAAAGGTATAATATCTTTGCTTTCTTCATCCATATTTTTCATTACTATACCTTCCTTAGCTATTCCATATAAAATTGGAAAGTGGAGCTGTTCTTCTGTAGCATCAAGTTCAAAAAATAAATCAAATACCATATTCACAACTTCTTCAGCTCTTTCATCTTTTTTGTCTACCTTGTTAACTAATAATATTGGTTTCAAACCCATCTCTAAAGATTTTTGTAAAACAAATCTGGTCTGAGGCATCGGTCCTTCACTTGAATCTACTAATAGAATAACTGTATCTACGGATTTAATAACCCTTTCTACTTCTGATGAGAAATCAGCATGTCCAGGAGTATCAATAACGTTTATTTTTATTCCTTTGTACATTATGGAGCAATTTTTTGAGTAAATAGTGATACCTCTTTCACGTTCTAAATCATTGCTATCCATTACACAATCAACTACAGCTTCATTTTCTCTAAAGGCTCCATTTTGAGATAAAAAAGCATCAACTAGTGTAGACTTTCCTGCGTCTACGTGGGCTATTACTGCTATGTTTATAATTTTTTCTTTCATTTTACCACCTTATTTTTTCCATTAAATAAACAGTACTAAAGTACTGTTTATTTTTAATAGTCTTTATTTTATAGATAAATTAATACATTGATTTTAATTTTTTTAACGCACCTATAACTATTTTTTCTTCTTGTTCTAATAAACTATAATAGTCTTCGTGATTTTTTAAATATTCGTAGGTTTCATATAAATCATTATAGCTTTTTCTGAAATCACCTTTTATATAATCTATCAAACTTTTATTTAGTTTATAGTATAGAATTATATTAAACTTTTCATTTTTTTTCAAGTTATTTATTTTTTCTGTTTCATCTTCAGTTAAATTATTACTATCATTCATCAAGTATTTTACAATTTCTTCTAAATTATTTAGTGTATTTTCTTCTAAAATTTCAACTTTATCATTTTTTATCAGATAATCTAGTTTTGTAAAACATAAGTCAAATTTTTCAGTGTAATTATTAGTAATTTCTATTAGACTATCCGTTACTATACTGTACAGTACAGGATCTCTTTCATAAATATATAAATCTTTTAATATAAGTATTTTGCTTTTATGAGTTAGTTCTTCATTTTTATAAAGTAGTTGAAGCAGTGTTTCTATAAATTTAACCCTACTTTCATTTTCCAATTTCCCGTATTTTAATATATAATATTTTGTTCCAATTTTATTTTTATAATCATTATTATGAAGAGTTGTAAGAGTTTTAACTGGAGAACTATCATAAAGATGTTCGTCTCCTGGATATATATATCCACCAAAATTAAGGTATTCTAAAGTACTAACAGCTTTAACATATTTTTCATCTTGTTCATCATTAGTTTTATAATTGTAATCACCAAATAAAGGGAAAAATACTTTATATTGATTTAAGTAAGTTATATCTTTCATGAAAATATCTTTATGATAATACATATCTTCAAATATATTTTTTATTATTTTAGCTGATTCAGCTCTAGTTAAATTTTCACTTGGCTTAAAAGTGTTATCATCATATCCTAACATAATATCATTACTATACAGCATTTTTATTTCATCTATATAAGGATAGTTACTACTAATATCTTTGAAATCTATTTCCACTTCTTCTAATGGTTCAGTAGTTACTAAGGATACTAGCCTTAATGATTCTTCTCTTGTTATTGCTTTATTGGGTTCAAATTTTTCTTCAGTAAATATATCCTCAATGTTATTTTTACTCATTAAGTGAATGTTGTTTTTTAAGCTCAAAACATATGAATATGCCCAGTGATCAATATTAAAATCTTCGTAACTGAGTTCTCCAGAAAATTCATCATAGAAAATATTTTGGTTTTTACCTGCTCTATATAGAATAGTGATAAACTCTGCTCTTGAAATATTGTTTTCAGCTCTAAAGGTATAATCTCCATAACCATTAAAAATTTCTACTTCATTTGTTGCCCAGTATATATCTTCTCTAGCCCAGTGATCCTGAACATCAAAATAAATTGTGGATCCTAAAACGTTTATACCTAGTAATGTAAATATTAATATAAAAATGATACTTTTTTTAATCATTTAACCACTCCTCAGTTGTATTCTTAATTATATTTATTTCTTTAATATTTAAGTCGAATATTTCATTTAAATATGCTTCATAGTCTTTATACCCATTTTCGGTAGTATTTATTAAATCTTCTTTTTTGATAACCGGTAATTTTTTAAGAGAATATGGGTAAAATTCATATAATCCTTTACCTACTTTTTTTAATTCTAATCTGCAGATAAAGTCGAAAATACTGGAATTTAAATACTTAACCAAGTTTTCATAAAAAATAACCTGGTCTTTGATTTTACCTAAATATATATCCGCACTACAAAAATAACTATTATTATCCAGAAAAAATATAGGTTCCTTAGCTTTATATGGAAAAATTATTTTTTCTTTTTCGAATAATTCTTTTTTTCTAGGCCATTGAAGTTCATACCATTCAATAATTCCTTTTTTACATTCTCTTCTTTTTTCCAATCGATTTTTAAATTGCTCTAAATACCTTTTTGTATTTGGATACTTATTAATATCAATATCTTTAGAATATATTAATTTGTATTTATTAATATCTATTATCTTATTTTTTCCTATATTACTGTTTTTTATCCATTTTTTCAACAAAGTTTTTTCTAAAGAATAATTTTTTATATCTTCATTTCTTACTATGAAGGCTTTATCAAGTCCAGTAATAATGCCTTGCTTGAATTCTAGTACTTCATCTAGTGTATGGTTAGTTTTTTCATATAACTTATTTAAAAGTTTTAATTGTTCTTCAGGCCTTATTATCCACTTTTTATCTTCTAAATTATTTTGGTTAAATTCAATATTTTTAAATTCGTCTTTAATTTTATATTCATATTCAAATTTTTCTCTTAAATCCATTTTTGATATTTTTAAAATAATAGGGCTTATATTTGTATTTTTAAATAAATTATGTCCATTATAATCTATCATTTTTATAATACTGTAGTTTTTCTTTAAAAATTTTCTAATTTCAAAGGAATCTTGACCCTCCATAAAGTATCTAGAAGTTATAAATATAAGTTTTCCCTGTTTTTTTAATAATTCCCAACTCTTTTCAAAAAAACAATAAGATATATCGGATTTGTTTTTATAAGTTACATATTTTTCATATAATTTTTCTTTATATATTTTAGATATGCTTTTATGGCCAATATAAGGAGGATTGCCTATTATTAAATCAAACTTGATTTCATTAATTTCTTTTAATTCATCTATTAAACTATCCCCCTTAATTATATTTAAATTCTTCTCCTTTAACTCTGGATATTTCAAAAGAATAGATAATTTCGTTAAAAAAACTGAAAAATCGTCTTTATCCACTCCATATATGTTCTTAGTAACAATTTCGTATGGAGATTCCCCTAGAGTTACAAGTTTTTCGATGATTGGTATTAAAAAATTACCAGATCCACAGGATATATCTAAGATTTTTAATTCTGAATTATCCTTATTTATTTTAAAGTCATACATATTAATCATTTTTTTGACTATATCTTTGGGTGTATATACCTGGCCTAAAGATTTTTTTAATTTTAAAGTTGTTATTTTTTCGTACATTGTACCAGGGTCAATTTCTTTAATTTCTTCTCTATTAGTATTGATTAATTGATCTAGTTTTTCATCTACATCAAGGTAATCTTTAGAGTAAAATCTAGCATAATTATCGAAAAAATTTTGCATATTATTTTCTTTATTTAATTTAGAGTATACATAATATATGGTATGTCTTATAATTAAATCTTTATTTTGATATTGTCCTATTATCTTTTTTAATTTCTTATGAATTTTCATATATTATCTTTCCCTTTATTTTTCCATCAAATTCTCAATGTCTTTAATTTCTTTTTTTATATTTTGTGATAAATTTATCGAATTATTTTCTGTTATCAAAATATCGTCTTCTATCCTAATACCTATTCCCTCTTCTTCTATATATAGGCCTGGTTCAACGGTAATAAGCATACCTTTTTTTAAATTTATTTTTTTATTTCCTACGTCATGTACATCTAATCCTAAAAAGTGGGAAACGCTGTGGTAGTAGTAATTGTTTAATTCTTCTTCTGATACTAATAATCCTAATTTTTTACAACCTTCAAATAATACCTCTTTAGCTATATCATTTAATTGATTTAAAGTTTTACCAGGTTTTGCATTTTTTATTACTTCTTTATTCGCCTCTAAAACTACTTTATAAACCTCTTTTTGTCGTTTTGTAAATTTTCCGTTTAATGGAAAGGTTCTTGTTATATCAGAATTATACTCTTTGTATTTTACTCCCAAATCACATAATATTAAATCGCCATCTTGTGTTTTATTATCATTATTAACATAGTGTAGTATGACTGCATTTCTACCGGAAGCCGCTATTGTATCAAAAGATGTTTTAACACCTTTTTTATTTAATATATAGTTGTATTCAGCTTCGATTTCATATTCATACATTCCAGGACTTGAATTTTTCATCATATTTTCTATAGCTTCTTTAGTTATGTCCACAGCTTTTTGTGTGAGGCCTATTTCTTTTTCGTCTTTAATCAATCTAAGTTCCTCTAATTTTTTGTTTATATTTATAATATTTATGTATGGATATTTTTCAGATAAAATCTTACTTATTTTTTGAGATTCCGTTAATGATTCATCTATATCCCAATTTTTTATATCTAAATAAATATTATGTATATCATTTTCTTTTAAGGTTTTAACTAAATACTCTATTAATTCTTCACTATATTTTATGTTTTTAATTTTTGATATTTCTTTAGCCTCTTCTTCTTTTAGAAACTTACCAATCCATTTCTCCATTTTTTCTTTTGGTTTTTCAATAAATAAAAATTCTTTATTTTCTTCAATATTATTATAAACATAAATAAATTTTTCTCTATTTATGCCCGTGAGATAGAAAAAATTTCTATCAGAATCAAATTTATAAAAATTATCTTCTGATTTTCTAGGTGGTTTTCCAGAAAAAACAATAAGCAAAGATTTTTCTTTTAGTGATTTAATTAGTTTATTTCTTCTTTCTTTATACATTTTTTATCCTCTCTTTAATCTATTTGGTCCAATTGTATATTAATGAAATATAAAAGTAAAGAAATAGAAATTATTCCTTTACTTTTAATTTACTTTCTATTTAATGCTTCAACAGGTGATAAATTTGAAGCTGTATAAGCTGGATATACTCCAAAGAGTAACCCTGATGTTAATGCAACAACAGTAGATATTTTTACTGCTTGCAAACTAACAACAGCATCTAGTCCATTTCTGTTAAATAGATTTATAACATATATACCTGCTGCTATTCCTATTATACAACCAATAATACTAACATATAAGGCCTCAAGCATAAATTGAAGTAGAAGATCATATTTCTTAGCTCCTAAAGCTCTCCTAACTCCTATTTCTGAAGTTCTTTCACTAACAGCTACAAGCATTATATTCATAATACCTAGCCCTCCTACTAGAAGAGAAACTGCTGCTATTCCTCCTAATAGTAAAGTCATTACTCTATTAGCATTATCTGCTTCTTTTACTAATTGATTTAAACTTGTAACGGTTATTAACTCTTCAGAGTTGTCAAACATAGGATTATTCTGATTTCCAGGTGGAGATATACTTTCTTCTTTAATAGCCTTTTCTTCTGGCATTTCAGGTTCTGGATTGTCTCCTCCATCTCCTTTTTCTCCCCCTGTATTTGTATCTTTGTCATATATACCCATCTGTCTTTTGTAAATTCTTCCAAGTTGAACAATTGATAAAGCAGCATTTTCTGGAGAATTTGATTTTCCCCATATTTCTGAAACCTTACGGTCACCATCTATTTTCATTGCAGATGTGTAGGGTATTACTACTTTATTATCTATATCTTCTCCTTTACCTTCTCCCTTTTGTGATAAAACTCCTACTATTCTATAGGATATACCATCAATGGTCATACTTTGACCAACTGGACTTCTGCCGTTTAAAAGAGATATTGCTACATTATAACCAAGAACCACAACAGGAGATCTTTGCTTCACATGTAATGAGGAAAAGAAGTTTCCGTCTACCAAGTCATGGTCTCTAATTATAGGGTACTGTTCATTGACTCCAAGAACTTCCAATTCTCCTCTTGATCTTCTCCACCTTATGTTTGATTCTGTACTTACAACTGATGTTGCATATTCTAAACCATCAACTCTATCTAACAATTCTATATATTCTTCTGGTTCGAAATTTAATGCCGGTTGATTTGATTTTATAATAACTACATTTTTTCCTAAACTTTCGAATTGTTCCACTACTGTTCTTCTTGCACCTTCTCCTATTCCCATTAGACTAACAACAGATGCAACTCCTATGAGAATACCCAATACCGTTAAGAAGGTTCTAAGTAGATTAGAAGTCAAACCATTCAGGGCCATTTTAGCAGTAAAATAAACTCTAACCAATAAGGATTTAGTTCCTTCATATTCATTCATATTATCACTCCTGCTCTTCACTATCAGGTATTATAGTATCATTTCCTTCTATTGATTGACTTGGTAATAAGTCTGAGCTACTACCAGTAATTGCTTCCTGACCTTCTTCTAATCCTTCTAATACTTCTACATATCTATCGTTCATTAATCCAGTTTCTATTCTAACAACTTCTATTTCACTATTTTCATCTAAAGTTTCAACCTTAGATTGTCCATCTTCTTCGAATACAGCTTCAATCGGTAGAAGCAGTGTGTCTTGAGAACTACCAGCATCTATAAAACACTTAGCCATCATTCCTGGTCTTAAATCACCTCTACCAGAAACTTCAATGTTTACGGAATATTGAATTACACCACTGGAATCCTGCCCTGACTGTGAAACTCTTGCAACCTTACCTTCAAATACTTCTCCTGTTAAGGCATCTACTGTTACTTCTACAGGTGCATCTTGTTTTACATAAACGACATCCAAATCATCGACCTGAGTATATACACTCATATTGCTTGTATTGAAAATATCTCCGACCGACTCTCCTGCTTTTATATTTTCTCCTTTTTGTCTCCAAAATCCTGCTACAACGCCATCCATAGGAGCTGTTATGACTAGATTACTCCTAAGTTCATAAGCTTTGTCTATAGTTCTTTGAGCTTCTCTTAATTGGTCTAAGTTCTCTTGAATCATCATTCTCACATCTGCACCAGCAAGTTTAACTAAAGATTGTCCTTTTTCTACATAGTCATTTTCATTTACTAATACATCTGTAACTACCAATTCATCGGATGAAATAGAATTTTTGTATATTTTTTTCTCTTTTTTATAACTCTCAACCTTTGCCATATTCTGTAAAGTAGTAGCAGGCTCAAGGGATTCTTCAGATTTTGCTAAATTTACACTAGAAATCATGCCCGTCTGAACTAATCCTGGATTTTCAGCTTCTATTTCTCCCCAGTGAACATAAGTAAGACCGTAATCGCTGTCGTCTGGATTATCTGGTACGGCATTACTATTTAATTTTGTTATTTTAGCCTCGTAATATCCATCAAAATGTGAGAATTTAAGAAGTACTCTTTGTCCTTCGAACAGTTTAGTATATTCTGATTTATTAGCTTTAAAGGATAATTTGATTTCTGAATCATCTACTATACTTGCAATTAAGCTTTCTAGTTCTTCGCCTTCACTTGCGTTAAGTTCAGTTACTCTTCCTTTAATAGGTGCATTTATAATTATTCCATCATAAGGATTTATATTTTCAACTTGTGATATATCTATTCCTAATAATTGCGCTAAATATTCTTTCTTGCCTTCTAATTGATTTTCTAAATCATCAATTAAACTGTCTAAATCTGATGATGCTAGTTTTAAGACTGGATCACCCTTTAGTAAATTATCTCCTTCTTCAGCTAAAAATTCCTCTATTACATAAGAAATATTGGATAATTTAGGATCTGAAGGTTCGGGTATTCTAATACCTCCACCATGAGCTGCATTTAACTGTCCTGAAGTTTCAACTCCTACACTAATATCTCCTCTAGTAACTGGACTAGTAGAATATATAACTTCTCTTTTCCCTTGGGAATCATCTTCTGGTATCAACTGTGATATTGCGTAATATCCTCCTGTTAATACAAGGGCAATAATAATTATAATTGGTAATATTCTTTTAATCATTTCTTCCTCCTGAATAATTTTGTTGTATTTTTCCGTCTATAAGCCTAATAATTCTATTTCCTATCTTTGCAATATTTTCTTCATGGGTAACCTGCACAATAGTCATATTATTCTCTTTATTTAGTTTTTTGAAAATATCCATTATGTCATTCCCTGTTTTTGAATCTAGTGCTCCTGTAGGTTCATCAGCTAGTATAACCGATGGTTTACCTACAATAGCACGGGCTATTGCAACTCTCTGCTGCTGTCCGCCGGATAGTTGATTCGGAAGATGATGCATTCTTTCACCTAAGCCAACAATCTCTAAGGCTTTCTCGCAAAGTTCTTTTCTCTTCTTTTTTCTTATTCCTCTGTAAATAAGAGGTATCTCAACATTTTTCATAGCATTTAAAGAACTCAATAAGTTAAAACTCTGAAATACAAAACCTAAAAAATTATTTCTTATTTCTGAAAGTTGAAAATCATTTAACTTCTCAACTCTATTTCCATCTAATTGATATAGTCCTTTACTAGGCTTATCTAAACACCCGATAAGGTTAAGTAAAGTAGATTTGCCAGATCCAGAAGGACCCATTATTGATATAAATTCTCCTTTTTCAACTTCTAAATCAATACCTTTTAATGCTTCTACATTTACTTGTCCTAGTTTATAATTTTTGTAAACATTTTCTATTTTAATAACTTTATTCATTTCACACCTCCACTAATATCTCTTTAGACGTAAAAGAAAATTTATTGTTCCTGAAAAACAAAAAAAATAGATGTTATTTTAAAACATCTATCTCAATAGAATCAATCCAAACTGTTGCATTTTCTTCGTATTGGAAAAATAATTTAATTTCATCATTATCTCCTAATGTTAATGATCTTTGTTTAATTATCCAACTATTTGAATTTATAAGAATTTTTTCATTTGTTATGTTTGATATTTCTCCATTTCTCCTTATCTCTATCACCCAATTACCTTCAACTGGTTTGTCGCTTATATATCTTGTGTACAGACCTACTTCTCTATTTTTTAAGTATTTATATTCTTCAGATTCTAAGTCAATTATTGCAAATAAATATTTATCTTTTATATTTTCTTTCTTATCAATTTTCAAAGAATAGTATCCGTCATAAAATTTAGAGAAATCTATAATAGCATATTTATCTGAATTTTCTTTTATGTCTTCTTCGTTATAAAACCCTAAAATAGTTTCAGGTAAAGATTCCTCATCTGTTTTTGGAATTTCTTCATCTTCTACATTTGTCTGTTCATTATGATTTTTATTTTCTAAATTTTCTTGTTCAGATTGAATTTCTTCTTTTTCCTTTCCTTTATTATTCAAAGCCATAATTATCAAAGGTATTATTATTATAGCTATTATTATTGGAATAAGGTATTTCTTTTTATTAGGTTTTTTTTCAGGTTCATTTTCATTATCTTCTTCTTTGTACTCTTTTATATTTTCACTATTATTCAAAGGAATAATTAAAGAGTATGTGGGGGATTCTTTGAATGAAGCTAATAATTCTTCTATATTAACATACTCCTTGGAACTAGCTCTAATTATTATTTTTTTAATATCAGGGGGAATCTTTTCTGATATATTAAATTCTTTTATAAAGTCTCCAGCAAAAATATAGTGAATATAATTAGAGGTGGTTTTCATTAAAGTACTTTCTTCTATATCATAATCTTGATCAAAGATAAGAAGGTTTCTGAATATTATATTGAAATTCTCATCAATTAATAGGTTATCTTCTTTTATCATCGATTGCGTTTGTATATCTGAATATTTTTCTAATTCTTTAAATTTCAAAATTAAGTTTTCTGTTAACTTTACTTTTTCTCTATATGTGAGATTTTTGCCAGTTATAAATTCGGTCAACTTTTTTAATTCTATATGTTTAGAATATATGTATAGTCGATCTTCAGTTTCTTCTAAAGCTATAATATTATCTGATTTGCTTGGATAATAATTACTATCAATTAAGTTTATAAGTCTTTCTCTTAAAATAATATTGTTATAGAAAAGTTCATCGTTTTTATTTTTGCATAACAATATTCTTTGAAAATTACTTTCATAGATTATTTTTTCAACTTCATAATTTTCATAGTTAAACATAAGCTACCTCTCTATTTATTATTTATATTATTTTAACACATTTATTAATTTTTTAAAATGAAAATAAGGAATGAGTGTTTACTCATCCCCCTTATCATCTTCATCTATTTCATATTTTACATTTTCTACTACATCATCCTCGTTTATATCTAAATTTTCATCTTTATAGTTGTACTTAACCAATAATTTTTTTATTAAATTCAATAGAAAAAGCATTATTATTAGGTCATCTATAATGCTAAAACCAAAAACCGGAGCTGGTATTAGGTCTATAGGACTAATAATATATAATATCATTAATATAATCTTCATCTTATCCCAGAATTTTACTTCGGGATTTTTCAACATATTAATTAAAAGCATAATTTGTTTTATCAAATACATTTAAAACACTTCTCATTCTACAATAATATTAATATCTTTCAATTCATTAGCTATTGTTTTCTGAAATCCTTGATTACTTTCATTATTTGATTTACCTAGTATTATGTGGGTAATTTCTATTTCTTTTGCTAATTTTATTATGGATTTTTTTGTATTATTAGATCTTTGTACTATTAATTCTGCGTCTAATTTTTTTGCTAAATCAAATAAATACTCTAGTGCGTCTCCATCATTATCCCCATATAAAACTTTATCTTTTTTATTAATTATATGTACTATATATAGTTTATCTGAACTACTACTTCTTACTTCGTCACCTTTATAAATGAGTCTACTACAAGTTTTTTGTTTAGTAACACATACCATTATATTATTATTTTCACTCAATACAAAAACTCCTATCTAAATTTTAAATTACTTATGGCGGGAATATGTGGGAATCGAACCCACCCGGGACGCTACTAACGCCCCACACTGGTTTTGAAGACCAGGAAGCACACCAGCACTCATCTATTCCCCCAAGAACATAAATTATAACATATGAATAATTGTATTACAAGTTTTAAAATTTTATTTTACTATGTCACCTAACTCCACTATATTTAATAATTTCTTATCATATTTATCTTCCATTACTTCTAGAAGTGCCCTTACTGTATCTAACGAAGTTAATGTAAGTACATTAGATTCAACAGCTGCTCTTCTTATTTTAAAACCATCGGTTAAAGAATTATTCGCTTTGGTAGGTGTGTTTATTACCATACTTATTTTTCCGGTTTTAATTACATCGATAATATTTGGACTTTCTTCACTAATTTTTTTAACCATTTTACAATTAATATTATTATCATTTAGTAACTCTTTTGTTCCTCTTGTTGCACAAATATTGTAACCCAATTCATCAAATCTTCTGGCTATAACCAATAAACTCTCCTTATCCTTATCCTTTACAGTACAAAGAATAGGTAAAGTTTTATCTGGCATATTAATGTCTGCTCCTATTAGACCTTTATACAAGGCTCCTATATATGTATCATGTATTCCTAGTGCTTCTCCAGTAGATTTCATTTCAGGACCTAGGCTTATTTCAATATTCTCTATTTTTTGAGAAGAAAACACAGGTACTTTTACAGTGTATCCTTTTATTTTCTTTTGTAGTCCCTCTATATATCCTAAATCCTTTAAGTTTTTTCCTAACATTGTTTGAGTTGCTAAATCTACCATTGGAATATTAGTTACCTTGCTTATGTAAGGCACTGTCCTACTTGACCTGGGATTTACTTCTATAACGTATACTTCTTTATTTTGTATAATAAACTGTATGTTTATTATACCTTTTATATTTAATTCTCTACCTATTCTTATTGTAATCTTTTCAATTTCCTTTTCTAATTTACTGCTTAAGGAGATATTAGGATATATAGATATACTATCACCAGAGTGAACTCCTGCTTTTTCTAAATGTTCCATTATTCCTGGAATTATTACGTTTTCTCCATCTGAAATAGCATCTACTTCAACTTCTATTCCCTCTAAATATTTGTCTATTAAAATAGGATTTTCTTTATCAACTTTATGGGCAGCTTCAAAATATTCTGATAGTTCAATGTTGTTGTTCGCAATATCCATACCTTGTCCACCAAGTACAAAAGAAGGTCTTACAAGCAAAGGGTAACCAATTTTACCGGCAATTTTTAATCCTTGTTCTAATGTTGTCACTGCTTTTCCTATGGGTCTTTTTATGGACAATTTTTCTAGTAAATCATCAAATTTTTCTCTGTCTTCTGCCGTATCTATATGCTTCCAGCTGGTTCCATAAATTTTAACTCCTAAAGAATCAATAAATTTAGCTAATTTTATGGCTGTCTGACCTCCAAATTGTAATATTACTCCATCTGGGTTTTCTTTTTTAATAATATTATATACATCTTCATTTGTTAAAGGCTCAAAATATAGTTTGTCTGAAACATCAAAATCGGTACTTACAGTCTCGGGATTATTATTTATTATTATTGACTCTATGTTTTGATTTTTAAGCGAATTAACACAATGCACACAACAATAATCAAACTCTACACCCTGTCCTATTCTAATAGGACCAGAACCAATTACTATTATTTTCCTATTTTTTGATACATCTACTTCATCAAACTCTTCATAAGTTGAATAGTAGTAAGGTGACACAGCTTCAAATTCTCCACTACAGGTATCTACATATTTATAACTTGGAATAACATTATATTTCTCTCTTAAACTTAATACATCTATGAAATCACATTTAACTAGTTCAGCTATTCCCATATCCGAAAATCCAAGTTTTTTTATTTTTCTTAGATATTTTGAGTCTATTTCTTCTATCGATTTTCTTTTTAGTTTTTCTTCTTCATATACTATATTGTTAATTTTATGTACAAAGAATTTGTCTATACCAGTTATTTCATGTACTTTATCAATAGCATAACCTCTTCTTAGCAATTCTGCTGATACAAAAATTAATTCATCGTGGGGTATAAACAGTTTGTTTTTAAGTTCAATTATACTTAGTTCTTTATAATCTTCATGTTCTAGTGTGAATTGATTATTTTCTAATGATCTTATGGCTTTTAAAAGGGATGATTCGAAGTTTTCTCCTATAGCCATAACTTCTCCTGTTGCTGCCATTTGAGTACCTAAGTTCCTACTTGCTTTTTTAAACTTATCAAAAGGCCATTTTGGAATTTTAGTTACAACATAATCTAGAACAGGTTCAAAACATGCTTTAGTTTTTTTGGTAACTGAATTTTCTATCTCATCTAAATTGTAACCTAGTGCAATCTTAGTAGCTACTTTTGCAATAGGATATCCAGTTGCTTTAGAAGCTAAAGCAGAAGACCTGCTTACTCTAGGATTTATCTCAATAATTTTATAATCAAAATTTTTAGGATTTAGAGCTATTTGTACATTGCATCCACCTTTTATATCTATCGCATCTATTATTTTAAATGAAGCCGTTCTCAACATCTGATATTCTATATCTGATAATGTTTGAGAAGGTGCTACAACGATACTATCTCCAGTATGAACACCTACAGGATCAATATTTTCCATATTACAAACATTAATACAATTACCTACATTATCTCTCATTACTTCATATTCTATTTCCTTATACCCTTTTACGCTTTTTTCTAAGAGTACTTGGTTGTTTAAACTCAAGTTTAGGCCTTTAGTAATAAATTTGGTTAATTCTTCTTGATTCTCTGCTATTCCTCCACCAGAACCGCCTAAGGTATAAGCAGGTCTAACTATTAATGGATAACCAATTTTTTTAGCTATCTTCAATCCTTCCTCTAAATTGGATACCGATCCACTATCTATAATCGGTTGTCCGATTTTTTTCATTAATTCTCTAAACTTTTCTCTATCTTCTCCTATTTTAATGTTTTCAATGCTTGTTCCTATTATATTGATGTCATACTTGCTAAGTATGCCCTTATCAAATAGTTCTACTGCTAAATTTAGTCCTGTTTGTCCGCCTATATTTGGAAGTAGACTATCTGGTTTTTCTCTTTTTATAATTTTTTCTACTGTTTCACAGTTTAAAGGTTCAATATAAACTCTATCTGCAACATCTTTATCAGTCATAATCGTTGCAGGATTGCTATTTATAAGTATACTCTCTATCCCTTCTTCTTTTAATGCTTTGCATGCTTGTGTCCCAGAATAATCGAATTCTGCGGCTTGCCCAATAATTATCGGTCCAGAACCAATTACTAAAACTTTTTTTATTTTATTATTTTTTGGCATAAGTCCTCCTATAAAAATTAATAAACTCATCAAATATATAATCAGATTCAATTGGACCAGGTGATGCTTCAGGATGATATTGAATACTTTTGAACATTAATTCATCACTTTCTATCCCTTCTACTGTATCGTCATTTAAATTAACATGTGTTATATTAACTTTTTCAGATAGGGTATTCTTTTTTACAACATAGCCGTGATTTTGAGATGTTATGAATATTTTGTTTTTTATTAAATCCTTTACTGGATGATTTCCACCTCTATGGCCAAATTTCATTTTTATTGTCTCTGCTCCAACAGCTAAAGATAAAAGCTGATGACCCAAACAAATACCCACAACAGGAATTTTTCCTAATAACTTTTTAATTTCATCTATAGAATATTTTAAATCTTTAGGGTTACCTGGACCATTAGACAAAAAAACAAAGTCAGGTTTCTTTTCTAATATTTTTTTTGCAGGAGTATTGTAAGGATAAACTTTTATTTTACAGTGTCTTTTCTGAAATTCTTTTAATATATTTCCTTTTACTCCAAAATCTAATACCGCTAATTCTATATTTCCTTCTTTTAGTTCATATGTTTTTTTAGTACTTACTTCTTTTACAAAATTCTTTTTATCAAATTTTTCAAACAAAGTTTTAATTTCTTTTTTTGATAAGTTTTCTTTTGTAAGAATTCCATTTAAAGTCCCTACTTTTCTTAAAGTCTTAGTTAAATATCTTGTATCAACTTTTTCTAATCCAAATGTTCTCTCAATTTTTAAATATTTTTCTAAAGTCATTTCTTTTCTAAAATTACTAGGGTGTTTACAATTTTCCCTTACAATTAAACCCCTTACTTTTACACTATCGGACTGTAAATCAGAAAAATTTATTCCATAGTTTCCTATAAGAGGATAAGTCATAACTACAATTTGCCCATAGTACGATGGATCAGTTAATATTTCTTGGTATCCAGTCATACTTGTATTAAAAACAACTTCACCTACTTTAGTTTTATTTACACCAAAGGTTTCTCCTTTTAAAGTTATTCCATTTTCTAAAATTAATTTTCCTTCCATACTACCTCCTCAAAAAAAAGAGATACCTCAACCCTGAAAAGTTGTGATATCTCGTATTTATTTACATTATTTTCCCTCAAAATTATCGTATTCATTTTTATCTCCTTTATAGCATCTCGTACTATCTTAAAGGTACTTCATTCAAAATATCATACTTGTAAATGTTTGTCAATTATAACTCATATATTTCTCTAATTCTAAATTTACCGTTAATGTATTCAAGTAAAAAACTAATATTCCTATCTTCTCTTATATAGCTTTTATTATAAAATACAGCATCAACACTCACCGTAAGTAGACTGTTGTATTGATTATAATGGAAATTTTTTATATTATATCCAATGTAATCAGATATATTCTCATCAAGGAATTTCAGAGCTTCTTCTGAAGATTCTCCAAAAATGTTTCTATCCTTAAAATAAGTATTCAAAATTTCTTCTACAGTATTTATTGGTTTTACATAGTCTTTATATAAAATAGTTTTGCTAGGGCTTAAGGCTTCTCCTATATAGTATCTGCTGAAGAAATAATCCTTATCCCCATTAATTATTTTGACAAATTGTATTCCATCCATTGATGAGACCGTATTTACCAAAGAATATAAGATTAAACATTCCTCTTCTTCATTTAAGTATATGTTGTCTTTCCATTCTATCGTTAAAAAAACAGTTTCGTCTACTACATCAGTTTTAACTATATTTAATATATTCATATCAATAAAGCTAGTTGACTCTAAACTCCTATTAATAGTATTCTCCAGTGCTCTATCTATATAAGTTTCCTTAGTAATATCTTTTATTGTTATTAATTCATTTACGACACAGGATAGATTTCTATTAGGTAAATATATTTGAACTATATCCTGTCGATTTTTTTCTTCATTGTAGGGCAAAATTTTTGCAACATCGCTTTCTTCCTGTGGTACTGTACAGGAAGATGATATTATTAATATTATTATTAGTACTATTATATATTTTTTCATAAAATCACACTTTCTAATATTCTAAAGGTATTTTTATATAAAATGTAGTACCTTCTCCTACTCTACTTTTTACATTTATAGTTCCATGATGCATATTTATTATTTGCTTAGAGATGGATAACCCTAAGCCAGTTCCGCCAGTTTTTCTAGATCTTGCTTTATCAACTCTATATAATCTATCAAAGATATAAGGAATACTCTCTTTAGGAATTCCATATCCAGTATCCTTTACTTTTATAGTAGCATAGTTTTTATCTAAATATAAAGAAATTTTTACTACTGTATTTTCTTCACTATATTTAATTGCATTATGTACTATGTTTATTATAGCTTGCTTTATTTTATCTTTATCTATTTTTATTTGAATTATATTTATTTCTTCAAGTGTTAACTTAATATTTTTTTCCTTAGCTAATGGATTCAGTTGTTCTACTATTTTTTCTAATATAGAATTAAGATATATATTTTGATAATTCAATTTCAACTTATTTTTATCTAAGTCTACCAGAGACAATAATTCTGTTACTATACTATTTAATCTATCGATTTCATCATTTATATCTTTTAAAAATTCCCTGTAAACTTTTTTTTCTGTATTTTCTTGAATCAAAAGATTTTCTGTTAAGAGTTTAATTGAGGCTAGAGGTGTTTTTAATTCGTGAGAAACATTTGATACAAACTCTTCTCTTTGCTTATCAACCTCATTTAATCTTACAGTCATACTATTGAAGGCCTCTCCTAAAAGATTGAATTCATCTCTTGTATTAATATCTACTTTTTGACCTAAATCACCTTTTTTGATGTTTTCAATTACAGGGTAAAATTTATTTATAGGTTTTAAAAAAAAGTATGTAAGCAAGTACAATCCTAATATAATTAAGAAAGAAACCACCATTAAAAGAATTTTTATCCTATAAATTAATAAATTTACATTTTCATATAAATTATTTATAGATGAAGATATAAATACAGATCCATTTATTTCATCTTCAAATATTACTGGGTATCCTAAATACATTACATTTCCTATATCATTAAAATAATAGTTATTTGTTGATATTTCTCCATTTAAAGATTTCTCAATTTCTTCTAAGTCTAGAGTTAAAAAATTATACTCATCATTTGAATCAGCTACTACCCGTTTTGCTTTATCTAGTACAATAATTCTTCTATTTAAAGAATCACCATATTTGTCGGCTACGTTTTCTAAGTAATTTTTATAAATAGAAGAGTCGTAAACACTTAAATAATAGCTGATATCATCAGCTATTTGTTTGGTATCTTCTATTAGTTCTTCTTGTCTTTCGTTTATGTGCCAGTCAAGCAAATAGTTCGTGGTAACATTTGTAAGTATAAAAAAAAGAATTATAATAAGTATTAAATAGGTGGAAAGCAATTTCCACCTAAAACTTACATACTTTTTTTTAATTTCTATTCCTAAAATAGTATCCAACTCCCCATTTAGTAAGGATATATTCGTAGTTATCAGAATTTTTTTCTATTTTTTCTCTTAATCTTCTTATATGAACATCAACAGTTCTTAAATCTCCAAAATATTCATAACCCCATATTATTTCTAATAATTCTTCTCTTGTGAAAATTTTTCCTGGATTTGTAGCAAGAAGGATTAAAAGATCAAATTCTTTGGCAGTTAGATTAATTTCTTTTCCATTGACTGTAACTTTCCTACCTAATGTATTAATAATAAAATCATCAACATATATGATTTGATCTCCTAGTTTTGCTTCTTTGTTAGACGATCTTCTTAGGATTGCCTTAATTCTTGCCTTTAATTCTAAAATATTGAAAGGTTTAGTCATATAATCATCTGCACCATACTCTAATCCCAATATTTTGTTCATGTCTTCTCCTTTTGCTGTAAGCATAATTATGGGTACATCTGATTTTTCTCTAATTTTTTGGCAAACCTCTAATCCATCTATTTCTGGTAGCATCAAATCAAGTATAATTAAATCAAATTTTTCCTTTTGTTGAATCTCTAATGCTTTTTTTCCATCATATGCCGCTTCTGTTTTATATCCATCTTGTTCTAATCCGTATTTTAGTCCTTTTACTAATAAGGGTTCATCATCTACTATAAGTATTTTTTGACTCATTATCTCACCTCTTTAATAGTATATCACTATTATGTATTGTTGTTAATAAAATTATTACTAAATCTTAAGAAAGTATTCTATAATCCTCTATCCTTTTAGTTAGATTTTTAGAATCAAAATACTCTAAAATCATAATACTATGCTTTCTATTACTCTTTATCAAATCTCTAAATTCAACTATTGTAATTTTTTCATTTTTTTTAATAAAATTCACCGTCTGTTTTTTTATCTTTTCTAAATTATCTTTTAAAATCACTTCATCTTTGGTTATTTCAATTAGTACTTCTTTTGATATCAAATAGTCTATAACATTTGAAATATCCTTTGACTCTCTGTAAGGTTTAATATTTAATATATCTTTACCTTGTTTTTTTAATTTCATAAGGATATCTTCTTTTATATCTTTTTGTTTTGAGTTCATTTTAGGATTAAAGTCAAAACTAGTAATCATATTTTTACATATTTTAACTATATTATTTTCTACTAATTTATTTACAAAACTATTATATATATTTTTATCGATTCCATCAAATATATTGTTTCTCAATTCTTCTTTGGGTATTCCCATTGTTATATTATTGTCTTTTTCATTATAATGCAAGTAATCTAATACCTGTTCTCTAAATCTATTTTCAGTTTTTACATGAATTACATAATTTTTATCCCCAAATTCGTAATTATATAATTTATTTTCATTTTCTAATTTTTTTAGTACTTTTTTTAAATAATCGTAATTGTAAATTGTATTTTTAATGATTTCTTCAATTCTTAAAAACCCATTATTTCTAATCAATAAAAATTCGATATAAGAATCAAGTTTTATATCTTTTTCTTGGAAATCAATTTCCGAAATATTTTCTTTAAGTTTTCCTTTTGGATTTGGATCTAAAACTATACCCCCACCTATGGTTTCTAAAGGTGAATAAAATCTTAGAATAAATCTATCTCCTCTTTTCACGGCAATATTTTCCTCTATTATTAGCCTAACAAATCCAGTACTATCACTTTTAAGTTCTTTTTGATTTAAAATATGAATTCTTGCAATTACTTCCTCAGTCCCTATATGTAAATGCAGCCTAGAATTATCTCTAATTATTCTTTTGGTTTCTGCTATTGTTTTTATTTTACAATCTATTTGTTTAGTAAGTCTTAGGGTTTCTGGCAAGGCTAGGTCATTTCCTCTACGAAGTTGATTTTTATTGATATCTCTTAAGTTTATAGCTGTCCTTTGTCCGCCTAATGCTTCTTCTACATTATTCCCAAAAACCTGCAAATTTCTAATTGTAGATTCTATTTTTTGAGGATATATTAAAACATTATCTTTCAAGCTAAGAATCCCATTTGATAAAGTTCCTGTTACTACAGTTCCAATACCTTTTAGGCTAAAAACTCTATCTATAGCCATTCTAGGATTTTCAATACTCAAATCCCTACTATCTATTGAAGCTAATTCTTTTAAATATCTTTTTATTTCTTCGATTCCATTTTTTGTTTTAGAAGAAGCTTTAATTATCTTGCAATTTTCTAAAAAAGTATCATTTACCAGTTCTTTAACCTCTTCTTCTACAACTGCTACTAATTCATCATCTACTAAATCAGTTTTAGTAATAACTATAAACCCTTTTTTTAATCCCATTAATTCTAATATGTTAAAATGTTCTATGCTCTGGGGCATAATCCCTTCATCTGCTGCTATAACAAGCATTACTGCATCTATTCCTGAAACACCAGCAACCATGTTTTTTATAAATTTTTCATGTCCCGGTACATCAACAAATCCAATAGTCATATCTTCATACTTTAAATGAGCAAAACCCAAATTAATGGTAATTCCTCTCTTTTTTTCGTCTTTTAGACTGTCGGTTTCTATTCCTGTAAGGGCTTTTATTAAAGTAGTTTTCCCATGGTCTATGTGGCCTGCTGTACCAATCGTCAAATTAATCATTATTTTCACCTGCTATATCTTCAATAGCTTTAGTTATTATGTCGTAATCCTTATTAAAAATAGTTTTACAATCAACAACTATTTTTCCATCTACTATTCTAACTATTATAGGTATTTCTCTGCCTCTTAATTTTACTTCTAAATCCTTTTCTGAATTATTTTCTATATTTAACTTTATACCCCAGCTTTCAAGGTTGTCTAAAGGGTATGCTCCTCCTCCTATCATTGAACTTGTTTTACACAGTTCTACATTTATCAAGTTAGAATTAATATTATTTATTTTTTCTAATAATTTATTCGCCCTAAATTTAACATCTTCACTATCTTCAGTAATCATCCTAACAGTCGGTATTTTTGATGGAAGAGTCCCTATGTTTTGATATGCTTTAAGTGTTAATTCTAAAGACATAATCGTAAATTTATCTACTCTTAAAGCTCTCAAAAGTTGATTTTTCTTTATTTCCTTTATATATTTACTTCTACCTACAATAACTCCACATTGAGGTCCCCCTAATAGTTTATCACCACTAAATGTAACTACGTCAACCCCCTTATCTAAAGTTTCTTTAACTGTAGGTTCTTTATGAAGACCATATTTATTTAAATCTATAATCATTCCACTTCCTAAATCTTCAATTAGCGGAATATTTTTTTCATTAGATATTTTCTTTAGTTTTTTAGTATCGACATCACCTGTGAAACCAACTATTTTATAATTACTAGTATGGATTTTAATTATTGCCCCAGTATTTTCATTGATAGCATTTTTATAGTCTTTTAAGTGGGTTTTATTTGTAGTTCCTACTTCTTTTAATACACAACCACTTTCCTCTATAACAGCTGGTATTCTGAAGGAACCTCCAATTTCAACCAATTCTCCTCTTGATACTATTACCTCTTTTTCTGAAGCTAAAGTCTTTAGAGTTAGCAATACGGCTGCCGCATTATTATTAACTACAAGAGCATCCTCTGCTCCTGTTATTTCTTTAATTATATCCGTTATATGATCATATCTATGGCCTCTTTCTCCTTTATCCAGGTTATATTCTAAATTACTGTATGAACATAGATTATCTGAAATTTCTTTTGCCATTAATTCAGAAAAAACACTTCTTCCTAAATTTGTATGTACTATAACTCCTGTACCATTTACTACTCTTTTAAATTTGCTTTTGTTTTCTTTATCAATTTTATAGATTATTGTATTTAATATTTCTTCTTCATCTATTCTTGATATAATATTATTTGTTATGTTATTTCTAATTGTATCCAAATGTTTTCTGATTATAGATAAAACAAACTCTCTACCGCATTTACTAATACGAACTTTGATTTCTTCTTTTTCTATTATTTTATCGATTTTTGGTATTTTTCTATAAATATCAGTCATAATTACCTCACACTAATTTAATAAATTTATCTTCTTTTTTTATTATTTTGCCTATTCTTTTATAGTCTTTTGAATGTTTTTTTATGTTATTTATATTATTACCAGTACATTCAATAAAAGACCTCCTGAAGCTTGAGGATCAAAGAATATATCTGATTATAATCTCTCCTAGTTGACCTTTATATTTTCTTTTATTCCATTAAATTTTGATTCGCCTATACCTTTCACATTCATTATATCTTCAATTTTATTGAATTTATTAGCTTCTCTATATGCTAATATGTTTCCGGATATAGCTTCTCCAATTCCATTAAGCTTTACTAGCTCATCTTTTGAGGCAGTATTTATATTGATCTTCGAAGATTCTTTTTTTTGATCAATTTCTGAAATACTTTTAATATATATTTTGTCTTCATCGTATAGTTTAATCGATCTATTTAAATCTTTAGTATATGCATCTTCTCTTAATCCTCCAGCTAGCTCCAATAACTCATATAGTCTTGAATTGCTTAATATTTTATATACTCCAGGTTTATTTACAGACCCATCTATATCAACCCATATATAATCAGTTGCTTCTGTTTCATTATCTATTGATTCGCTATTATCTGATATCTGGGTCTTTAATACTTTAAAATCTGTATCCACATATTTATATATATATATAGAAATTATTATCAATAATAAGACAATTATGAATTTTAACTCTTTTTTTTCTAATAAGTTCATATTTACCTCTTTTTATATTTACAAATGTAAAGTTTTGTTGTTATAATTGTTTTGCACATAATTCGGGAGGCTAACAATGAAAAAATGCTTATTGTTTATTATACTATTTATAGCTATAATTTCAAATAAAAATATTTACGCCGATTTAAACCTAAATTGTTCAACTAATATTTTGATAGATGCAGATAGTGGACGTGTTTTATATGGATGCCAGGAAAATAAAAAAATATACCCTGCTAGTTTAACAAAGCTTCTTACAGCTTTAACTGCTTTAGAATTGGGAAATTTAGATGATATTTTGGTTGTTGATGACAAAACCCCCTATGAAGTCGATGGAAGTCATATTGCCCTAGAACCTCAAGAAGAGTTATCACTATATGATTTACTACACGGTTTGTTAATAGCTTCTGCCAATGATGCAGCTGATGTCATAGCTTTAAATTATTCTTCATATGAAGGAGAATTTATAGAATTAATGAACAAAAAAGCTAAAGAATTAGGTGCATTAAATTCAAATTTTGTCAATCCTCATGGATTACACGACGACGAGCATTTCACCACAGCTTATGATTTATCTAGAATAGCAAAAGCAGCATACGATAACGAGATAATCAATGAAATTATTGGAAAAACAAAGTATACAATAGATACTACCAATGTTAAAAAAGAAACTCGACATTTGATAAGTACGAATAAGCTTTTAGTCGGCACTGGATACGGTAATCAAATTATTATAAATAACTCATGGGTAAATATGAAATATGAAGGAGCAACTGGTATGAAAACGGGTTATACTCCTAAGGCAGGCAGTTGTTTAATAGGTAGTGCTGAAAGAAATGGAATCTCTTTAATAACAGTAGTCATTAAAGGTAGCACAACTGAAGTTTATACAGATACACATAATCTCCTAAATTACGGATTTGATAATTTTAAAAAAATAAATCTAGTGGATTCAAATGAACTTATAAAAAATTTGGAGATAACTTCTGGAGATAGTAAATATCTAAGTTTAATCGCATCAGATGATTTATATTCAGTCATAAATAAAGATAAACTAAATGATATCGAAAGTTCAATATTTATAAATGATTATAATTTACCTGTTAGAAAAGGTGACATCTTAGGAAAGATAGAATATAGCATTGGCAAGGAAATAATAGGAGTAATTCCATTGAAATCTGCTTTCGAAGTTGATTTAGTAGTTATTGAAGATACTAATTTAACTCTTTTTGCTTTAAAAACAATAATATCTTTTATATTAGCGATAATTTTATTAATAATAGTATTGAGGATCGTTAATAAATATAGATTATACAAGATTAGAAAACAAAAAAAGAATAGAAGGTAATCACTTACCTTCTATGACCAGTTTTCTATTCCAAATTTTTCTACATTAACGTTCTTACCATCCAACCATATTTTTTCTATATTATATTTATCTCTTTCATCTTTAACAAATATATGTACAACAATGTCATTGTAATCTAATAATATCCATTTTCCAGACCTATATCCTTCTTTATGGTTTATTCTTATTTCTTTTTCAGACATCTTTTTAATTATACTATCCGCAATGGCTTCAGCTTGCTTTGTATTACCTGCACTGCAAATAAGGAAATAGTCTGCTATACTTGATATCTTAGAAATATCTATTAGTTTGTACCTATAGGCTTTTTTATCTGATGCTGCTTCAAGTATTGTTTTTATATTTGATTCTATTTTTTTCTTCAAATTATCAACTCTCCTATTTTTTATGTATTTATATGCCTCCAATGTATTCTTGTGAATATGTTTGTTTTTACATTTTAAGTAATTTATGGTGTTTTCTAGGGCCATTAAGATACTGTTCTCTAGATTTATTTTTGATTCAACCCTAGGCCCTTCAACGCCTACAAAATCTCTTCCTGGCTCAATATAATCTGCTATATATATTATTTTTTCAAGAAGACTCATACCAGCTCTCCCAGTTGTATGATATTTTATAGCATTTAATGTATCTAAGTCTTTTATTTTATATTTATTTTTAGCGATATGCGCCCCTAAATTTGCATGAACCACTTCCGGCGACTTTATATCCTCATTTGTTATTTTGATTTTTTTTTCTTTTATAATTTCTATGATTTTTTCAGTACTAGCTATTTTTCCGCAATCGTGATATAGTGCTGCTTTTTTTATTTTATTTATGTCCGCTTTATATATCTCACCAAGCTCTACAGCTATTTCCATAACCCTAATGGAATGATTATATCTTTCTTTTCCAATATCAGCTAAAAGTTCTTTATTTTTTTCTATCATCTATTTTATACAACCCTTTTTTTAGTATGTATTGCTCAACATTTTCAGGTAGAAGGTATTTCGTTGGCCTTCCTTCTTTAATTCTATTTCTTATGTCTGTTGATGATATTTTTAATTGAGGTGCTCTTATACTTAATATTTCACCATTATATTTTTCCATTAATTTATCTAATTTATCCTCTAATGTATCTGTTACATAACCAGGTCTGTTCACAGAAATGAATGTACATAATTTTAAAATTTCTTCTGGTGCCTTCCAATTTGGAAGATCCAATACAGCATCTGTTCCTGTAATAAAAAAAAGTTTAGTATTCTTATAGTGGTCTTTTAGAACTCTTATTGTATCTACAGTATATGATATGCTTTCTTTTTCAACTTCTATATTCGATACATCAAAGTCTTGATTTGTCATAGTTGCAAACTGAGTCATCATATACCTGTGATAAGAATCAGCTAATGCAGCTGATCTTTTATGTGGTGGATTTCCTGTGGGTACAAATATTATTTTCTGAAGATCGAATTTAAATAGAACTTCATTTGCAATAACTAAATGCCCATAATGTATGGGATCAAAAGTTCCACCCATTATTCCTACTTTATTATTCAATACATTTCTCCTCTCGATTAATTCAATACATATTATATAATAAAGTACTTGTAATAACAAATCTTTATTATATACTGTAAATATACTAAGATTATGAATTAAAAGGAGGTATGCGATGATTAATATATCTATTTTAGGATCTACAGGATCAATAGGAACTCAAGCTTTAGAAATCGCAGATTTTTTTAAAGATGAAATAAACATAGTTGCAATTACTTGTAACAATAATATTGATTTATTAGAAAAACAAATAAAAAAATATAATCCAAAAATATCTGTAGTTATGAATAAAGAAAAATACGAAATTTTAAATAATCGAATAAGTACTAAAACTAAACTTAAGTATGGAATGGATGGACTAAAAGAGGCAGCATCAATACCTGAAGTTGACATTGTTTTAACTGCTGTTTCAGGTATGATTGGATTAGAACCAACTATATCAGCAATTAAAAGCAAAAAGAAAATCGCTCTCGCCAACAAGGAAACCCTAGTAACCGGCGGTAGCATTATAAAAAAATTAATGTATGAAAATAATGTAGATATTCTACCTGTGGATAGCGAACATAGTGCTATTTTTCAATGTTTACAGGGTAATAAAACCGAAAATATAAAAAAAATTATTTTAACAGCTTCTGGTGGACCTTTTTTTGGTAAAGATATTAATTTTTTAAAAAATGTAAATGTAGATGAGGCCCTTAATCATCCTAACTGGAGTATGGGTAAAAAAATAACAGTTGATTCTTCTACTTTAATGAATAAAGGTCTTGAAATGATTGAAGCACATTGGTTGTTTGACGTGCCTTATAAGGATATTGATATTGTAGTTCACCCAGAGAGTATAATTCATTCGGCAGTTGAATATAGGGATAAGTCAGTAATTGCACAATTAGGACTTCCAGATATGAAACTTCCTATCCAATATGCTTTATTCTATCCTGAAAGAAAAGAAAATAATATGGAATCATTAAATTTATTTAAATTAAATCAACTTAATTTTTATAAACCAGACATTGATACTTTTAAATGCTTAGACTTAGCTTATAAAGCTATATCAATTGGAGGTACAATGCCTACAGTACTTAACGTTGCTAATGAGATTGCTGTTGATAAATTTTTAAAAAGAGAAATTAGTTTTCTTGATATTGGTGATAAGATACAAACACTCATGGAGCAACATAGTCCTTTTGAAGTGAATACTATTGATGATATACTTTATGTTAAAACATGGGTCGAAAAAAAATTCACTGAACTCCTTTAAGAATTCAGTGAATTTTTTATTAATTCTATTCCTCTTTTTCTAGCACCAATACCTTTATCTCCAAATCTACCATATAAGTATAAACCAGTATTAATCATATAATATCTTTTATTATTAATAAAATTTTCAGGAAACTTTAGGATTTTTTCATATCCTTTTTTAAAGCTATTAAAATTAATTTCATTATCTAAAATATTAGTGTGAAACATACTACATATATCTAAGCAGGGATCTTCAGGCTCGCTATGCTCATAATCTATAATACCCGTTATATTCCCTTTGTTATCAACTAAAATGTTTCTAAGGGAAAAATCTTTATGAGTTAAATTCGGTTTTAACTCTTTTAGATCTAACCTATCTTTATTTAATACTTCTATACCTTTTTCTATAATTCCATTTTCTTCACTTATAAATTTATTCACTCTTTTAATTATATTTTTGTCCTTTAAATTTCTAGTTTCAATTAAACTTCTTATATTTTTTTTTCTTTCCCAACCATAGTATTTATAATTTCCTGTACTATGTATTAATCCTAAATTCTCTCCCAATTTTTCTAGTATCTTTATTTGCAATAATTCATCAAATTTTTTTATATTCTCTACTAATATGTTTCCTGGAATTTTATCCATTATAATATAGTTCATATTATCATATGTATTTCTAACTAGTATATTAGGTGAAAAGTAGTAATTTTCAAGAAGAATCAAAGTATTTATTTCATTTATCCATTTTTCTTTGTTAAATGAAATTTTAATCACATATTCTTTTTCTTTAACATTAAAAACAAATACATAATTTCTATCCAATATACTATGTTCTATTAATTTAATATATATATTTTCTTGAGATATCTCAAAAGTTTTTAAAATGATCTCTTTTATTTTAAAGTTTAAATTTTCCATACTATTACTTTCTATATTTTTTCAATAATTTTGTAAATCACCTTTTTAACATTTTTTACATTTTCATTGAAAACTTCCAATACATCTTCCATAGTAACTGGTTTAATATCATTTCTTCCTTCTAATCCAGAATCGTAATCAGTAACTAAAGCAATATTAACAAAAGGTATTTTTAATTCTAGAGCTAGGTAGCATTCTGGATATTGAGTCATATTTATAATATCTCCTCCTATTTGTCTAAACCAATTACTTTCTGCTTTAGTAGAAAACCTCGGACCATTTATGACTACAACTGTACCTGTCTCATGTACAGTTATACCTATTTCTTTAATTGTGTTTATAGTTAGTTTTCTAAGTTTTTCATCATATGGTTGGGCAGAACTTATATGTTCTACATTCGGTCCTTCAAAGTATGTATCTTCTCTTCCTTTTGTTCTATCAATGAACTGATCGGTAACTACAAAATCTCCTGGTGCATACTTAGGATTCAAACTACCACAAGAACAAGGGGATATTATACTTTTAACTTCAAGTTCCTTCATTGCATAAATATTTGCTTTATAAGGAATTTTATGAGGTGGTATTGAATGTTCTTTGCCATGACGTGGCAAAAACGCAACTTTTTTACCTTTATAATCTCCAATAGATATTTTGTCGCTAGGCTTACCATAAGGAGTATCTATTTCTACTTCCCTTATATTATCCAAAAACTCATAAAACCCTGATCCTCCAAAAATTCCTATATCTGCTTTTAAATCCATTTATATTCCTCCTAAATTTATTTTTTTATGTATGGTAAATATATTGAAAAAATAGAACCTTTTTCATATGTACTTTTAACTTTTATCTTGCCTCTGTGTCCCAATACTATAATTTTTGCTATACTTAAACCTAAACCATGACCACCTTGCTCTTTTTCTCTAGATAATTCTTCTTTATAAAATCTGTTAAATATTTTTTTTAGATTTCTTTTTTTAATTCCTATTCCTGTGTCTTCTATGTCTACTACACTATAGTCTCCGTCCTTCTTACATCTTATATAAATATCCCCTTCAACAGGTGTGAATTTTATAGCATTTTCTACAAAAATTCTTACTGCTTGCTTAATCCTGTTTTTATCAGCAAAAACTACTGAATCATCACTGCATATACACTCTATATTTTTATTAAAACTTATCATCTTAGTTTCTTTTGTAACTTCTTCAACTAATTCTTTTAAAATAAACTCTTCTTTGTTTAATTTTAATGTGTTTTTATCGTTTCTAGCAATAAATAATAGTTTTTCTACTAAATCTTGCATATTATTAGATTCATTTTTTATAGCCTGTATAGATTCTTCTAATACTTCTTGGTCCTTTTTACCCCATCTATCTAACATATCTGCATAACCTTTCATTACTGCTATAGGGGTTCTAAGTTCATGAGAGGCATCAGATACAAAATGCTGTTGTCTTATATAATCTTCTTCTATTCTATCCATCATTTTATTAAAAGTTTCAGCTAGCTCTTTTAATTCGTACTGAGAAGCTTTCACATTTAACCTTGTGTTTATATTATTTGCCGTAATGGTTTTTGTAACTTCTGTCATATCTTTTATTGGTTTTATTATTTTTTTACTTGCCAATGGCCCTATTGCAGCTAGTATTAAAGCTCCAAAAAAACCTGCAACCATTATAAAAATACCTATAATTATTAGGTCTGATATTATTTTTTGAATGTTAAAATTTATGGTAAGATAATACAAGTCTCCTTTAAATAAATAACTTTTTGTATATTTATATACTCTGTTGTTTCTTATTATTTCTAGTTTAGAAAAAATATTATTTTCGTATTCATTATATTCACTTCCAGTTTTGGAAATCAACTTAAAACTATCATTGTGAATTAAAATACCTTCAATTCTTTCATCTATTATAAAAGCATCTAATTCTTCTTTGGTATTGATAACTTTCTCTACAACATACGGAGCATAAGAGTCACCTGTATTATCTAATTCGTAGAGTTTATATCCTAGATATCCTATTAAAGTTAAAACAATTACAAGTATAAGGGATAAACAATATAGTCCCAAATAAGTAGATGTTATTTTGAAGGTTATTGATAATTTGATTTTTTTTCTTATATTTACAATAAGCTTTTTCATTAAAACTAAGGGAAATGATATGAATTTTATTAGTTGTTTAATAAACCTCTTTATTTTTGTTTTTTTCATAATCTCACTCTCATTAGTCAATCTCTTATAATATAGCCTACTCCTCTAACAGTTCTAATAATATTTACATTGTACTTTTGATCAATTTTACTTCTAAGGTATCTAATATACACATCTATTAAATTAGTTTCACCAAAATAATCATATCCCCAAACATTTTCTAAAATTTTATCTCTAGATAAAACAATGTTTTTATTTATCATTAAATATTCCAATAGCTCAAACTCTTTTTTTGTAAGTTCTATTTCTTCTTTTTCATATTCAACTCTATAATTATTTTTAAATAATTTTAGGCCTTTATATTTTATTATATTATCTGTATTTTCATCTTCCTTTATTATAACCGACTTTTTAATGTTTACCCTTATTCTAGCTAATAATTCTTCTATTGCAAAAGGTTTTGTCATATAGTCGTCCGCTCCTATATCTAACCCTAGAACTTTATCTGATACATCATCTTTTGCAGTAAGCATTATTATAGGAATCTCAGATTTATTTCTCAATCTTCTACAAACTTCTATTCCACTTAACTTTGGAAGCATAAGGTCCAATATAATTAAATCCATATTATCTTTTAATGCCTTTTCTAATCCTTCCCTGCCATCATTTGCTATTTCTACCTCATAGCCTTCATACTTTAATTCTAATTCTAAGAATCTAGCAATTTTTTTTTCGTCTTCTATAATTAGGATTTTTTTGTTTTCCATATTTCCCCCTAAAGCAATAAATTATTATTTATTATACCATGTATCTATAATTTATAAAAAAATTTTGAGCATTTCTGCTCAAAATTTCAAATTTATTCAATGATTATTTCGTCTTCTTCATTTTCAGTATCTTCACTTTCTTCTTTTTCATCTTCAAATATTTTTTCTGTAGATTTTTTTACAGTTTTTGTTGCTTTATCAAGGCCTTTTTTTATTTTATCACTAGTTTTGTTTGTAGATTTAATTCTCAACTTATATCCAAGTATTAATGCTATTACTAATCCTGGAATTACTAGCCAAGGCGCAACTAATAATGATATTACAGCTACTAATAGGGGTATGTTTATTAATGTGGTTTTTTTATTTTTCAGTACCATTCTTACACTAAGAAAGCTGTTTACTGTTTTATTCGCTTGTTTCCCAAAATCTTCCTTTTTCTTTGTCTTATTATCGGAACCTTCTTTTCTTTTTCTTTCTAGAGCTATTATTGATTTTACTATATCCCCTTCGTTGTTCTCCAAGGCTTCCTTTGCTTCTTCATATGTTACATTAACCCTACTTCTTAACTCATCGATCATTTCTAAAGTTACTTTCATTTGATTACCTCCTTTGATTTAACTAAATTATAAAATACTAGTATTAGTTTATCCTTAGGCAATTATTAAAATAAGATTAAAAAAGACAGAATAATGAAATTCTGTCTTTTTTTATTATGCATTCGGTGAATCATTTACCTTTGTTTCAACTTTTTCTTTTATTATTTTAATGAAATCTTCAGTATTCTTTTCTCCTAAATCCCCTTCAGCTCTATCTCTTACAGCTATAGTTCCATTATTAACTTCATTTTCTCCTACTATGAACATATAAGGGATTTTTTCTACTTGAGCTTCCCTAATTTTATATCCTACTTTTTCACTTCTTGTGTCAAGTTCTACTCTTATATCCATTTTTTCAAATTGTTTCTTAATTTTTTCACCATATTCATTGAATTTATCTGATATTGGTAAAATTCTAGCCTGTACAGGTGCTAACCAAGTTGGAAAAGCTCCTGCATAGTGCTCTATTAGTATTCCAATAAATCTTTCCATGCTACCAAATATTGTCCTATGAACCATTACAGGTCTATGTTTTTCTCCATCTTTTCCTACATATGTAAGATCAAACCTTTGAGGCATTTGAAAATCTAACTGACATGTTCCGCACTGCCAAGTTCTACCAATTGCATCTTCTAAATGAAAATCAATTTTGGGTCCGTAGAAAGCTCCGTCTCCTTCGTTAATTCTGAATTTAATATTTTTTTCTTCAAGAGCTTCTCTAAGAGAATCCGTAGCTAAATCCCATTCCTTCTGAGTTCCCATTGAATCCTCTGGTTTGGTTGATAACTCGACTCTATATTTAAATCCAAAAATTTTATAAAGATAATCGGTGAAATCTATTACACCTTTAATTTCATCTTTTACTTGTTCTTCTAACATAAATAAATGAGCATCATCTTGGGTAAAGTTTCTAACTCTCATAAGTCCATGTAAGGCTCCAGACATTTCATGTCTGTGAACTAATCCTAACTCTCCCCATCTAAATGGGAAGTCCCTATAAGAATACATATTACTTTTATAAATTAATAGTGCACCAGGACAATTCATTGGTTTTATAGCATAGTCTTCTCCATCAATTTTTGTGAAGTACATATTTTCTTGATAGTGGTCCCAGTGACCAGATTTATGCCATAAAGCTTCATTTAATATAACCGGAGTTTTAACCTCTCCGTACCCCCTTTTATAATGCTCTTTTCTCCAAAGATCTTCTAGAATATTCCTAATCACCATTCCTTTAGGGTGGAAAAATGGAAATCCTGGACCTTCTTCGTGCATTGTAAATAAGTCTAATTCTTTTCCTAATTTTCTGTGGTCTCTTTTTTTAGCTTCTTCTAACCTTTTAAGGTATTCTTTTAGTTGTTTATTTTTTTCAAAAGAAGTTCCATAAATTCTCTGAAGCATTTTATTGTTTTCATCTCCTCGCCAGTATGCTCCTGCAAGACTTAATAACTTAAATGCCTTTACCTTTTTAGTACTTGGTAAGTGAGGGCCTGCACAAAGGTCTACAAAATCTCCTTGCTTGTAAAAAGAAATAGTTTCACCTTCTGGAAGTTCTTTAATCAGTTCAACTTTATATATTTCTCCTAATTTTTCCATTAGTTTAATAGCTTCATCTTTTTCAAGAGTAAATCTTTCAATTTCTAAATTTTCTTTTACGATTTTTTTCATTTCTTTTTCTATTTTTTCCAAATCTTCTTCTGTAAATTTATGTTCTGAATCAAAGTCATAATAATAGCCGTTGTCTATTGCAGGTCCTATAGCTAGTTTAGTACCAGGATACAATCTTTTTACAGCTTGAGCTAATATATGAGAACTAGTATGTCTAAATATATCTTCTCCTACTTCGCTTTCGAATTTTACCAGTTCCAATTCACTATCTTCATTTATCTCGTAAGATAAGTCTCTAGGTACACCATTTACAACAGCTCCTACGACTACTCTTGCTAAACCTTCACTGATATCTTTAGCAACATCTATAACTTTTACACCTTCTTCGTATTCTCTACTACTACCGTCTGGCAAAATAATTTTAATCATATTTTCCTCCTTTTTTTCAATCAAAAAAGTCCCTTAATAATATAAGGGACGTATATAACGTGGTTCCACCCTAGTTTGTACTCTAGTAATTTAACGCATTTAACGCAGCATAAGCTGAACTCCAAGCTAGTTTTCAAATAATCTTATAATAGAAAAATTTCCAGCATTTATTTTTCCTCTCTATATTACAGTGTTTATTCTACTCGGCTCTTCACAGTTTTGTTTATAAATATTATTAATAGTATAATATCACAAATTAATTTTGTCAATAATTTATACTACTTATGTCTTTTGATCAATTCTTCTTTGATTTCTCCTATATTTACCTTTTTTTCTACCATAAGTACTAATGTATGATAAACTAAATCACTAATTTCATAAACAAGTTCATTTTTATCTTGGTTTTTAGATGCTATTATTACTTCTCCACTTTCTTCAGCTACTTTTTTAAGAATTTTATCTATGCCTTCTTTAAAAAGATAATTCGTATAAGAGTTTTCTTTAGGATTAGTTTTTCTATCCTGAATTGTTTCATATAGGTTTTCTACTATGTTATTATCATTTTTTCTTTCGTCTAGTACATAATTGTGAAAACAAGAATATTTTCCTGTATGACAAGCAGGTCCCTTTTGCTCAACTTCTAAAAGAACAGTATCTCCATCGCAGTCATATGAAAATCCTTTTAATATTTGGACATTACCAGAAGTTTCACCTTTAACCCAAAGTTTTTCTCTACTTCTACTGTAGTAGCAAGCCTTTTTATCTTCTAATGTTTTTTTTATTGATTCCTTGTTCATATAGGCCATCATTAATACTTTTTTTGTGTTTATATCTTGGGCTATGGCCGGTACTAATCCTTTTGCATCAAATTCTATTTTTTTAATTACTTCATTGTATTCCATCTTCTACTCCTTTATATTCTGACTTCGATTCCCTTATCCTTAAGATATTTTTTTAACTCTTTTATATTGATTTCTCCATAGTGAAATACAGAAGCCGCTAATATCCCATCTACATCAGCCTTATAAGCTACTTCATAGAAATGCTCCATTTTGCCTGCTCCGCCGGAAGCTATAACTGGAACCCTTACTCTATTTGTTATCTCAGTTAACAGTTCAATGTCATAACCTTTTTTCATTCCATCCGCATCTATACTGTTTATAACTAGTTCTCCAGCACCAAGTTCTACACCCTTTACAGCCCATTCTATAGCATCTAAACCAGTATTTTTTCTTCCACCATTTATAATAACCTTCCAGGTTCCGTCTTTATCTTTCATTGCATCTATAGATAAAACTACACATTGAGCTCCGTATTTTTGTGAAGCTTCTTTTATTAAAAGAGGAGTCTTTACTGCAGAAGAATTTACGGATACTTTATCTGCACCTTTTCTTAGTATATTGTTAAAATCTTCTAAAGTTGATACTCCTCCCCCAACAGAAAAAGGAATATTAATCTCATCAGCTACTTTTTTCACAAATTCTAATGAGGTTTTTCTTCCTTCGTTTGATGCTGTAATATCATAAAACACTAATTCATCTGCTCCTGTATCACTATAAAATTTTCCTAAGGTTTCCGGCTGGTCTACATCTACTATATTTTTAAACTTTTTACCTTTTACAACACGACCTTTTCTTACATCAAGGCAAGGTATTATTCTTTTTGCAAGCATTTATAAGCCTCCTCTAAATCTATATTTCCATTATATAGAGCTTTTCCTACTATAGCTCCATACACACCTAACTTGTCTAGTTTCTTTAAATCATCAATAGTCGAAATACCCCCTGAAGCAACTATATTAAGATTAGTTTTATTTTTTAGCATTTCATAATATTTAAAATTAGGTCCCAATAGCATACCATCTTTTAGAATATCTGTATAAATTAAGGTTTTAATACCAATTTCTTCCATGATATTACATATATCCAATACATGCACCTTAGTTATTTCTTTCCATCCCTTAATAGCCGCATATCCATCTACTGCATCTACTGATACCGCCATATTTTCAGCATATTTTAGTGCTAGTTTTTTTAAAAGATCCGGATTTTCTACAGCAATAGTTCCCACAATTACTCTTTCTACCCCTAGGTCTAAGTATGATTTGATTTTTTTTTCACTTCTAATACCCCCACCTATTTGTATTTTTATTTTGGTATTGTTTATGATTTCTAAAATCGATTTATCGTTTATTACTTCTTCTGACTCAGCACCATTTAAATCTATTATATGCAAAAAATCCGCACCTTTATCAATCCATTTTTTGGCCATATCATAAGGCTTTTCCGAATAGACTGTAACTTCATTGAATTTTCCTTGTTTTAGTCTAACTGCCTTGTTATCTTTTATATCTATAGCTGGAAAAATTTTCATTTTATAATCTCCTTATATGCTTTTAATATATTATGCCCTACTGTTCCGCTTTTTTCAGGGTGAAATTGTATGCCATATATATTTTCCCTATTAACTATTCCCGGAACCTTTACTTCATATTCTGAATATGCCACAACATCTTTTTCCCTACCTTGTGCATAGTATGAATGTACATAATAAACATAATCCCCATCATTTATATTTTTTACTATAGAATTTTCTTTCTGGATTTTTAAATTATTCCATCCCATATGAGGAACTTTTAAACTAATATCAAATTTTTTTATATTTCCTTCTATTAGACCCAAGCCACTATATTCTCCATTTTCAAAGCTTTTTTCATAAAGAAGCTGCATTCCTAAGCATATTCCAAGTAGATACTTCCCTTTTTGTGCTTCTTCAATTACAACATCTTTTAATTTTTTTTCACTTAGTAGATTTATTGCATCTCTAAAAGCTCCTACTCCAGGAAGTATTAAGCTTTGACTATTTCTTATTTCATCTACATCACTGGAAATTTTAGTTTCCATACCAACTCTTTCAAACCCTCTTTGTACTGAATTTAAATTACCTAAGCCGTAATCAATTATGATATTCATTACAATACTCCTTTTGTTGATTGTGTCTCATTGGATACTATTTTTACTGATTCTTTTAAGGCTCTCCCGAATCCTTTGAAAACTGACTCTATAATATGATGGTCATTTTCCCCGTAGATATTCTCAATATGGAGGGTTGTTTTACATTGGTTTGTAAACGCAACAAAGAATTCTTTAAAACTCTGACTTTCCATATCTCCTAATTTATAGTTTTTCAAATTAACTCTATATGAAGTATAAGGCCTCCCACTTATGTCCAATACAATTCTACTTAAAGCTTCATCCATAGGAATATAAATATGTGAATATCTATTAATACCTTTTTTATCTCCTAGAGCTTTTAAAAATGCTTTACCAAAGGTAATTCCTATATCTTCCACAGTGTGATGGGTATCAACATTTAAATCTCCATTTGCTTTAACCAATAAATTAAATTGACCATGAAAAGCTAAAAGTTCCAGCATATGATCAAAAAATCCAATTCCTGTTTGAATATCACTTTCTCCATTACCATCTAGTTCAACTTTTACAGTTATTTCAGTTTCATTAGTTTTTCTTTCTTCTCTACCTACTCTCATTCTTTACCTCCTTTAATATTTTTATAAGATAATCATTGTCTTCTTTACTACCTACTGTGATTCTATAATGGTTTTTTATATCATTACAAAAGTCTCTAATTAGTACCCTTTTATTTTCTAATTTTAACGCTAAATCTTTAATGTCAGATTTTAACATAATAAAATTTGTCATAGAAGGATATACTTTAAATTCCATCTTTTTTAATTCTTTAGTTAATCTACTTCTTTCTTCAATTATTAATTCTATATGGTTGTTAATTATTTCTATATTTTTAAAAGCTTGATTAGCCAATAGCTGGGATGCAGAATTCAGGTTGTAAGGTAATTTAACTTTCCATAAGTTTTCCACCATAGTTTCATTAGAAATTAGAGCACCTATTCTCAACCCTGCTAACCCAAAGGCCTTTGATAAAGTTCTCATTATTATTAAGTTTTCATATTCTTCAATTAAATCTACTGAAGATTCTCCTCCAAATTCTATATATGCTTCATCCATTATTATTATAGTATCTTTTATTTTTTCTAATATCTTGATTATATCTGCTTTTTTTATATAGGAACCTGTTGGATTGTTAGGATTACATATAATAAGAATCTTTGGTTTTTCAATTAAATACGTATTTATAATATCTTCTATATTAAAGCTGTAGTTATCTTTTGATTTTATAGTAGTATGTTTAATATTGGATAGCTTACAATAAATGCCATACATACTGAAAGAAGGATCAAAAGTCATAACCTTTTCGTTATTTGTACAAAAAGCATTTAAAGTAGTTAGTAGTAAATCACTAGAACCATTTCCCACTAAAACATTTACCATTTTACATCCATAATATTTGGCCATATTTTCCCTAAGCTCTTTAGCATCACTGTCTGGATATAGTTGAGGCTTTAAATTATTAATATTCAATTTAGAATTCAACATGTAATTACAGCCTTCGTTTGCATCTAATTTTACATCATATGGTTTATCTGTTACCTTATATGGAACAATATCTTTTAAGCTTTCTTTAATATCAATCATTTTTTACTCCTTAAACCTTATTTTTATAGATTCAGCGTGTCCTGTCAAACCCTCATTCTCTGCAAATCTTATAATATGGTCTTTTGAGTTCTCAAGGGATTTTTTACTATAGTAAATTAAAGATGTTTTCTTAATGAAATCATCCACACTTAGAGGAGATGAAAATTTAGAAGTTCCACTTGTAGGCAAAGTATGATTTGGTCCTGCAAAATAGTCTCCTACTGGTTCCGGAGAAAACTCTCCAAGAAAAATAGCTCCAGCATTATTTATTTTTTTATAATCTTCAAAAGGGTTGCCTGTTAAAATTTCTAAATGTTCAGGCGCTACTTCATTAGCAATTTCAAGAGATTCATTTAAAGAATCAGTTAGTATAATTCCACCATAGTTATCAATGGATTTTTTTATTATTTCTTTTCTAGTCATTTTACCTATCATATCCTCTAAAATATTTCTAACTTTTTCAGCAAGAATATATGAATCAGTTACTAAAATAGAAGCTGCCATTTCATCGTGTTCTGCTTGGGATATCAAATCCGCCGCTATATATTTTGGATTTGCATTTTTATCGGCTACTATTAATATTTCACTTGGCCCAGCTATCATATCTATTCCTACATTTTCTGAGACAATTTTTTTAGCTGCACTTACATAAATATTACCCGGACCAGTAATTTTAAAAACTTTAGAAATAGTTTCTGTTCCATAAGCTAAAGCAGCAATTCCATGAGCACCTCCAATTTTATAAATCTTATCAACTCCACATATACTTGCAGCTGCCAAAATCGAATTTAAAACCTTACCATCTTTTTTAACTGGTGTTATCATTATTAGTTCCTCTACGCCTGCAATTTTAGCTGGTACTGCATTCATTATAACTGTCGATGGATAAGCTGCCTTTCCACCAGGAACATATATCCCAGCTTTTTTTATTGGATTTATAACTTGCCCTAGTATAATATCTTTACCCTGAGGCTTATAAGTTGTGGTTTTTCTTTTTTGTCTTTTATGATAATCGTATACATTTTCATATGCTTTTTTTATTGTATTTAATAATTCACTATCAATATTATCTAATGCCTCTTCAATTTCTAAAGGTGAAACTAAAAAATTATCAGTTTTAATTCCGTCAAATTTTTCTGCATACTTTTTTAAAGCTTGATCTCCATTTTCTTTAACATCTTCTACTATATTTTCTACGGTTTTTAAAACTTTTTTATAGTCTTTTGCACTTCTTGAGTTCAAATCTTTTATGAATTCTCTATTACTTTTTTCTTTAATAATTTTAATCATTTTCATTCCCTCCCTCTACTTGTATAATTTTATTTATAATTCTATTAATTTTTTCGTATTTAAATCTATAGGAAATTTTATTACATATAACCATGGAGTTTATTGGATACATTTTTTCCAAAACCTTAAGTCCATTTGCCTTAAGTGTAGAACCTGTTTCTACTATATCTACTATAACATCAGTTAAACCTAGTACAGGTGCTAACTCCACAGACCCATTTAGTTTAATTATAGATATTTCTTGACCTTTATCATTAAAGTATTCTCTAGCTGAATTAGTAAATTTTGTTGCTACTTTTATAACTGAATCTCTATTATAAATTTCTTTATCTTCTTTTCCGGCTATACACATATTACAGTTTCCATACTTTAAATTATGTAATTCATAGACATCTTTTTTACTTTCTATAATCATATCTTTACCTACGACACCTATATCAGCTACTCCATTTTCTACATAAGTTATAACATCTGCATTTTTTAACAAAACAAATTCAATATTGTTTTGTTTATCATAAAATACCAATTTTCTGCTTTTTAAATCTATAGATTTACCAATTTCTATTTTATTAAAAAGCTCTGCAGTATCTTCTCCGATTCTACCTTTTGGAATTGCTATTCTCAACTTTTCCATTAGATTTTTCCTTTCTTATATAAATTTCTTAAAATCTCGTCTATTTCCACCGAAAACCCAATGGCTGGAATTATATCGCCATATCCATCGCTATCTATATCATATCTTCCGCCTTTAATTATTTCTTTATTAGTTTCTTCATAATAAGTTTTAAACATTAAACCCGAATAATAATTTAAACTAGAAGTTATTGAAAGGTCACAAATTATATTTTCCGAATCAATTTTTTCTTTATTTATATAATGATTAATCTCTTTTAGTTCTTCAAGACCTTTTTCCATCTTTTTATTAGTATAATATTTTTCAACCTTTATTAAAACTTCTTCTATTGATCCTCTCATGTCTATTATATTTTCAAGTGCTTCTCTACTTGATGTTTTTTCAAATTTTTTCATATATTTTTTTAAATCTTCTTTATTTTTTTTATTTATTAAATTAATTATAAAATTATACTCCAATTCATCTAAATAAAACTCACTTAAAATCCCTTTTAGATATTCAGAAGTCCCTATCTCTAAAATGTACTTTTTCCTGTAATTTTTCATAATTGAATTTATTAAATCAATTATTTCTTTATCCGAATCCATTGTTTCTAATCCTATACATTCTGCTCCCATTTGTCGAATTTCTTTTATTTTATTATTATCCTTTATAAAAATTTTCCCATAATAAAATAATTTAGCTTTAGAATTTGATTCCCAATTAGGAATTAAGTTATTTAATAAATTAGTAGTTATGTCTCTAGATAGAATAGAAATTCTACCATCACCACCTATTACTTTTACTACTTCATTGTCTTTGAATTTTAAATTTTTAAGATATTCTTCTTTTATATCTTCAACCAAATTTGTTTCATAATTTATATAGTTTTTTTCAATAAATAGCTTCTCTATATCATTTTTTAACCTATACCTTTTTTGTGAAAATTCTAACTCCTCACCTACATTTTTGAACTTCATATACCCTCCTGTTTAATTTTTATAATAAAAAAACCACACAGACTAACATCTGTATGGTTACATTTTTCTTATCCATCATAGATGCAGTCTTATCCTACTTTAACTAGGCTTGCATCTATGAACTAATGTTCACAAACCAAACCCTCAACTATGATGATGAATTATATTAAGTTTTATTACGTCTCCTAAAAATGTACTCATAATAATCTTCCTTAAACTTAATTAAAAATAATATAGCATAATATTATGTTTCTGTCAATTTTTAAAGTGTATTATTCTATTGATAATAGTTCAAAGGAAATTACACCTTCTATTTTTTTTATATTATTCATCATTTCATCTAAGGATATATTTACTCCAGAGACATCCAACGAAAGGTTTATATTTGCTTTTTGATTAATTGGTATTGTTTGATTAATGGTTAATATATTAATGTTATGGTCTGATATATTATTGATTACTTTTGATAAAACACTTTTTTTATGAGCTAATATCATAGAAAATACAGCAATCCTACCGATTGAATTTTCAGACGGAGAAAAAACGTAATCCTTATATTTATAATAAGTACTCCTGCTTATTCCTACTTCTTTTACTGCTTCACTAATATTTTTTGAACTATCTTCATTTATTGTCCTTCTTGCTTCTATAACTTTTTCGTATACTTCTGGTAATATTTTTTTATTAACAATCAAATATTTCTTTATCATAACTAAATACTCCTATATTTAAAGCCTTCATTGTCTACCTTTAACCTTAATATTTCCCACTTGTTTTCTAATTTGGATACTTCTTTTTTATAATTTTCTTCTAAATCATCTTTTTCAGATATACTCATAATAGTTGGACCTGCTCCACTTAAATAATAAACACTATCGGATTTATTTATAATATTTTTAATTAATTCTACTTCACCTACAAGTTTTTCTCTGTAAGGTTGATGAATTTTATCTTCTACTGCATCCTTAATTAAATTCATATCTCCTTTTATTAATCCTTTTATTAAGAATGGAATCCTAGATAAATTAAACACAGCGTTAGAATGGCTTATTTGATCTGGTAGAATACTCCTAGAATCTTTTGTCAATAATTCAAAACTAGGAATGAAAGCATAAAAATTTATACTTTCTGACACTTTATATTTCTCTGTATATATTTTTTCCTTACTTTTAAGTGAAGCTGTTAATCCTCCATATATACAGGATGCTGCATTATCTGGATGCCCTTCAATCTCACTAGCAATCTTAAGAATATTCTTTTTATTTAATTTAATATTATGTATAAGCATAGCTCCTATAACTCCGCTTACAGCACAAGCTGCACTACTGCCCAATCCTCTAGAGAATGGGATATAACTTTCTATTTCTATATGTATATTTTTAGGATTTTTTTTAAAGTGTTTTTCTGTTTTCCTATAAGATTTATATACTAAGTTGTTATCGTCTAAAAATTTATTAATATTTCCAGATATTTTAAATTTTTCGTTTCCAGTCTTAAAGTTTACATAATTATATTTATTTAAAGCTAATCCCAGGGTATCAAATCCTGGACCTATATTGGCTGATGTAGCTGGCACTTTTATTCTAAACATTTTCTTCCTCATTATCTAGTATTTTGAATATTTCTTCTTCAACTTTATCTATTTCAATAACTTTGTTGTGTATATATGGGTTGTCTAGTATTTGGTTTAATCCTTCAGGCACTTTTATTTGAAATTCTTTACTAAATTCAAGTATAAGATCCTTGCATTCTTTTTTTGTTTCTATTTTTAAAGCTTTGTTAATACTTTCTATAAATTTAAAAGGGCTTGCAGTTGAAAGTATAATAGTTTTAGTTAAGTCCTTAGTTTTTTTTCTATATTTATTATATACGTCTACAGCAACAGCCGTATGTGTATCTATTAAATAATTATTTTCATTTTTCATTTCTTTTATACTCTTTAAGGTTTCTTGTTCCGTTGAATAATCACTCCAAAATAGTTGGTCCATTTTATTTTTAATTTTTTTATTAACAACATATTTACCATTTTCTTTCAAGTTTTCCATTAATTCTTTTATATATTCTGTATTCCCATCGCTTAAAAAATAAAGTAACCTTTCTAAATTGCTTGAAATTAATATGTCCATAGAAGGAGAAATAGTTTTTATAAACTTTCTATTGATACTGTATTCCCCAGTATTAAAAAATTCAGTTAATACATTATTTTCATTAGATGCACATATTAACTTGTTTACTGGCAACCCCATTTCTTTAGCTAAATATCCAGCTAATATATTACCGAAGTTACCGGTTGGAACTACAAAGTTAATTTTTTCGTATTTTTTTATTTTTTTATTATTTATTAAAGAAACATAGGATGTAAAGTAGTATACAATTTGTGGTATAAGTCTTCCGATATTAATAGAATTCGCCGAGGATAGTATTGTATTTTTTCTTAATAAATACTCTTTTATTTCATTATTATTGAAAGTTTTTTTAACTATATTTTGAGCATCATCAAAATTTCCTTTTACACCAAAAACATGTGTGTTTTTTCCTTCTTGAGTTTTCATTTGGAGTTCTTGAATTTTGCTTACACCTCCATCTGGATAAAAAACTGCTATGTCAATACCTTCAATATCTTTAAACCCTTCTAAAGCTGCTTTTCCTGTGTCTCCAGATGTAGCTGTCAAAATAAGAATATCTTCTTCTATATCATTTTTTTCTTTAGATAATTTCATTAAGTAAGGTAGTATAGATAATGCTACATCTTTAAATGCTAAGGTTCTACCGTGATAAAGTTCTAAAATTTCATAATTCCCAATATTTTCTACTGGTACTACATCCTCACTATCGAATTTATCATCATATGCGTTTTTTACTGCGTAATTTAATTCTTCTTCAGTAAAATCAGTAAAAAATAATGAAAGAATTTTTTTTGCTATTTCATTATAATTTAAATCTAAAATGCTTGAAATTTCTAAATTAATAGTTTTATAATTCTCTGGCACATACAATCCACCATCATCAGATAAACCTTTCAATATAGCTTCTGAAGCTTTATTTCTAATGTTTTTATTCCTTGTACTTTCGTATGTAATTGTCATATTATACCTCCAAGTTATTCTCTGAATAATATCATATAATGTCTTAAATATAATTACAAGTGTTTATTTATAGAATACATTATTAAATTTTATGAAAAAAGCAAGGTTTTAAACCCTTGCTTGTCATTTATCCTTTAACAATGTTAATTGATGAACTAGCTCCTATTCTATCGGCTCCAGCTTCTATCATTTTAATTGCTTTTTCTTTATTTCTAATTCCGCCAGAAGCCTTTATCTTAGCTTTGTTTTTTACTACTGACTTAATCAACTCAACATCTTCGATTTCTGCTCCTCCTGTACTAAACCCAGTGGAAGTTTTAACAAAGTTCGCTCCTGCTTCTAAAATGATTTCTGAGGATTTAACAATCTCTTCTTTTGTAAGTAAACAAGTTTCTATTATAACTTTTACCACTTTGTCTTTTGAAGCTTTTACTACTGACTCAATATCATTTTTCACTAATATGTATTCTTTATTTTTTACAGCCGCAATATTGATCACCATGTCAATTTCATCAGCGCCATCTTCAAGTGCTAGTTCGGTTTCAAAAGCTTTTACTTTAGCAAGGTTATTACCTAAAGGAAATCCAATAACTGTTGCCACTAAAACATCCGTATTTTTAAGCACTTCAGATGCATATTTTACATATATAGGATTAATGCAAACAGCTTTGAATTTATATTCCTTAGCTTCTTCGCAGATTCTTTTTATATCTTTTTTTGTTGCTTCTGGCTTTAATATGGTATGGTCGATATATTTTGATAAATTATCCATTATTTTCACTACCTTACTATTTCAACTTCTTCACAGTTTTTAATTCCTGCAGCATTTCCTTCTTCTACATCAACATGCATCTCTAAAGCAAAGTCTTCTCTTACTCTAACAAGAACATTTTCAAATATTAAGCTTCTTGGCCCATATGTTTTTATCTTTACTATTTGTTTATCTTCTACTCCAAATTCTTTAGCGTCTTCAACACTCATATGAATATGTCTTGCTGCTGCTATAAGACCTTGGTCTAATTCAACTTCACCTTTAGGTCCCTTTAAAGTAATTTTTGGAGTTCCTTCTAAACTTCCAGAACCTTTTACAGGAACCTTAACTCCCAAGGTGAATCCATCACTTAACGATACCTCTACTTGAGATTGTTTTCTTGCTGGACCTAATACTCTTACACCTTCGATTGTTCTCTTTGGCCCAACTAAATCTACCTTTTCGTCACAAGCAAACTGACCTGGCTGAGATAAGTCTTTAATTGGAGTTAATTCATACCCTTTTCCAAAAAGTTTTTCAATGTCTTCTTGGCTTAAATGTACATGTCTATTGGATAATGCTATTGGTAATTTATTTTTCATCATAGTCCTCCTCTTTTTTTTAACACTAAAATTATATATAAAAATTTAATTTTTTTCAACTCATATATGGCATATACTATTAAATATTTTTATAAAATTAGGATTGGATACATTTACTGACTCAAATTTAGATATATAAGTTTTTCCATCAGATATAAATCCTGCTACAGCCAACATCATGGCAATTCTATGATCTCCTCTACTATTAACATTCGCTGCTTTAAGTTTTTTTCCGCCATTAATAATCATACCATCTTCCGTTGGAGTTATATCCATTCCCATTTTATCAAGTTCATAACACACTGCATCTATCCTATTTGTTTCTTTTACTTTTAATTCTGCAGCATCTTTTATTGTAGTCTTCCCTTTTGCAAAATTTGCTGCTAAAGCTATTATAGGTATTTCGTCTATGATTCGTGGAATAATATCTCCACCAATTTCTACTGATTTTAGTTTAGAACATTTTACTTCTATATCTCCCAGTTCTTCCTCATTTACTACTCTTTTATTTAAAACTTTTATATTCCCTCCCATTTTTAACATTACATCTATTATACCCGTTCTAGTAGGATTAATTCCAACATCTTTAATTACTATATGAGAGTTTTTAATTATTAAAGCAGCAATAATATAAAAAGCTGCAGAAGATATGTCACCTGGAACAAATATATTTCTACTTTTTAGTTTTCCTTTTTTACCATTCATATATATTTTTTTACCATCAACTTTTAAATCCACACCAAAATACTTCATCATTCTTTCAGTATGATCTCTTGAAATTTCAGGTTGGATAATTAAAATGTCTTCGTCAGTATACAGTCCTGCCAACATAATTGAAGATTTTACTTGAGCGCTTGCTTTTGATTGTTTATATTTTATACCATTAAGTTTATCCACAGGTTTAATAACTATAGGTGGATATTTATCTTCATGACAATTTAAATCTGCACCCATTAATGAAAGTGGTTTTGTGATTCTGTCCATTGGACGTTTCGATAAGGAATCATCACCTAAAATAGTAGTTTTAAAACTTTGTCCTGAGAGTAATCCAGTTAATAATCTTATGGTAGTACCAGAATTACCAGCATATAAAGGTTCATCAGGTTTTTTAAGTCCATTAATTCCCACACCTTCAATAATAACTTCTCGTTCATTAACTTCTATTTTTACACCTAATTTTCTAAAACACTTTATAGTATCCAAGCAATCTTCACCCATTAAAAAATTTTTCACTTCAGTTTTTCCTTCTGAAATAGAACCTAATATAACACTTCTATGAGATATCGATTTATCACCAGGTACTCTTATTTCTCCTTTTAAAGAACCATCTAACTTATTTATTTCCATTCAAAACTCCTTTTATAGGTTTTCTATATAAGATAAGTAGTTATTATAATTATCTTTTATTTCTTCTAAAGAATCCCCTCCAAACTTTTTTAAGAATTCATCTGTTATTACCCAAGCAGCTATATTCTCAAGAATTACACCCGCTGCAGGTACAGCACATACATCAGATCTTTCCTTGCTTGCTTCTTTCTTTTCTTTTGTTTTTAAGTCTACAGTATTTAAAGGCTTCATAAGTGTAGGTATCGGTTTAATGGCTGCTTTTAGCAATAATTCTTCACCATTTGTTATTCCACCTTCTATTCCACCTGCATGGTTTGATTTTCTATAATATTTATTATCATAATATATTTCATCGTGAACTCTAGAACCTTTATTGTATGAACAATTGAAACCATCTCCAATTTCTACACCTTTAACAGCTTGTAATGACATAAAATGTTGTGCAAGTATCCCATCGATTTTTTTATCGTAAAAAGTATGACTTCCCAACCCTACTGGAATATTTGAAACTGATATTTCGACAATTCCGCCTAAGGTATCTCCTTCTTTTTTAGCATTATCGATAGTTTTCTTTATTTTACTTTCTACGTCTTTGTCATAAACACGCAATTCAGATTCCTCAATTTCATCCCAAAAATTTTTCCCTTTTTCAGTTATATCAACATCTTTTATTCCACCTATGTTTACAACTCTGCTGTGTATTTCTATGTTAAATTCTCTTAGTAATTGTCTGCAGAACATTCCAATTGCTGTTCTTGACGCTGTTTCACGCGCGCTTGCTCTTTCTAATATATTCCTAATATCTTCTTGTCTATATTTAATTACTCCAGGTAAATCTGCATGTCCAGGCCTTGGTTGAGTGAGATTTATACTCTCATCATGATATATATTGTCAATTGCCATAGGTATTTTCCAATTTTCCCAATCTTTATTTTTTATTGTAAAAGAAATTGGACTTCCCAGAGTTTTTCCAAATCTTACTCCGGATAGAATATCTATTTTATCTTTTTCTATTTCCATTCTCTTTCCCCGTCCATATCCAGTTTGACGTCTTGAAAGTTCCTTATTTATATCTTTAATATTTATCTGAACATTTGAAGGAAATCCCTCAATAATTCCAACTAAGCATTTTCCATGTGATTCTCCTGCATTTAAAAACTTCATAATATCACCTCTTTTAATTTTTTGAACTATATTTATTTTTTTTTCTTTTTATAAGCACTATCATTGAGATTATTAATATGATTATTGTTATTATATATCTTTTTACAATTTGTATACCTAAATCGGAAAAAAAGTTTGAAGGGAGCATCTGAATTAATACATCTTCATTAGGGTTTAATATCCACAAATCATTACTAAACAATACTTCATGAAAAACAATAAAAGCCTTATCGAAATTAAATACTATTATAACACCAATCAGCATGAAAAAAAAAGTAAATATTATTCCTCCAATAATTATGGTTTTAGCTATTTTTTCTCTATAAAATACTTTTAATATCAAAAATGATAGAATTGTAGTTAAAAATAATATGTTTCTAATTATAAAACCTTTGCCAAAAAGATTTTTAACATCTTTCATGTGTTCTATTTCTCTATAACCAAATATTGGTTTTTCATCATCAGATATCTTAATCTCAAAATTATCTCTTTCGCCATCTAAATACTTAATTATTTCTTTTGATATATCTAATAATTCTTTTTTTTCTATTCCAGTTCTTTCTTCTGTGTTATTTTCTACAAACTTTGCTTCAAAATACTTAATATTTAAGGAAGAGTATTGGAATATTATCAGTAATAAAAATGTAAATAGAGATACTATTAATATGAACTTTAGAATTTTCTTCATTCTGCCTCCTATAGAATAACCCCTCAGTTATAAGGGGTTATTTTTATAATTATATTCTAATCAATTTCTTTAATATATTCAAATAATTCTTTCAAGTTATAAGCATAATACACATTTTTTCTATTTTTTAATTTTTCTATTATTTTATCACTTTCTCCATTTATAAAATCTCTATTTTTGTTATGCAGAATTATTATGTTCTTATTTTTATACTCCTTCAATATTCTAAGATTTGTTATGTTGTGTTTACCAAAAGGTACATCCGTAATTATTATTAGGTCAGATTCTTGAATTACTTCTATATATTCTTTTACCGCTTTTAAACTGAATTCAGAAAAGGGTCTTTCTTTTATACACTTAATATTTAATGAATCACAAACCCTAACATCACTATCACCATCATGAATTATTCCACAACTAATATTATATCTATCGGAAAATAGCTTTTCTATGAGATATTCTCCTGTTCCACCACCACATATTATATGTATATTTTTATCTTTTTTATCAATATCTCTATTGATTCTTAAGGGTACTATTTCTTTATAATTAAGAAGTTTGTTATCTCTTATAATCATTTCCATACTGTATGCTTTAGATAAATTTTTTACATTAAATACATTTTCAGGAGTATCAAATTTTATAATTTCCCCGTCATTTAAAAATAATATTCTGTCACTAAATCTAGAAGCAATGTTAAGATCATGCATTATAGATATTACAGTTATTTTTTTTTCTCTATTTAGTCTGTAAATTAGTTCTATTATTTCAAGTTCATGATGCATATCCAAACTTGAGGTTACTTCATCAAGAAATATTATATCAGTATTTTGTGCTATAGCTCTTGCTGTTATTACTCTCTGCTTTTCTCCTCCACTTAAACTGTTGTAAAATCTATTTCTTAGATTATAGGTATTTGTTTGCACCATAGAATTATATATGAAATTATTACTTTTATTAGTTTCTTCTTTTCTTTTTTTATCTCTGTAGGGGTTACGACCCATTTTTATAACATCAATCACTTTAAAGTTAAAAGGTAGAGTATATTCTTGAGGAACTACAGAAACTATTCTAGCTTTTTCTTTTTTTGAATATTGTTTTATAGATCTGCTTTTTAGTTCTACAGTTCCTGTATAATTAAGATTGTCAGCTAAACATTTAATTAATGTAGTTTTTCCTGCTCCATTTGGACCTATGATGCTAATAAATTCTCCTTTTAAAACGTCAAAGTTTATATCTTTTATTATGTCTGAACCGTTAACACTATAATTTAAATTTCTTACTCTCAAAATTTTATCCATTAAAAAACCTCTGCTTTTTTCTTTTTTAATATGTATATAAAGAATGGTGCTCCTAATATAGCTGTAATTATTCCCACAGGTATTTCTTGGGGTATTATACTTCTAGCTATAGTATCACATATAACCATTAATGCCCCTCCTGTTATGAAGGATAAAGGTATTAGTTTTAAATGCTTAGGTCCTATAAATATCCTCACTATATGAGGAACTATAAGACCTACAAAGCCTATTATTCCAGACACAGATACTGATGCTGCAGTAATTATTGATGCAGTCACAAGAATTATTTTTTTCACTCTATCGGCTTCAACACCTAAATTCTTAGCAGATTCATCTCCTAGGAGTAATATATCCATATCTTTTGAATAATACATTAGTATAAGCAATCCTAATACTGTATAAGGAATTACGCTTATTATACTATCCCAACCTTTCCCTGATAGACTTCCTAATGTCCAAAAGAATATTTTATTCAAATCTCTATCAAAGAGCATCATTAATATAGACAAAATTGCTGTCAAAAACTGACTCATAGCTATTCCGCTTAAAAGTAGTGTAGTAATTGGAATTTCATTTTTAATACGAGCTATATTATATACTATAAAAATTACTAACAAAGCTCCTGCAAAGGCCATTAAAGCTATAAAATTTAAACCTAGAATATTAAAAGATATTTTACTAATAATACCTATTGTTGCTCCTAGTGCTGCTCCCGAAGATATTCCTAATACAAAAGGATCTGCCATAGGATTTTTAAGAATACCTTGATAGGTTACACCTGCTATAGAAAGCATTCCACCTATAAAAAGACTTACTATTATTCTGGGAAATCTTATATTCCAAATAATGTATACGGTACTACTGTCAATATTTAAATAAGCCTCTTCATTTCCTATAATTTTACCATATATAATATTTAGAATATCTTTAACATTTACCTTTACTGCTCCTAGTGATAAGGATGCAAATATTATTAGTACTATAAAAACTATAATACCAATTATAAAGAATTTATTCTTTTTCATTTAACCACCTTAATAATCCATTAATAAAAGAGAATGCTTAAGCACTCTCTTTTTTACTTACCTTGAAATGCTTCAGGATGTATTGCTTGTGCTATCATTTCTAATCCATCTATTATTCTTGGACCTGTTCTTGAAACTATATCTGGATGAAGCATATAGATTTTATTATTTTTTATAGCCATAATATTTTCATATCCACTTCTATTTTTAATATCTTCAACGGTTTTAAAACCATCATCAGCTGTTAAATAAACTTCTGGGTTTCTATCCACAAGTAACTCTAAGCTGTATTCTGGATATAATGATTGTGAATCATAAGCAATATTTTCTCCATTAGATAAAAGTATTAATTCATTAATTATACTTCCTGGCCCTGCAGTCATTAAGGGTTCGCTCCATACTTCATAGAATACTTTTTTGCTTTCAAAGTTAGCTACTTTTTTTTCTATAGATTCTTTTTTTGAAGCCATATTAGAAGTTAATGATGAAGCTTCTTCCTGCAAACCTAATATAAGACCTAAATCTTTTATGTTTTCAAAAACCTCATCTAGGTTTTGTGGATCTTGTAAAAAAACTTTTATACCTGCATCTTCTAATTTAGATTTTTGATCTTCTGCCATAGATAAAGATACCACTACATCAGGACTTTTTTCAATTACTCTTTCTAGATTTGGCCCCTCAAAGTCTCCAATTATATCTATTCCCTGAGCTTCTTCTGGATAATTGCAGTATGAAGTTACTCCAACTAATCTTTCTCCTGCACCCAAAGCAAAAATAGTTTCTGTAAAACTAGGCGCTATTGAAATAATTTTTTCAGCAGGTTTATTAAACTCTATTTCATTACCATAACCATCTACAATAGTAATGGGGTAATCAGAATCGCTATCTTCATCTTCTTGTTCTGATTTTGGCGTCTCCTCTGGGCTTTCATCTTCTAATTCATCATCAGTTTGATTTCCACACCCTACCGCTGTTACAATTAGGATTAAAATTAGTATAAAACTTAAAATTTTTCTTTTCATAAGTATCCTCCTGTTTTTCATTTTTAAAATAAAAAAACCTAACCCGAAGTTAGGATGTAAACATATTGATAGAAATATATGTCTCCTTCCCTCCGAAGGTACAGTAATAGGTTTTTTAGGCAGGTCTCCTGGCTTTAGTATATTCTCATTTCAACCTTCCCTTATAGTGGTGTTCAGAAATGATAAACTATTACAGTAGCGGGGGCTGCAGCGGATTTAAACCGCTTTCCCTATTAATCATTTAAACCTAAAAATATATTTTATTTTCATCTCAAAGATTATCATATTTTTTTTTATATTACAAATATAATATTGATTTTTTTAATACATAATGTAAAATATACTAATAATAGTATTATACAGGAGGAATAAATGGATTATAAAGAATCAATGGAATATATACACTCAACTTATAGATTCGGAAGCAAATTAGGTCTCGATAATATAACTAGACTCATGAATAAACTAAATAACCCCCAAGATAGTATTAATATTATACATGTTGCAGGAACTAATGGAAAGGGATCTATTGCTGCTATGATACAAGCTATCCTAACAAAATCTGGTTACAGCACAGGTTTTTTTGTATCACCATATTTAGAAAAGTTTACCGAACGAATTCAAATAGATAATAAAGAAATATCTGAAAAAGATTTATCTGAAATAACTAGTAAAGTTAAAACAGCAGTAGAAGAAATTCTAGAAGAAGGATTTAATCATCCTACCGAGTTTGAAATAGTAACTGCAATTGGTTTTCTATATTTTTTTAAAAAAAATGTAGATTTTTTAATTTTAGAGGTTGGTTTAGGTGGTAGATACGACGCAACTAATGTTATAAAAAAATCTTTGATTTCAATAATAGCCTCTATTAGTTTGGAACATACTGAATATTTAGGTAATACAGTAGAAAAAATAGCTTTTGAAAAAGCTGGTATAATTAAAAAAAATAATGATGTAGTAATTTATCCACAGGCTGAAAATATTATAGAGGTAATAAAAAATCAAGCTAATAAAAAAGACTCTACTACACATATCCCAAAAAATAATAATTTGAAAGTAAAAAGTTCAGGAAAGTTATTTTATGAGAGTGAAGAATTTCTTATTGAAAATTTAACTTTTAAATTCTATGGTAACCATCAGTTAAAAAATTTATTAGTTGCCATAAAAACTGCAGAAATTTTAAAAAACAAGAATTTTAAAATTAGTAATGAAAGTATTAAAAAAGGTCTTGAAACAGCTACTATGCCGGGAAGGTTTGAGGTTGTCCAGCAAAAACCTTATATAATAATAGATGTTGCTCACAACAAAGACGGTATAGATGCTTTTACAGAAACTATTGGTAGCTTTTTAGCTCATAAGCGATTGGTTCTATTCATAGGTATGCTGAATGATAAAAATCCAGAAAATATTAATTCTAAGCTTCTTGAACTAGCTGATGAAATATATACACTTACACCCAAAAGCAATAGGGCTATTACTTCTGATAATTTGAAAAATGTATTATTAAATATTTCCAAAACAAACAAAATAACAGCATTATATTCATATACAGAAGCTGTAAAAATAGCAAGATCTAAGGATGATAAAACAATTTCAGCATTTATAGGATCTTTTTATATGGTAGGACAAATAAGAACTTTAATAAAAAAATTATAGCCTGAAGCTATAATTTTTTATATTTTTTTCTAACTTCATTTACCCTTCCACAGGTCATTTCGCCTTCAGGACATGGCCCTTTTAAACATCTTGGTCCTATATTTTCAAATAGGTTGGGTGCGACAATTTTTACTTCTTTTAGCATTTCTTCAGCTAATTCTCTTATTTCCCACTGAGCTCTATTGCAACACCTTAAATTGAAAAAGTGAATAAGTGACCTGGCATTCATTGTTATCATAATTTTAGTCTCACAGGAATTAGGTAGAACATATCTTGCATCTTCTATAGATTTCTTCTTTGCTAATTTTTTAGCTTCTTTTATAGTATTGTTTTTTTTAAAATCTTTTAAATGTTTTTCAAATAAAATATCTACCAATTCATCATATACCTCTTGGTCTTTTTCCATCTGCTTAATGTATATATCTTTTGCTTTTTCTATTTTTATAATTTCCTTAGGTATAATATAGTGAAATTGACCTTCTTGTACATAACGCTGTGATCTCTGACTATAACTTGCAATTCTATGTCTTACCAGCTGATGGGTCAAAACTCTGCTTACTCCTTCTACTGAAAAACTAAAAGATACATGTTCTATTGGTGACTCATGACCTAAATCCATTAAAAAGTTTATAAATTTCTTTGCCTTTTCTTCATTTAAATTTTCCATAATTTTTTCGCTTGATATATCAGAATAGCAAAGCTTTGCAGCAGCAGAAATAATTTTTTCGGGTTCAGGTGTGTAACTTAGTAATTTAACATTTAATTTGCCTTCCATTTTTTCCTCCTATTTGTCTTTATTATATAATAAGGCATTATGATTTCATTATCAACAAAACTAATAATAAATTTAATATTAAATATTGAATTTATATAATTATAATGTTATTATATTATGAGAGAGGTTATCAAATGGCAAGATATAAAAAAGGACTAAAAACAAAAAATAAAATAATACAAGCTTCTAAATCTTTATTCTATTTTAATGGATATAGGAAAACTACCGTGCAAGGTATAGCTGATTTAGCTGATGTAAACCTTGGTTTAATTTCTTATTACTTTAAAAGCAAGGACAATATAGCTAAATCAATTTTTATTGGATTTCTTAAAGAAATAGAAAAAGAAGTTAGAAAAACTTATCCCGATAAAAATAATAATAAGGATATAATGCCCCTGTATATGGCTAAAGAAAGAATATTTTTTGAAATAATATTAAAGAATGATAATTATCAAAGATTTTACCGAGAAATAATTAACAGTAATATGATTTTTACTCTTATGGAAGATTATGTTGAGAAAAATTATAATTCTATTAATAATAAAGTCGAAAAAATTAATGATAAAAGTTTGATTACTGCATATTCTGCTTTAGAAACCGGCGGCAGGTATAACATATTAAGAAAATACTTTAAAAAAACTATAGACCTAGATATAGATATGGTAATAGATATACTAATTGGATGTACTCCTAGACTTTTCGGTTTTTCTAACGAAGATGTTTCTAAGTTTATAAAAGAATCTCGAGATTATTCTGAAGGTATCGATAAAAGAAATTTAAAATTATTAATATAAAAAAATGAAGTCCTAGGACTTCATTTTTTTTGGTATTTCTATAACTTCATCTTCAGATTCTCTATAAATTACTATCTTATTTCCTATACTCTGAATATACTCTGCCTTTAGTTTATTACATATTTCATGTGCTGTTTCTTTGGTATCTAATAAACTGTTATTTAAAAGATTAATTTTTATTAATTCTCTTGCTTCTAAAGCTTCTTCAATGCTTTTTAGAACATCTTCTGTTAATCCATTTTTACCAATCTGAATTATCGGTTCTAATTTATGAGCTAAAGATTTAAGATAACTTCTTGTTTTACCTGATATAATTTTAATCACTCCTATTCTATATAATCAAACTCTATTCCACAAACAGATACAGTATCTCCTTCTTTTGCTCCCAACTCCTCTAATTTCTCGATTACTTTTTTATCCTTAAGAACCTTCTGGAAATGCTTAAGAGATTCGTAATCTGAAAAGTTAGTAGAATCAACTAATCTATCTAAGAAATAACCGTCTGCTATGTACTTATTATTTTCTATTCTAACATTAATTGTATCAATTTCTTTTTCCTGGTATACTTTATAATCTACTTCCTCATAAAAAGTAATTTCATCTTCTACATTTATAACTTCTTTGTAAAGTTTATATAATAGTTCTTTTAAATTCTTTCCTGAAATAGCCGATATATCATATATATCGTATTCATTCTCGAATTTACTTTTTAATTCTTCTATTTGTTTCTGGTCTTGTATTAGGTCAATCTTATTCAATACAATAATCTGCTTCTTTTTGCTCAATACTTTACTGTAGTTTTCTAATTCCCTGTTAATTTTATTAAAATCTTCTAATGGATCTCTTCCTTCAAAGCCAGATGCATCTATTACGTGGGCTAATATTTTAGTTCTTTCAATATGCCTAAGAAAATCATGCCCTAATCCTGTTCCTGTAGAAGCTCCTTCTATAAGTCCTGGAATATCAGCAACTACAAAACTCTTTTCTTCATCAAGATGTACTACTCCAAGATTTGGTTTTAAAGTTGTAAAGTGGTAATTATCTATTTTAGGCTTTGCTGAAGATATTTTAGAAAGCAAAGTTGATTTACCTACATTTGGAAATCCTACTAAACCTACATCAGCAATTAGTTTAAGTTCAAGAACCACTTTTAATTCATGGCCTTTCCTTCCTGGTTCAGAAAATCTAGGAGACCTTCTAGTAGAACTTTTAAATTTTGTGTTACCTCTACCACCTCTACCACCTTTTGCTATTATTACTTCTTGGTCCTTTCTTACTAAATCAGCAATTACTCTGTTTGTTTCTTCATCTCTAACAATAGTGCCCTTAGGTACACTTAAAATTATATTTTCAGCATCTTTACCATATCTATTTTTATTTCTTCCATTTTCACCATTATCTGCTTTTATAATTCTTTTGTATTTGAAATCCATCAGTGTTCTTTTTCTTTCATCTACTCTAAAGATAATATTTCCACCATTACCTCCATCGCCACCAGCTGGACCACCCATGGGTTCATATTTTTCTCTCCTAAATGCTACAGCTCCGTTGCCTCCGTCTCCAGCTTTTAGTTCAATTTTTGCATAATCTACGAACAATTTATCACTTCCTTCATTAAAAAAACCTACCAAATATTAAGGTAGGTTCAATATTTATGCTTGTTTAGAATATACACTCACTTGTTTTCTTCTTTTGTCTTTTCTTTCGAATGTTACAATTCCATCGACAAGAGCAAATAAAGTGTCATCTCCACCCTTTTTAACATTATTACCTGGATGTATTTTGGTTCCTCTTTGTCTAACTAAGATATTTCCTGCAACAACATACTGTCCATCGCCTTTTTTCAATCCCAGTCTTTTTGATTCGCTATCTCTACCATTTTTTGTACTACCTACACCTTTTTTATGTGCAAATAATTGTAAATTTAGTTTCTTTAACATTGTTACACCTCCTCATGCTTCAGTGTAATATAATTACTATAATCTTCTATCAATAATTCAATACCCACTAAGAAATTTTCAAACAAAATATTTGTTTTTTCATTTTTCTTAGCTATGTTAATAGCTAAAAGTCCTTCAGTTTCCTTTTCTTCAATGCTTATATACTTTTCATCAATTTCACCTATTGAATTCAATGAGTTCAGTAGTGTATATGAAAGAATTGAAACTGCTGAACAAATAATATCTTTTCCAACTTCATCATAATTTGAGTGCCCTGATATTTCTACACCAACATATGATTTTTTATTACTCTTTACTTTGATAGATATCATAACTAGCCTTCTATCTTATCAATTTTAACCTGTGTGTAAGGTTGTCTATGTCCTTGTTTCTTTTTATAATCCTTTTTAGGTTTATACTTGAAAACAATGATTTTCTTTCCTTTATCATGCTTCACTATCGTTGCATCTACTAAAGCTTCATCTAAATATGGCTTCCCGATTTTTAAATCACCATCTTTAGATATTAGCATAACTTTATCGAATTTATATTCGCTTCCTTCTTCAACGTCAAGTTTTTCTACTCTAATCTCTTCGCCTTCTTGTACTTTATACTGTTTTCCACCTGTTTCAATTACTGCATACATCTAAATACACCTCCTCATACCAGTCTCGCCCGTGTAGGTACTCTCGTTTTAAAACCTACTTAGTGCGGCTACTTACGAAATAATATTCTATCAAATTAATTCAAGCTTGTCAATATAACGTTGTGATAATAACACCTTTATTTATTTGAATATCATATCTTCTCTAACTATCTTATAATCTTTTATATTTAAAGTCAATTTTTTTAAAAGTTCTACTAGCTCTTCCATTTTTATGGCACCCTCATTGGAAAATATACCTTTAACTTTTAACGTTGCATTATTGTCTTTAAAATCCACCAGTTCGATTTTTTCTATAAATTTTCTGCCATCAAATTTTTTTACTTTTTTTCTTCTTTTTTTGATTTTAATTCTCTCAACTATTTGTTCTTCTTTGAAAAATATATCATTAATATTATTTAATTCATCAATATCTGTATTTTTTAGTTCTAAATCTATTTTATATAGCACGTATTTTAATCTAGCAGCTAGAGTTTTATTATTTTCTGATTCTTCTGCATCTATTACCTGAAAATATTTAGGTAGCACTTTATTTAATCTTTCTTTGATTGTATTAGGATTCTCAAAGTCTTCTAATTCTATCTCTATATAATCTCCGTATGTTTCTAATCCTAATGATAAAGGCATAGCAAAAGAAAATTTAGGATGTGGATTATACCCTTTGGAATACAAAATCTTTATTTCTGCTCTTCTAACTGCCCTTTGAAGAAGTCTTATAGTATCCAAGTGAGAAATAAATTTCAACCTATCAACTTTCTTATACTTAATTATTACTTTCATAGCATGGTCCTTTCATAATACTGTTATTAACACCGCAGTTATGACATAATTCTTTGCAATCTGAGGTCACATTTTCACTTTCAGATTTGATTTTTTCATTTATTAAAAATTCTTTATTTATTCCTGTATCTATAAAATCCCAAGGTAAAATTTCCTCCAAATCTCTCTTTCTTATTGTATAAAAATCCGGATCTATATTTGTTTCAGCAAAAGCTTCTAACCATTTATCAAATTTGAATTTATCATCCCATCCATCAAATTTACAACCTTTTTTCCAAGCTAATTCAAGTACTTTTGATGTTTTCCTATCTCCTCTTGCAAAAACTCCTTCTAGATAACTTCTTTCCGGTTCATGATAATTGTATGTGATTTTCTTATCTTTAATATTGTTTTTAAGAAGGTTAATTTTATCATAAAACTTCTCTATATCATTTTGAGCTTCCCACTGAAAAGGTGTAAAGGCTTTAGGTACAAAACATGAAACACTAGTAGTCAGCTTAAAATTCCCTTTTATTTCTTCCTTGGGTCTTTTGAAAAACAAATCTTTGATTTTATAAGCTAATTCTTTTATTCCTAATACATCATCTTTTTCTTCTCCTGGAAGGCCTATCATAAAGTATAGTTTAACACCGGACCATCCCAAATCAAATAATTCCTTCAATTTTCCAGTAATATCCTCTTCTGTAATATTTTTATTTATAATATCTCTCATCCTTTGACTTCCTGCTTCAGGTGCAAATGTAATACTAGACTTCCTAACACTTTGAATTCTATTTATTAATTCGTCTGAAAGAGAATCCATTCTCAGCGATGGCAAAGCTACATTAATATTATCTTTTTCGTATTGATCCAGCAAATCAATTATTAAGTTGTCTATATCAGAATAATCACCACTACTTAAAGATGAAAGAGATATTTCTTCGTGACCAGTATTTTTGAGTAATTTCTGTCCTTGTTTTATTATAGTTTCCTTATTTTTTTCTCTTACAGGACGGTATATCATCCCCGCCTGGCAAAATCTACAACCTCTAGTACATCCTCTAAAAATTTCTACAATTACTCTGTCGTGAATAGTTTCAATGTAAGGAAGGATGGTTTTCTCAGGGTAAAAAGAATTATTCAAATCTTTTATAATTCTTTTTTTAACCATAGGTTTTGCATTTTTATTTATTATTTTTCTTCCACTTACTAAACCGTTTTCAAAGTATTCTACTTCATAAAATTCAGGAACATAAATTCCTTCTATTTTTGAGACTTCTTCAAGAAATTTATTTTTATTATAATCTTCATTTTTTTTCATGCTTTTCAGTAGATTAGTTAACTCTAGGGTTACTTCTTCTCCCTCTCCTATTACAAATATATCAATAAATTCATGAAGAGGTTCTGGATTATACGCACAGGGTCCGCCTGCAATTACCAAAGGGTGTATTTCTTCTCTATCTTTTGATTTTATAGGTATCTTACCTAAGTCTAATATATTTAAAATGTTTGTATAACTCATCTCATATTGAAGAGTGAATCCAATTATATCAAACTCTTTTATGCTGTCCCAACTTTCTATTGAAAAAAGTTCCAAGTCGTTTTTTCTTAATTCTTCCTCCATATCTGTCCAAGGAGAAAAAACCCGCTCACACCATATGTCTTTCTCTTTATTCAACATATTGTACAATATATGCATACCTAAGTGAGACATACCTATTTCGTATACATCAGGAAAAGCAAACAAAAATCTTAAATCCATATCATTTTTGTTCTTATTGTAGCTATTTAATTCGCCACCAGTATATCTAGCAGGCTTTTGAACGTTTTTTAGTATTTTTTCTATATTATTTTTCATATTAATCATCCTTTTTTTAGTTTTATTATTATTCCTATTTCTTTTTTAAAACTATCTATATCAGTAAAATTATTTTTTTAATATTTCCTCCACTAGAATTTTTAGAAAAAATTGAAATTTTGTAACTCCTATTTTTTTATCATATTTTAGTACATTCGTGTGTCTTTTACTTATTGAAATGTAAGGCCTATTTTTATAATTATAACTCCTGTTTTTCTTTATATTAATGTTTTATTATGATAACATATATATCAAAGTAATGCTATATTTAAGGAGGATAATTATGACTTATAAAAAGGAAGCTTATAAATCAAAAGCTAATTCAATAATTAAAAATTTTGAAAAAAGAAAAATTAATGGTTTTTACTGTTCTACTAAGGAAGAAGCTTTAAAAAAATCTTTAAGTTTAATTGAGGAAGGCTCCAGTGTGTCTTGGGGTGGTTCTGCCACAATAGAAGAAATAGGTTTGTTGGACGCAGTTAAAAAAGGAGATTATCAAGTTATTGACAGAGATATTGGGGAAAATCCAGAAGAAAGATGGGACCTTATGAGAAAAGCTTCTTTTGCTGATACTTACATAACTAGTTCTAATGCTTTAACTATAGATGGCGAACTTGTGAATATAGACGGTAATGGTAATAGAGTAGCTGCTATGTCTTTTGGGCCAAAAAAACTGATTATTGTAGTTGGAATGAACAAAGTGGTAAGAGATGTAGAAGCTGCTGTTAAAAGGGTTCAGAACGATGCTGCACCACCTAATGTAAAAAGACTTAATTTAAACACACCTTGTAATACAACCGGTTATTGTATGAATTGCTACACAGATGATTGTGTTTGTGGTCAGATTTTAATTACTAGGTATAACAGGTTGAAAGATAGAATTAACGTTATTATAGTTGGTGAAGAACTTGGATTTTAATTATTAAGGACGGTTAAAAATTTGAATTTAAATAAAAAAACACTTAAAAGATTTGATTTTATATTAATAATTGACGTAATAATCTTAACTATTTATGGATTGATAATGATCAACAGTGCAACATCTGGCAATAGTTTCTTGTCTAATCCTTTCGTTAAAACTCAGTTGATAGCTTTCATTTTAGGTTTAGCAGCTGTTACAGTATTATTGTTTATAGATTATGAAATTTACGGCAACTTGTATCTAATCATATACAGTATTTCAAACATTCTTCTTTTAGCTGTTTTAATCTTTGGTTTTGGTGAAGACCAGTGGGGAGCTAGAAGTTGGCTCTCTGTTGGACCTATTACCTTTCAGCCTTCAGAAATAGCAAAAATAGGGATTATTATATCTTTATCAAAATTTATAGAAAAAAACGAAAACACTTTAAATAAGCCTTTTACCTTACTAAAAATATTAGCTTTTGCTGGTGTTCCTATTATTCTTATTTTAATGCAGCCGGATTTTGGTACTGCTATGGTTATGTTGTTTTTCATAGCAATTATGCTTTTTATAAGTGGAATAGACTATAAATACATCATATCTGCTGTTATTTTAGCCCTTGGAGCTCTACCTATAATTTATATGAATTTGAAGAAGTTTCAAATAGATAGGATTAAAGTTTTTTTTAACCCTTTGCTAGATCCTCAAGGCGCCGGATATCAAGTTTTACAATCCAAGATTGCAATAGGCTCAGGAAAATTATTCGGAAGAGGATTGTATAAAGGTGTTCAAAATCAATATGGATTTTTGCCGGCTAAAGAGACTGATTTTATTTTCGCTGTAATAGGTGAAGAATTAGGCTTAATGGGTGGAGGTGTTTTAATATTCCTATATATAATTCTTATGTATAGACTAATAAAAATTTCTAAAAATTCTTTAGATACTTTTGGTTCTTTAATGGTTATTGGATTTAGCGGAATGATGCTGTTTCACATCTTCGAAAATATTGGTATGACAATTGGTCTTACACCTGTAACGGGAATACCACTACCATTTATAAGTTATGGCGGTACTTTTATGCTGGTAAATATGGTCTGTATAGGTTTATCCCTTAATGTAGGTCTAAAAAAAGAAGGTCTTGAATTCTAAAAGGACTCTCAATGAGTCCTTTTTCTAAAACAACTTCCACCAATAAATTCTTTAATAATAGATGTATTTGGAATCATAAAATCATCATCAAATCCAATTATAAAGTCAAGAAATTGAACCAATCTTTTCTTCTCTGATGCAAATTTTCCATTATCATCCAGCTCTTCTAATACTTCTAAAGCATGTTTTTTTAATATTGCTAATTCATAAATCAAAGATGAATTAAACATAACGTCTGAATTTTCTTGAAATGGAAATATATATTTTTCTTCTCCTTTTCTTACGTTATTCCATAAGTCTAAGGTTTTAGCAGCATCATATCCTCTATATTTACTGTCTCTTATCATTCTTCTTAATAATCGTAAATCAGTAGTTGATACCCTGTTATGATTATCCACATTTAACTGAGTTAATGCACTTATGTAAATTCTAAACTTATCTTTTTTGTCAATATCTTTTGTAAGTCTTTCATTAAGCCCATGTATTCCTTCGATTATTAGGTATTCAGTATCGCTTATTTTAATAGGTTTTTTTTCAAATGATCTGCTTCCAGTTTTAAAATCAAAAGTTGGAATTACTACTTCTTCTCCTAGTAAAAGTTTTTTTAAGTGTTGGTTAAATAATTCTAGATCTAAGGCTTCTATAGTGTCAAAATCATAATTTCCTTCCTCATCTTTTGGGGTTAGATGCCTTTCAACAAAATAATCATCTAATCCGACAGTATGGAATTTTTTACCATTTACCCTTAAGTGAACACCTAATCTATGAGAAAATGTAGTTTTACCAGAAGAAGATGGTCCAGCTATAAGAATTATCTTACTTTCACTTTCGCATATTTCATCAGCTATTTTAGCTATCTTTTTTTCGTGAAGTGCTTCACTTACTCGTATGATATCTTCTAAATCATCATTCAACGTATGTTCGTTTAGTTCACCGATGATATTTATTCCTATTATCTTTGCCCAATTTTCAGACTCTCTAAAGATTTTCAAGAGTTTTTCCTGCTTTACATATTCAGGTATTTTATCCATTGTATCTTTCCTAGGATAAGTCAGAACTATACCTCTTGATTCTATCTTAATACCAAACTTATCTATTTTACCTGTCGTTTCAAATACAGGACCATTTATGTTGAAATAATATCCGTTAATTCTATATAATACAAAATTTTCTTTATCTAAACTTTTAAAAAGCTTAACCTTATCTGTCATACACTGAGTTTTAAAAATTTTTATAGTTTTTGCTTTAGATACAATTTCTTTATTAATAGAAATATTTCTCTTTGAAATTTCTTCCATCTGTATCTTTATTTTTTCGATATTTTTTTCTATAGCTTCTAAATTTATATTTAACTCTACGTATAAACCTTTGTTTATTGAGTGTTCTATGTAAACTTTTTTTTCTTTTCCTAAAATTTTTTTAACAGCTAAAGTAAATATTATTCCTAACGTATTTTCATATTTTCTTATTTGGTTCCATGTATCTTCGTTATATCTATTCATTTGATTCCTCCTTAAGGAACTTTTTTAATTGTTAATATTTATATGTAGTTTCTTTATTAACAAAAAGCAATCATTAATCATTACTCTCTAATCGAAAAAACTCAACTGTTTTTTATCATAATTAATAAAATTTGAAACTGAAAGACCTATTAACCTCAATTTTATATCTAAATTTATCTCATTTAATAATTTACATGATTCATTAAATAAAGTTTTAACACTACAGCTATAAGTATTTATAGTTTTACTTTTTGTATGTTTTTCAAAATCTTCCGTTTTATATTTTAATGTAATTGTTTTAAAGTATAACTCTTTATTATTTAAATTATCACATATTTCTTTTGAAAAATAATACAAATATTTTTTTAATTTTTTTATGTCTTTTGTATCAGATTTTAATGTTTTTTCTTTGCCAATAGATTTGCTTATTTTGCTTCCATAATCTACTTTTCTTAAGTCTATGCCTCTTATTCTATCATATATTTCTACTCCATGTTTGCCAAAAATTTCAACCATATACTCTTTCTTTATCAGAAGTAGATCTCCTATTGTGTAAATACCAATATTATTTAGATTTCTTTTTGATTTTTCACCAATACCATACACCTTACTAATACTCATTGGCTTTAAAATATTCGGTATATCCTCTTTTTTTATTATTTTTATTCCATCGGGTTTGTTCCAATCTGATCCTAGTTTAGCTAAAAACTTGTTATATGATATACCTACAGAAAAAGTAATGCCGACCTCTTCTTTTATTAGTTTTTTTAAAAAATTTATTCTATTCATATAATCAAATCTGTGGTCAGTTAAGTCAAGGTAACCTTCATCAATAGAAATTTTTTCGATTTTTTTTGTTATGTTTTTATTTATTAATTTAAATATTTCTTTCGATACTTTGGAGTATTTATCGTGATCTGGCTTCACTATAATACAATTGGGACATTTTTTCTTAGCTATAAATATAGGCATAGCTGATTTTATACCGTATTTTCTTGCTTCATAAGAACAGGTTGTTACAATTCCTCTATTAGATTTGCCCCCTACTAAAACTGGTTTTCCTTTTAAACTAGGGTTATCCCTGATTTCAATTGATGCGTAAAAAGCATCCATATCTATATGTGCTATTATATTTTCCACTTTTAATTACCAAAATACAAATCAATTTTATTTTTAAAATCTTCAGGTAAATCTCCTTGGAAGGTTTTATTGTTTAAGTATTTTAATTCTCCTCTAAATCCCTGGAATTTAATTTTGTAAGAATGTAGGTAATAGTATTTACTTTTTTCAGTTTTTTTACCTTGATATTTTATATCTCCTAACAAGGGGTGTCCTATACTTTCTAAATGAGCCCTTATTTGATGGGTTCTTCCTGTTATTAATTCTATTTCCACTAAAGTATAATTCTGATTGTTTTTTAATGGATTAATATTAGTTATTATTTTTTTTCCTTTTCTTTTATTTACTAATGTTTTCTTATTTTTTCTTATTATATAATCTTCTAATTTAATATTGTCATTTATATTTCCTTCTATAATTCCTTTGTAATATTTTTTTATATTTCTTTCTCTCATATTTTTATTAAGAGCTTTTAATGCCTTATAATTTTTTGCTGCCAATACAATTCCACTGGTATTTTTATCTATTCGATTAACGAAAGCAGGCCTGAATGTCTTACTGCTGTATTTTTCATTATAATTCAAATAAGATAATAGCATATCTATAAGAGAAATTTTATTTGTATCATCCGGTTGTATTGTTATGCCAATAGGTTTATTTATAATTGTTATATTTTCATCTTCGTAAATTATATTTAATAATTTTTCTGTTTTTATGTAAGTCTTTTCTTCTCTAAATTTTTTTATAGTTTCTTCAGCTAGATAAAATTCTACAATATCACCTCTTTTTAATATAAGGTCTGGCCTAGCTTTTTTACCGTTTAAATCAATATTATTTTTCCTAATCATCTTCTGTATGAATGAATTTCCTGCCTTGTTTAAATACTTTGATACAAATCTATCAAATCTTTGATTTTTTTCATTATCATTTATAATAATTTTTCTCATTTTATACCTCTTTGTTTATTAATTAATTTATTCTTTATGTAGTTTATATTGAATGGCTTTATTATATATGGTATATTTAATATATAAATATTTGGAGTGATGCCTTTGAAGAAATTAATAAATTTTATTAAAGATTTTTTTTATGAAATAACTGATTATGCTCTTATTATTATTGTAGTTGTGGTCATAGGTTTAATTCTTATATGGCGTTTTAATGTTTTATTTGATATTAACCTGAACAAGGAACCAATGGAGGGTGAAGATATTCCACCTGCTATTGAAGAAGAAAATCCTACCGGTACAGGCATTGAATCTCCAGAGGATGAAGAGCCTGAAGAAGAACCTGAAGAGCCAGTTCAAGAAGAACCCGAGCAAGTACTAGTTGAAATACCATCAGGTACAAGCGCTCAAGGTATAGCTGACATTTTAATATCCAGGGGTTTAATTGATAGCAAAGATGAATTTATTCAAATAGCTATAGAATTAGGATTGGATACTCAATTAAAATCTGGTGATTTCTTAATAGAAAGTACAGCTACAATAGAAGAAATTTTAAAAATTATTTCAAGAACAAATTAACTTAAAAACTATTTAAAAAGAAATTTCTTTTTAAATAGTTTTTTTTAATATTCTTCATTAACATAGTAATCTATTACTGATTTTCTTTCTTTCTCTAAAAATATTCCCTCTTTTTTTAAAACATTTAAAATCCATATGCTTTTAGAGTGCAACACTGCATATTCATAATCTTCAAGAACTATTTCATAAAGCACATTTTTTAATTGCCTGGATTTAACCTTTATAAAGTATGATGTTACATTTTCATATTTCAGTAATCTTAAAAGTCTAAAGGTAGTTTTATCCTTTTCGTTATAAAAATAATTGCAATCGTCTAAATATTTTTTGTAATAAGAAATATGTTTCGAATTATTTTTTACCTCTTTTGCTAATAGATTGTAATACTTAGCCATCATATTGTAATACTGATAGTTATACATCCCTTTCTCGTAACTATCAATTCTTCTAAACGGCTTAATTTTCATACCTAAAATATACTTGTGATTTTCTTCTATGTATTCTTTTTTTGTTATATCACCATTCTTATATTGCAGTATGAGAGAATCTCTATGTTCAAAAAATTCATCAAATATATTCACTTCTTTTTTATAATGTTTCAATTTGGACACCTTTCTAAGATAAAATATTATTACTTTGAACTAAGATTTTATCAAATAAAGTAATTAAATGCAAAAAAAGCTTTGATGTTTTCATCAAAGCTTTTTTTAGTTAATTTAATATATATTTTTTAACATCACTATCAAGCTCATTTTCATCAAAGTTAACACTCATGTAGAAATCCACTTCAAATTCTTTTGAAGTATTATTTAGTTTTTGGATAATCTTTTTCAAATCTTCCATTTCTATCTTTGCTATTTTATAAAGTCCATCTATATAAACGTGTTCTATATCATAATCTGCTGCTAATAATCCACTTACAAAACCTAAGAATTGATCTGCATTCATCATACAGTGTTCCTTAGTATTGATATATCTGATATCATGGTCTAAATCATACATATGCTTATTATTAGCTTCTAAAAACACTACTTTACCCTTCATTTCTTTAATTGCATTATTACCAAATTCTATCATTTTTCGTGTTTTTCCAGTTCCTTGCTTGCCGCATACTAAATTGACCATTTTTATCTCCTCCTAACTTTTTTTTAATTATATCATATATGGAAAACCTTTTCCATAATTAAAACCTTTAAATTCTTAATTCTTTTTTACAACTTTAGCTTCCAAATAATTGAATTTTTTGCCTTGATAACTACTTTTACCTTTCATTTCGTCTATAAAATAATCTTTTAACTTCCACCAACTAGTATCCCAATTACAAAATAAAGTTCTTTCTTTTGGTGCTCTTGAAAATAGTCTTTGTATTCCTATTTCAGGATCTAAATACTCTAAAAACAAAATCATCCTTTTAATATACTCATCTTGATTAATAATTTTGATTTTTCCCTCTTTATACATTTCCCCTAATACTGTATCTTTTAAAATATATAAAGAATGAATTTTGACTGTATCTATTTTTAAACTAGATATTATCTTTGCATTTTCTATAACATCTTCTTTATCATCCCAAGGCAAATTCAAAATTATATGAGTACATATTTCAAAACTACTATTCTTAATTTTATTTACAGCATAAATATACTCTGCTAAAGTATGACCTCGGTTTAATTTTTTTAATGTCTTATAGTTACAGGTTTGTAAACCTAATTCAAAATTAATATTTATTTTATTTTTATACTTTACTCCCTCCAAAAAATTTATCATTTCATCAGTTATGCAATCAGGCCTTGTAGATATTGATATTTCTACAATATCCTTTCCTAAACATTCTAGTATGTGTTTTTTAAATTTTTCAAATTTTATATATGTATTAGTATAATTTTGAAAATAAATTATAAATTTTTTAGCTTTATATTTTTTTATTATAAATTCTTTATTTTTTTCAATTTGATTTTTTACGCTATTCTCTTTGTCTAGTAATTCAAATCCAGCACCCTCTTCACCGCAAAAAATACAACCTCCATATCCAATGTTCCCGTCTCGATTTGGACAGGTTGCATTTATGTTTACAGGTACTTTATAAACTTTTTGTTCGTACTTGTCTTTTAAATATTCTGAATATTTGTAATATAATCTTTTAGTCATTTACTTTCAGTCCCTATATTAAAATGATTTCGGAGTTCTTTTATTACACCCTCTGAATTATTGTCAAAATTAGTTATTTTATCAGCAGATTTTTTTATTTCTTCAGTTCCGTTTTTCATAGCTATGCCCAACCCAGAATTCTTTATCAACTCCATGTCATTGTTGTCATCCCCTATAGATATTATTTCCTCAGGCATAATATCTTTTGATTTAGCATATCTTTTTATTCCTTCCCATTTACATCCTTTAACATCTAAGAATTCCAAAAGTGCCCTTATTTTTAAATTTCTAGATGTAAAAGAATTATATGTATTAGGATACTTTTTCAAAATATTATTTCTGAAGTTTTCAAGTTTATAAAATTCTCCAGCAATACAAACAGAAAGTATATATTCGTAATTGATTTTTTCAAAACTTACTCTTCTATACCTTACATCGTCTTTTTCCATGTAACCATTGTATCCTAAGGTGTTGGGATTCTTTTCAATAACTAAATCATAGCCTTGGTCAAATTTATTTATATGTATTATAGGATGAAAACCTGATTTAACGGATTCATAAATTATATTTCTTGCTTCACTTTTTTTTAGATAGTTAGAAAAAATCACTTCATCATCGGAGGTATGCCTTACTATACTTCCATTGTTAGATAATACTATCATATCTTCTTTTAATGGAGCAATTAATTTCTTTCCATGATAATAAGACCTACCTGTTGCTATAACTACATCCACTCCTGTTTTTTTTAAACGAGTTATATACTCTACTGTCTGTATGCTTATACTTTTATTATCTTTTAATAAAGTTCCGTCTAAATCTAAAACTACTAACTTATATTTCATATTTATTATTTATAACTTTCTAATATATTACATAATAGCTTATATGCACGCTGTGTAGATTTAATACTCAAATGTTCATTAGGTGTATGTATATCCTTCATATTAGGACCGAAGGAAATTGCATCTAGACCATTTATTTTTTCAGACAAAAAACCGCATTCTAATCCAGCATGAATAGCAATTACCTGAGCATCGTCACCGAAAGTTTTTTTGTAAGTCTTTTTACACAAATCTCTAATATAAGATTCTTTAGCATATTCCCATCCTGGGTAAAAATCTCCTTCGACATACTCTACATCCAAAACTTCTGAAAGTTGAGCCATTTGATGCCTAAATTTCCTTAAAACGGATTCTACAGAGCTTCTTGGGGCGCATACCAATTCGACATAATTATCATCTTCTCTTATAACTCCCAAGTTATTTGAAGAGATAATTAGTTCGATTTCTGTGCTTTTTTTCAAAGGACCATTTTTAATTAGATTTATTCCTCTAATAATTTTTTTCTTAGTCTCATCTGTAAAAACTTCTTTTATATCAGAATTGATTTTTTTTATTTCAATAAACATATTTGAATCGGAAGTTTGGTACTCATTTTTTATTTCTTTTTCTAAGGTTTCAATAGTATTCTTTACAATCTCATAGTCGTCTGTTTTTATAACCGCCTCTGCTTCTCTTGGAATGGCATTAGTTTTTGATCCACCGCAAATTTTCTCGATATCTATATATTTTTCTATTCCATAAAGTATTCTACCTAAAACTTTGTTAGAATTAGCTTTTTCTTTATCAATATCTACTCCCGAATGTCCTCCACTTAAACCATGAACAAATATCCTATATGTATTATTAAAAGCACTATCTTTTAATTCTTTTTTTATTTTCAAGCTTAATCTTCCGCCACCAGCGCATCCTGCTGTAAATACTCCTTCTCCTTCACTATCTAAATTTATTAATGTTTTTCCTTTTAGGTTGTTTGGATTTAAGTTTAAAACACCAGTCATTCCGCTTTCCTCGTCAGTAGTAATAAGTATTTCTAGGTTGGGATGTTTTATTTTATTCGATTCTAAAATAGTCATAAACATAGCAACTGCAATACCATTATCCGCGCCTAAGGTAGTATTATCAGCATATATGTAGTCGTCTTTTATTACTAATTCTATTGGGTCCTCACTAAAATCGTGCTTTTTATCAGCATTCTTTTCACAAACCATATCCATATGTCCTTGAAGTATTAGTGTTGATTTACTCTTGCTATCATCTGTTGCTGGTTTTTTAATAATTATGTTTAGCGCTTTATCTTGTATAACTTCAAAGCCTCTTTCTTCAGCCCATTCTTTTAAAAAATTACTTATTTTTTCTTCTTCTTTGGAACATCTGGGTATTTTATTTATCATTTCAAAATTTTTAAATACTTCCTCATATTGAATATTTTCTAATTTTTTCATTATTTACTTCAACCTCCCTATTCTTGTAAAGGGAAAGAATCTAAATACAGCCTTTCCCATTATAAATTTTTTATTTATATATGGATTTTCCCAATACCTTGCATCTCTGGAGTTTGGCCGATTATCTCCTAAGAAAAAATAGCAATCATCTGGGACTAAAAATTCTTGTGGTTCTTGGGTGGATTTCACAGCATAATTTTCTTCTAGTTTCTCTTCATTTATATAAATATTTCCTTCTCTATCTATGTAAATCTTTTCACCCGGCAATCCTATAAGTCTTTTGACTAGAATCTTATCTAACTCTTCAGAATCAAATACTATAATATCTTGTCTCTCTAAGTTATTCTCGTCTATAAGTTTTGATACGAATAATTTATCTCCTGGTTCTATGGTTTTTATCATAGATCCAGTAGGTACAGTAACTAAAACAAATATAAACTTATTTAGAAAAAAAACAATTATTAAGGCGACTACTATAGGCACTATCCATTCTTTTATTAAATAATTAAATTTTGACATTTTTCCTCCTGCAAGTTCAATTATAGGTCGACTTTACCCACCAGCAAGTAAATAGTGAATTTCTACTCTATCGTCCTGTTTTATTTTTCTTTTTTTGTAATTATTCTTATTTATTAATTTATTATTTACCTTTACAATAATTAGGTTTCTGTTAAAATTTTTATACTCAATTAAATCTTCTACAGTCATTCCTTCTTTGTACTTTTTAAACTTTTTATTATTTAATATCACTCTACCACCTCACAACAAAAAATAAAAAAATGATAGGAATTTAAATTCCTATCATCTATTTTACAGATGTTTCTCTATAACTTCAAGTACTTCTGGAAAATCCATTCCTAAATCTTGTAGTTTTTCTTTTGTAGGAACTCCATTCATTGTCCAACCTCTTCTTTTATACACTGCATCTGCCAGTTGCTCATACTGATCATATTTGAATTCTCTCAGAGCTTTGATTTTTTCTTCTGTTGTTTTTCCTTCTGGATTATATCCTACTTTTTCTTTTAGTTGTGTGTCGTATCTTTCCTGTCTTGATTCATACTCTTCTTTTGTTACAGGTCCCATCATTCTATATGGAGATTTATCATGTTTTCTAAGACCCTTGCCCATTCTTATATTAAATACTCTTTGGAAGTTGTAAATTTTTTCAGATTGTACTATCATATCTTCTGTAGTTATTGTTTTTCCTGTTATGCCGTAGAATAAATCTAAATAATTCTGGACATGTTCCTGTATTTTAGCTGGTTCTTCTGTTTTTTAAAAAGCATTATCATCAATTTTTGGTAAAAACGATGAAGAGCTTT